>NZ_JAVIMC010000027.1:0-46979 GCF_031196995.1 Acinetobacter sp. 12966
ATACTTTTTGAAACACCACCAAATAAGAACGGGTGTTTAGCTTCAAATAAGAATATCTGTCCATTTAATAAGAATATGCAATTAATGCAATTTTGAAAAATCTAATTATAAAAGCCAATTATTTCAGCGAGATAATTGGCTTAAGTAAAGAGTCGTATTATTTGGTTATCCGCTGATCATCCCAATAACACGGTACTACAATCAAATTGTTTTCATGTAATCGTGACCATAATCGGATACCTAAATCTCGCTGCATATTTTGGACTGTGAAATTGGAAATCAGAAGGGTAGATTTCATGTTGTCATAACGACTATACAAAACCTTATGTACCATCTCCAGGCGTTTTTCATGCCGGTCATGCAGGCCATATTCATCAATCACTAATAAATCAAAACTGGAGAAATGGTCGATGACTTCTTTCTCAGAGCGTGAAGTATCTGACCAAGTATCCATCATTTTTTGAGCAATTTCTGCACTGGTATAGTAGCGTGCAGATTTTGTACTGTTATGCAGAATGTTGCGAATAATTGATGCACTCAGATGGGTTTTACCTGTACCCGGTGTACCAATCATCAACATGTTCGGGTTGTGGTCAGAAATAATTTGCTGTGCAAATGCCTGACATAGCTTGATGATATTGTCTTGTGCAGGGCATGCAACTACATAATTCTTGAAGCCACTATCCAGGTAGCGTTTATTGAGCCCTGAATTTTTAATTTTCTGTTGTAGCAATCGCTGTTGCAGTTCATCCTCATAGGCTGCATGTGAGTGATGCACGGTTTCTTTGGCACACAATTTACAGAGCCTGTGACCTGCGATTTCCATCAGGGGTGTATGATGGGTAGGACAGAGTGTTTCCGTTGTTTCTGAGTGAAACTGGAGTGTTTTAAGCATGGTATTCATGACTGATCTCCTAAATCCACTTTGAATTTTCTAAAAAATCCTCATTTTTTTCTTCAAAATTTGAAGATGAAGATGAAGATGAAGATGAAGATGAAGATGAAGATGAAGATGAAGATGAAGATGAAGATGAAGATGAAGATGAAGATGAAGGGCATGGTTCAAGCATGACTTGAGTAATACTCAGGCTCTTCTCTAGAGCTGCTTGAGCATTTACTTTTCGTTGCATAGTTGATGCTTGAGCATTACTTGCAGATTTATTCCAGCGTGCTTGAGCTGCATTTTTAGCTTTATCAGATTTCATCTGTTGATTTTGCAATGCTTGGTTTTTTAAACTGGTTAAAAAACTTGAAAGAATTTGTTCAGATTCGACTTCAAATAATTCCAATGCTGTCAGCGTATTCAACAAAGTTTTAGCCTTGGTATGCTGCGGTAATTTCGTGATGCTGCATACCGTTGCTAAATCATGAGGAATAGTTCCATTTTTCCAGAAATCCATCATTAACAGCAGTGATGCACCGATTTGCTCTGCAGTCATTCGTGCAAATTTTGCCTGTAAGTCGCCAATATAGAGTGGCATCCAAATTGAAATATCTTTATGCATGTGTTCACCTTTTTTATAGGTATAGAGGGGCTAAGGTCATCGATTGGACGACCTTGTATATTTATTAGATCAGGGAGCTAAGCTCATTAACCGGAGGCGAGCCTGTTGGGCCAGGTCGTCGTAATGGGCTTGTCCATCATCCAGCATTCGCTGTAGCCAAAGTCTCAACGCCTGGTGATCATCGAAGCATTTATTGATTTCCAGCAAAAAGGCCAGATTGTGCAGTTTGGGAATGTGTAACTCATGAATGAGTTCACGCGCGACCATATCTGCTTCTGGGCTAACGACTACACCACCAAAGAAAGCTTTACTATTCATGTGCAAGCTCCTCTGTATTTAGTCTTTCCAGCATGGCTTCAAATGCACTGCCATCGCGACGCGTAACATTGGGAATATAGCGGCTGTAAACACGGAACAGCATTTCAGTGGTCGAATGACCTAGCTGACGTGCAATCCATTCAGGATTTTCACCCGCAGATAACCAAAGTGTGGCAGCTGTGTGACGTGTTTGATAAGCACGACGAGGCGTTAATCCTAAAAAACGCAGGATAGGGTGCCATACACGCTTATTAACTAAACGGTAGTCTAGAGGACCACCATCACGGTTGCAGAAGACGAAGTCCGATTTTCCGTTGTTGAGGCTTTTCTGTTGCAGAAAGGCTTGGTACACCCGGTCATTCATCTGGATCGTGCGGTCAGAACCATACGTTTTGGTTCCACCAAGAACACCATTCACTAACGCTTCACGGATATGGATCTCACGACGTTGCAAGTCGATATTTTTCCATTGAAGGCCATCGATTTCACTGGTGCGCATACCCGTAAAAAAGCGGATGGTGTAATAAGGTTTAAAGTCGTCACGAACAGATGTAATAATTCGCTGAACTTCTTCAAGAGAGAAAGGCGTGACTTCAATCCGACCTTCTTTCAAACTTTTTATGTTTTTGTAAGGGCTATCAAAATCATATCGTTCGGATGCGCTATCTAGTATCATACGAAGTACTGTCATAATCTGGTTGATTCGTGATGGTGAAAGGCATTCTTGGTTATTTCCGTATGTCACTTTGGCGAGGGATGAACGGAATCCAAGGATGTCTGACTTTTTGATGTTAATAACAGAAATTGTTCCGAAATATGGAGTTAAATATTTTCGAATAACAATCCTAATTTTTTCTGCGTAGCTGCTACGCCATTCTATTTCTTTATCAGCAACCCATATTTCACAGTACTTAGAAAAAACAGGTGCTTTAGAACTCACTGCATTGATTTGGTTTTCAGCAGCTTTAATTTCTGCCAGTCGAGCACTTTTGGGAAAATATTTTGCATAATCAAATACACCTAAGAGCATTTCAGCTTCCATACGTTCAATCGCTTTTTCAAGTTTTTTGCGATTGTTAGGTGTGTCCTCCATTGCAGTTGTTTCACGGCAACGCTTATTTAAGTACCGAAAATCGATTGTAAGCTTGCCGTATCTAGTACGGATTGAAGCCATTGGCTTGAAACTCCTATTGTAGTTGTAGGCTATGTAGAGAACCGAACGAGGTTTTAGTCATGTCTTCCTCAATACGTTCCCAAACAAAAAGAATTTTGCGTCCACCAAATGGGCGAATGTAATGAACGCCTTCGAGTAAAACACTATCTTTGAGTTGATTTCGGATAGTACGCTCGTTGTAATGAATTCGTTCCGACAGTTCTTTTGTAGTAAGATACGTGAAGTTCATATGTATATCCTTTTAAAAAGTATCACAATGATGTTATTTAAGATCACAATGCAATACTATAAGCATTTAATACATCATGCAAGTACTTTATTACACAATGGTGGTAATTAATGATAGTTTGCAATTTACCAGTCTTATTAGCTGAGCGCAGAATGAAGGTTGCGGATGTTGCGCGTGAAACAGGGATGAGTAAAACTACTCTGCATAAACTCTATAATGGTCAATCGACGCGTATTGATTTTGAAACTATTGAAAAGCTCTGCTTATTGCTAAATGTAGAAGTAGGGGAGCTTCTAAAATTACAAGCTGATGAAGACTAAGTTAATGAAATATTAATAAAAATAAGGTGACCAAATTTGGTCACCTTCCTTTTTTGAAGTATTTTTAATTGTGAGAACAGTCGTTAAATCTGGCTCTTTGGGCAGAGTTTTTGAAACTAGAAATGATTAGTATTTGTCGATATTTTTATTGCGTGACCAAATTTGGTCACGATCCTATTTGATCTTGTAAAAATATTGAATTGAAAATAATAGAAGTCTAATGACATAGAAATTTTCGATGGAATAATTTTTTAAGCAGTTTTAGAAAGGGGTTCTTATCTTTTTGATTTATTGAAGGCACTTTTTGGTCACTTATGGTCACCTGCAAATTGAAGACGTTGGGATAGACGTTATTTGAAAGCAGTCTAA
Source organism: Acinetobacter sp. 12966 (assembly GCF_031196995.1). Taxonomy (NCBI): domain Bacteria; kingdom Pseudomonadati; phylum Pseudomonadota; class Gammaproteobacteria; order Moraxellales; family Moraxellaceae; genus Acinetobacter; species Acinetobacter sp. 12966. The sequence goes on from NZ_JAVIMC010000027.1 coordinate 3,916, forward strand.
AAATCTTTCTTGTTTTAAAAAATCTAATAAAATCAACAATAAAAAAGCCCCCATCTTTCGATGAGGGCTTTCTGAATTTGGAGCGGGAAACGAGACTCGAACTCGCGACCCCAACCTTGGCAAGGTTATGCTCTACCAACTGAGCTATTCCCGCATATATAAGCAGTTTTTACTAAAACTTTCTCAAAAAAAACCAATTTGGAGCGGGAAACGAGACTCGAACTCGCGACCCCAACCTTGGCAAGGTTATGCTCTACCAACTGAGCTATTCCCGCGTGCCGCTTATAATACATTAAGCAAAACAAGGGTCAACAACTTTATGCAAATAATTATGCTGATTGCATAAAATAAAAACAGAAATGAGCATTTAGCGGTATTTCTATTGTTAAGTTGCCGAATAAATAGACATTTTGTTTGAAGTCAAAGCATACAAGAGCAACTTTTGTTTGTGTGTAGACAAGGTATACTAGGTTCAAATATACGAATAATCGTAAAAGGAAAAGCTATGAGCCTTGAACAACAGTTGATTGAACGGTTACAAACACTTGCACCTAGCCATTTGGAAGTGATCAATGAGTCTGCCGGGCACGGTGGTTATTTTCCAGGTAAGGAATCTCATTTTAAAGTGATTATAGTGAGCGACGAATTTAATGGATTGCGTTTGGTTCAACGTCATCAAAAAGTATACGCGTTAGCTTCTGATTTGATGAATCCGGGCCAAATTCATGCTTTAGCGATTCATGCTTATTTGCCAAGTGAGTGGCAAGGTCAAGCACCTGCTAGCCCAGAATGTGCACATGCACCTAAAAGCTAAGGGTTAATTTCATGGATGCACATTTACTCACTAAAATTATTCATATGACTGCGGTGGCTGCCGCACTTATGGTCTTCGTTTTACGCGCTTCAACTCTGTTTATAGGTGTTCAAGGTGAACAACCCAATCCAGCAGGGCGTAAAGTATTAGTTGCCTTACAACATTTGTCATTTACCGTAGTTTTCATTACGGGTGCAATTTTGTTAGTCATGAAAGACTTTCAAGTACAACCGTGGTTTTACGCTAAAATTATTCTATTTTTAGTGTTGTTATCTTCCCTGATGAAAGCCTTTAAAAAAGATGACACTCTTTTATTGGCACAGCGCCGTGCAGGTTTGGTCATTAGTGCGATTGCATTTATTGCTATTATTATCTTAGTGATTGTGAAACCTGTTTTTGCTTAATTGTTCTACATTCTTTGCCTTTTTGATTAAGCTCTAGGTTAAACTGCGTACAGTAAAATAATATGCAGAGGGAAACATGTTAACTCGTGTGGTGTTTAACCAAAAAGGCGGTGTAGGGAAATCAAGTATTACTGTAAATTTGGCTGCAATTAGTGCCAAACATGGCTTAAGAACATTGGTGATCGATCTTGATCCTCAAGCCAATTCTAGTCAGTATCTTTTAGGTGATGAAGCAACCTATTCTGCTGAAAAATCAATTTTAGAGCCAAATATCGAAAATTTCTTTGATGATGTGTTGGGCAACAATCAACAAAAAGGTCTAATCGGTAATGCATTAGGTTCAATTTTAAAAGCTCCAAGAAATAAAGATCTCGACAGTTTTGTTCATTCAACTCCTTTTGCAAAATTAGATGTGCTTCCAGCAAGTCCGACACTGGGCGCGCTTGAACATGCGCTTGAAAGTAAACATAAAATTTATAAATTACGTGATTCGATTCAAAACTTAGTCGGACGATATGACCGTATCTATATAGACACACCACCAGCATTTAACTTTTTTACTCTCTCTGCTCTGATTGCGGCAGATAAAGTACTTATTCCTTTCGACTGTGATGTTTTTTCAAAGCGTGCGTTACAAACATTGATTGAAAATGTTCTCGAAACGCAAGATGATCATAATGATCGCTTGGAAATTGAAGGAATTGTGGTGAATCAATTCCAATCCCAAGCAAAATTACCTCGGGAAGTGGTTCAGCAGTTAAAAGATGAAGGGTTGCCTGTACTCAATAGCATGTTACCGCCTTCAATTTTGATGAAAGAATCGCATCAGAAAAATTTACCTTTGGCCCATTTGGCACCCGAACATAAATTGACTCAAGCGTATGAGACATTGTTTGGTGAGATTGAGCCAAAACGATAAGAGAAAAATGATGAAAGGCTTATATATTGCGCCTTTAGTGGCAGCCACTTTACTTCTTGGCGCTTGTGCTACAACGGTAAAACCGACTTATGTGTCTCCAACACAATATCAATCTTTGAGCTGCCAACAGCTACAAAGTGAATATAACCGTATTCAGCAATATATCGACAATGGCGTGCAAACTCCAAAAAGTACAGGTATGGGTGTTGGTCTTGGACTCGGTGGTGGCTGGGGACGAGGTGGTTGGGGATTCGGTCCATCTATTTCTGTAAATATGGGACAGTCTTCTTCAACGAAAAATACTGAACTTTCACGTGTTTTAGGCCAACAAGAAGCAATTGTTCAGGCTGCTCAGTTTAAGAGCTGTCCAATTATTGTTCGTAAAAAGACCAATTAATAGTCAACTTTGCATCACAATATGCTAATTAAGGCATGTTGTGATGAATAAAGTTTAGCAAAATGTTTCATAATAAAATCAATATAAATAAATTAGTTATTAGTTTTTAAGCTTCTAAAATCCTGTATTTTTTGTAATCAATAAGCCTCATAAACTTGCTATATTTTGCCTATTTCGTTTAAGGTGGCCCCATCTTGGATATTATGGAAACTTTATGATTGAGAGTTGGTTTTTTGTATTAGCAATGTTGGCTGTTTTGCTCATTCCGGGGCCGACAAATGCTTTACTTGCAACCGCAGCTCATTCTCAAGGTTTATCTAAAGCTTTTTGGCTTATTCCAATGGAATGGTTAGGCTATGCTTATGGCATTAGCTTCTGGGCTGTATTCATTCATTTGGCAGCTCCAGTTTGGCCTGCGCTATTGCTCATTTTGCATATTACAAGTGTGGCATATGTGTTCTGGATGGCATTCCGATTATGGAAAACTACCCATTTACAACAATTTAGTCAAACTCACCGTAACATTCGCCCACGTCAATTATTCTTCTCAACCTTAAAAAATCCGAAATCCTTACTTTTTGCAGCAGGTATTTTTCCAGCCGAAACATGGAATTCGCCTGAAAATTGTCTAATTGTATTTGGTGTTTTTACATTGACTCTTATTCCTGTTGCGAGTTTCTGGATGATTTTTGGACGTGCACTATTAACGGGCCCAGTACAGAAAATAAAAGCCGATCATTTATATAAAGGATCGGCTATGTTACTCATTTTATGCATGCTTCCGGTGGTATTCCGTTTCTTTTAAACCAATCTCAAATCTTGGTTTTTCGGTTTTTTAGTTTTTCACGTATAAAGCCGATGATACCCGGTAAAACACTAATAATAATGATGCCAAAAATAAGATGAGTGAAGTTGTCTTTAACGATTGGCATATTTCCAAATAGATAGCCCAACGCAACAAAAGAAGCGACCCAACAAAATGCGCCAATCACATTATAAGTTAGGAAAAACTTATAGTTCATGCTGCCAGCACCCGCAACAAAAGGGGCAAAAGTACGGGCAAATGGAACAAAGCGAGCAAAAATAATTGTTTTGCCACCATGACGAGCAAAGAATTCTTGAGTTTTAATTAAATGCTGCTTATTAATGAATCGTGAATTCATTTCAAATACACGTGGCCCGATAAAACGACCAATATGGTAGTTCACTGTATCGCCTAAAACGGCAGCAATGAAGAGTAGAGCACCCAATAACCATGGATCCATCGCACCTGTAGATGCTGCTAAAGCACCAGCTGCAAATAGTAAACTATCTCCCGGTAAAAACGGCATAACCACTAAACCGGTTTCGACAAAGATAATTAAAAATAAAATGCCATAAATCCACGTCCCGTAATTTGTAATAAACTCGGCGAGATGCTGATCAACGTGTAGAATAAAATCAAGAAGTTCCATGAGATGATTAAGTGGTAAACCGTGCTCAAATCCTAGCAGTGAGCCTATAGAAAGTCAGTATAAAACATCAAAAATATACAAATTGATCATCCTGTTTGTGCAACGATACATATGGATTTTGAGTATTTAATTATCAATGTCCCAAACCTAGAATGAGCTCATCAATAAATAAGCATTTAAATAAAGGTGGCAAAATGTTTAATCCAAATGTAGTGGTCAAAAATATCGTAACGCAATCAGGCGCGGACAGTTTTATTAGCCTTATTGCTCGTCTTCTTATGGCTTATATCTTCCTTGTTGCTGGTTGGGGGAAAATTACCGGTTATGCAGCAACTGCAGGATATATGGAAGCAATGGGTGTACCAGGTGGAATTCTTCCATTAGTTATCTTGGTTGAGTTTGGTGGTGGTTTAGCCTTGTTATTTGGTTTCCAAGCACGCTTTGCAGCTTTTGGTCTTGGTATCTTTAGTATTTTAACTGCATTCTTGTTCCACCAAGGTGGGGCTGACGCAGCAGCACAATACAATAATGGCATCCATTTTATGAAAAACTTAGCAATGGCAGGTGGTTTATTCTTCCTAATGCTTCATGGTGCTGGCCGTATTAGTCTGGATCATGCAATCGAAAAATAAGATATAAGACAAAAGAAAACCGGATGAGCAATTCATCCGGTTTTTTATTTCTTTATTTAAAAATTAAAGCATAAATTGGATTTGCAATTCCCCAACCACGAAACCAAGAACTGCGCCGACTGCAATCAAGGCCCACTCATCTTCTTTAAATGCAGGACGTAACATCCCTTCAAATTCAGAAGGTGTTAATTTTTGCATACGTTCAATGAGTGTGCTACGAATATTCATTGCATCTTCTGCATAAGACTCTACATATTTCATCGTCTCTGGAAGCTGTTGCATAATACGTTCAGCAACTTGTGATTTCATATTCTGATATTTTTCTCCGCCAATTGCATATACAACTAACGGACGAATAACCCCAGCTTGCATATCAATTTCTTGTTTGATATGGCGGTTAACCAGATCAATAACACGTGCTGAATGTGTACCCGAAAATAACTCTTCCATCATGTGACGTGAAGTTAAAAGCTGTTTAGAAATTAAAGCTGCATAGTCAGCTGCAACTTCATTTTGACGTTTAATAAACAGGCCTTGCCATGTGTAACCCAATATCTTTTTAGGATAAAGTGGTCTAAACATCATTTGCAGTGCAATCCAGTCACTGAAGAAACCCACAAAACCACCAAACAAAGGTAGCATCCAAGGATATTTTCCTTGAGTGACAATCCAGCACAGCATCTGAATCACACCGATACCGAAGCCAAATACGAAACCCACATTACTGAAAAATTTAAATTCTTGTTTCCCTACACGTTTAAAAATATTGTTGAGTAAACGTTTATCTTTAAGCAAGTTGCTGATAACCAGATGTTTAATATCAAAGTATCGATTCACATCACGCTGTACTTCGCTCATGATGTGTTCAACGATTTCGGGTGCTTTGGATTGCACACGACGGATGAGTCTTTGGCGAGCAAATTCTGGCATGCCTTCCCATAAACCGGGCTGATACTCTTGAGCAACGTCACGGGTAATATCTTCAGCCGCTGCAAGTAGAGGTTTTTCTATTTCTTTGGCAATACGTTTAGGATCTAGGCGTGCAAAAATTTCTTCAGGTTTAATCAGCTTTGCTGTCATGAGTTCAACAGCAATGGTTGCCATTTTCTCGGCCTTGCGAGGCACAATGCCTTGCCAACCCAAAAATGGTTTAATACCTTTAAATTCAAGTGGTGAAAACATCATCTGGATGGCAACCACCTTGGTGATATAGCCAATTAAACCACTCATAAAAGGAATAGAGACATACAACCAAAAATGTTGCTGGAAATCTGCAATCATAGTTTGAAGCATTGTTGTTCCTTAGATTTCTATTGATTTTGATAGGGGGCAACAAGCCATAAAAATGGATAATTGTTTAAGCACAGACAAATATCGCTTATGGTATTTACCTTTCCATGGTAATGCCTGTTTTATCGGCTCATCTTAACATCAAATCCAAGACGATGTTGCATAGAATGTGATGAATTTATCAATACACATGGAGTTTTTAAGCGTAACCCATACAGTTGATAAATATAAGTAAATTTTGATTTATATCAAACAATTCAATTATAGAAATGATTCTGATATGAAAAAAATAAGATATATGATGATTTGCGGTGCGTCGAAGCGCGAAAAATGTTAAAATGGCGCGCTTAATTCTTTTGCCATTTAGTGGTTTGTCATGACTACCAATACTCAAATTACTGAAGATCGTATCCTGATTTTGGATTTCGGCTCTCAATATAGTCAGCTCATTGCACGTCGTGTGCGTGAAGCTGGTGTTTACTCTGAAATGTATGCTTTTGATATGTCTGAAGAAGACATTCGCGCTTTTAAGCCAAATGGCATTATTTTGTCAGGTGGACCTGAGAGTGTGCATGAAGAAGGCAGCCCTCGTGCACCACAAGTGGTGTTTGAGTTAGGCGTTCCAGTATTGGGTATTTGCTATGGCTTGCAAACCATGTCTGAACAGTTAGGCGGTAAAGTTGAGCCTGGTACTGTGCATGAGTTTGGTTATGCCGAAGTTGATATCGTTAAACGCGACCAACTGATTGGCAACTTACAAGACCGTGAAAACCAACTTCATGTTTGGATGAGTCATGGCGATAAAGTTAGCCAAATTCCAGAAGGCTTTACGATTACTGCAAGCACACCAAGTTGTCCAGTTGCTGCTGTAAGTGATGAAGCACGTCGTTTCTATGGCGTGCAATTCCACCCAGAAGTAACACACACGGCAAAAGGTGAAGAGTTACTTGCGAACTTCGTTCATAAAATTTGTGGATGTGGTGGTCTTTGGACACCTGAACACATTATTGATTTACGTGTAGAACAATTACGTGAACAAATCGGTAATGAAAAAGTTCTTTTAGGCCTTTCTGGTGGTGTTGATTCATCTGTCGTTGCTGCTCTTTTACATAAAGCAATTGGCGACCAGTTAACATGTGTATTTGTTGATAATGGTTTACTTCGCTTAAACGAAGGCGATCAAGTGATGCAAATGTTTGCTGAAAACATGGGTATCCGTGTTATTCGTGCAGATGCTGAACAACGTTTCTTAACTGCATTGGCTGGTGAAGTTGATCCAGAGAAAAAACGTAAAATCATTGGCCGTGAGTTTATTGAAGTATTTGCTGAAGAAGCACGTAAACTTGATGGTGTGAAATTCTTGGCACAAGGTACGATTTACCCAGACGTAATCGAATCTGCTGCAAGCAAACAAGGTAAAGCACATGTAATTAAATCACACCATAACGTGGGTGGTTTACCAGAAGATTTAGCATTTGAATTGGTAGAACCTTTACGCGACTTGTTCAAAGACGAAGTTCGTAAATTAGGTACTACACTTGGCTTGCCACATAGCATGATTTACCGTCATCCATTCCCGGGCCCTGGTTTAGGTGTCCGTATTTTGGGTGAAGTGAAAAAAGAATATGCAGATATTCTTCGTCTTGCTGATGACATCTTCATGCAAGAGCTTCGTGACAGTGGTTGGTATGATAAAACTGCTCAAGCTTTTGCCGTATTCCAACCTGTTAAGTCAGTTGGTGTAGTAGGTGATGGTCGTCGTTATGCATGGGTAATTGCGCTTCGTGCAGTTGAAACGGTTGACTTTATGACAGCTCGTTTTGCACATTTACCATACGAATTGGTTGATAAAATCTCAACGCGTATTATGAATGAAATTAAAGATGTATCACGTGTTGTATACGACGTGTCATCTAAACCACCAGCAACGATTGAGTGGGAATAATCAAATGAAAAGGCAGGATTAAATCCTGCCTTTTTTTATGTTTATTGATAAAAATATTATTTATGTTTATCGATATACTGGTGACTAGTAATAAAAAAAATACTTTGATTTGAACCAAAACGTTCTACTGATTTGCCAAAAATCATTCCAACACGTTCTAGCAATTTGATAGATGCTTTGTTCTGTGTTTGAGTCTCGGCTATTACTTTCTTAAGATTTAATTCATTAAATGAATAATTTAAAACAAATTCAAGTGCTTGAGTTGCATATCCATATCCCATATATTCCGGCAGCAATTCATATGATACTTCGATATCTGAGCCGTCATGATGGGTATCCAGAGATATAATTCCTAAAAAATTATGATTAGTAGAAGATCGAATTGCCCAAATAGGTAATTTACTTGGAGTATTAATATCAGCATGTGCTCGTGTTTGAGCTAAAGATACTTCCAATGGGCCGCCTAAATACTTTCTAGTCGTATCATTTGTATAAAGTCTAACTAAATTAGAGGCATCTGCTAATGTTAAATCGCTTAAATAACACAAGTGCATATTATTTATGATTAAAGAGAAAAATTAACATATTACATTTTATAAGAAATTCATCCTAAATATTATTTTCTTTCGTCAGCTTAAACTTTTTCTCAGAAAACTAGCTAGTAAGATGCTTGAGCACTCTTTTTTATTACTTAGCTTTTAAAGCTCAAAATTAATTTTGATAACTATCAAAGCAATAGATCAACTCTTATTACTTTTACTTGATAAAAGATATATTAAGATATATCTTAATAGTTATAAATTGATCATTTGGGGTCTTAAAAGATGAAACAACAATCAGAACAGCATCATGCTGAACATCATCGTTCGGGACGCCGTGGAAGACTTTTTGAAGCTGGACGCATGAAACTTTTAGTGCTTCATCTCATTCAGCAAAGCCCAAAACATGGTTATGAAATTATTAAAGAAATAAGTGATTTGGTGGGCGATGGCTATACGCCAAGTGCAGGAACAATTTATCCAACGTTAACTAGCCTTGAAGAAATGAATTTAATTAATTTGCTAGATGTTGAGCGTAAGCAATATCAAATCACGGAATTTGGGAAAGCTTACTTAACTGAACAACAAGACAAATTGAACGAACTATTAGAAAAACTACGCTTAAGACGAGAAATCCACAGTAATGATGAATTAATTGAAATTCATCGTGCAATGGAAAACCTAAAAACAGCCTTACGTTTGAAGTTGAACTCTGCTGGTTTCCAACAAGAGCAGATTTTTCAAATTGCCGAAAAAATTGACCAAGCTGCGGTTGCGATTGGGCGCCTATAAGTCGACCTTAAGCAAATTGAAATTATTCAAAGTTATTAATTTTTAAGAGAGAATTTTTATATGAAACAACATCAATATCATGTCACGGTTCAACACTTAAAAAATGCGAAAGGAGAGGCCTCTACCTATACTGAACGTCTTGAATTCTATACGGGAAATCATGACGATATTTTTGAAATTGTCGAGCGCTTAAAAAAAGCAGATTTTTTTGATGATGAAACAACAAAATCTTTTGGTGTTGGCTTGAAGTTATCTAGTGAAGTCATGTTAGAAAATCGAGACCATCCACTATTTCAAGAGTTTCTCCCACAATTTGGTCAATTTATGAAAAACCTAAAACAACTCGTTAAAACTCAATCAACTTAAGCTGCTCAGTGCAGCTTTTATTTTTCTATAATTAAAAAATGGATTGTCTCATTCATAGCACCCTGTGTATTACTAAAAGACTATATTGAATAATGAATGTATTGTTAAGATCAATATAACAACTCATTGCAAAAGCATAGGTAAAAGAGAGTAATATCATGAGCAATAATAATGATTACGATATTTCTGATTCAAAGGATTGCGAGAAATTTGCCAATCAGTTTATTCAGGAGTTTCCAATTCGCTCTGCTGAAATTGGACAGGGGACAGTCATTAAGCGGGCTTTACCTAGCCGACAAAAACGAATGATTGGTGCGTGGTGTTTCTTGGATCATGCCGGCCCAGTGACCTTCCCTGCGGGTGATGGTTTAGATGTTGGTCCTCATCCTCACATTGGTTTACAAACCTTCACGTGGATGATTGAAGGCACCATGATGCATACCGATAGCTTAGGCTCAAAACAACTAATTCGTCCTAAGCAAGTTAATTTGATGACAGCGGGACACGGAATTTCGCATACAGAAGTTGCACCTGATACAGAAACTCAAATGCACGCTGCTCAGCTCTGGATTGCTTTGCCAGATGATAAGCGCAACATGGATCCGAAATTTGAACATTATCCTGAACTGCCTGTGGTTGAGAAAGACGGTCTAGAATTTACCGTGCTTGTGGGTGAATATTTGGCAACTACTTCTCCAGTCTCGGTACATACGCCATTAGTGGGTGTTGACTTAATTGCTACCCAAGATACTAAAACCCGCATTCCATTAAATCCTGAGTTTGAATATGGTTTTATGGCATTAGATGGTGTTGCCCATGTGAATGGTCATGAGTTAACGGCTGACAACATGGTGGTATTAGATACGGGTCTTAGTGAGATCGAAATTGAAGTAAAGAAAGGGAACCGTGTGCTGTTAGTTGGTGGTGAACCGTTTGAAACTCCAATTTTACTATGGTGGAATTTTGTTGCACGTACAATGGATGATTTAAAAGAAGCCCGTGAGCAATGGATTAACCATGATGCACGTTTTGGTGAGATTCCAGATTATGTTGGTGCACGTTTAGAAGCCCCTGTTCTTCCAGATCAAATGAGAGCATCAAAATGACAGCAGTAATCGCAAGCAGTAAAGCAAAGCCCCTTACTGAACAATGGAAGGGCGAAATCACCAGTGGTCGCCATCAATATTTTTGTGATGAGCCAGAGAAGTTGGAGGGGCAAGATCAAGGCCCAGCACCATATGATTTGCTTACTGGGAGTTTAGCAGCGTGTACGCTCATTACTTTAAGAATGTATGCAAAGCATAAGGGTTATGATTTTGGTGAGTTTTCGGTTGAAATTGATTTTCATACCAATAGAGAGCATGAAGAACATATAGAACGTCGTATTGTTTTTAAAGACTTGCCAAACGAAGAGCTTCAACAAAAAATCTTAGCGGTATGCGGTAAAACCCCAGTCACTAAAACTTTGTTACGTAGTTTAGACATTCATACTGTGCTTGTTACAGCGTAAAAATGCTATTTTGTTGAGGTGGATGATTTTATATCCATCCCACAAATGGAATAAAGCAGCATGTTCACATGCTGTTTTTTATGTAAAAAAGAAAAATAAAAGCAGGCAATAACATGATTAGTGTACACCACCTGGAATGTTCGCGTTCATTTCGAATTTTATGGGCTTTAGAAGAGTTAGGCTTAGATTATGATATTCATTATTATCAGCGCCTACCTAACTATTCCGCTCCAGAAACATTGAAATGTATTCATCCTTTGGGTAAGGCTCCAATTCTGACAGATGATGAGCAAGTCATCGCAGAATCTGCTGTGATCTTGGAATATCTACAGCAACGTTATGATCAGAATCAACAATTTAAACCTACACAGCCCCAAGATTTACAGCAGTATATTTATTGGATGCACTATGCAGAAGGCTCACTCATGCCACTCTTAGTCATGACTTTGGTCATGAATAATGTAAATAAGCATGTGCCATGGTTAATTCAGCCAGTAGCAAAAAAAATCACAGAAGGGGTGAAAGCAAATTTTGTTCGCCCGCGTATGAAAGATCATATTAGTTTTTTAGAAAACTATTTGGCAGAGCATGAATATTTTGCAGGTGACTTTTCCTTTGCTGATATTCAAATGAGTTTTCCTTTAGAGGCTTTGCAAACGCGTTTGCAAGGTAAGTATCCTCATATTCAGGCTTTTTTACATCGTATTCGACGAAGGGTAGCGTTTCAAAAAGCGAAAAAAAAGGGAATTGGTTCTAATGAAAGGAATTGTGCTGATATTTAAAAGAAAAGGAACAAATATTTGTTCCTTTTTTATTTTCACTTTACTTGCGTTTGATCACAATAGAATCAATGCCGCTGTGTTGTAAGGTTTGCTGCGCAGCTAAAGCAGCGTCTTGAGTGTCATATGGTCCGGAAATAACGCGATACCATGTTTGTCCGTTTTCAGTACTTTTGACTACATCAGCAGATAAACCATTTAAAATGATTTCTGCACGGCGGGCATCAGCCTGATCAGGATCATTATAACTACGAACTTGTAAAATATAGGTGGGTTGCTGAGGAGTTGTAGCTGACTGATTCGGGTCAATTCCTGCACTTTCTGAAGCAGCTGGTTGAGTTACACTTGGTGCCTCAACAATCATGGCCGTGCCTTGATTTTTGCTTTCAGGAATCGCTTGTTCCGGAATAGGCGTTACTTGCTGTTGGGGTAATAGATCGTAGAAACGATAGTCTTTATTGGTATCTTCTTCTTGATAGTGTTCAGAAGTAATCTGATTTTTTGCAGGAACAGGTTGCCAAGGTTTCCAAAGCATAATCATTACAGCGATACATAAGACCGCCAAAATAGCGACAAGTGTCCCTAACCATTTGGGAATTAGGGGCTTTTTAGGCTTGTTAGGTCTTTCAGATACACCGCGTTGCGTTTTGCCAAACACGTGGATTATTCCTCTGTATTTTGATTGTTTTAATTCGAGTTTGATTCTCGTATTACGATGCTAAAAACAGTGGTCTGTATTCGCTATCTTAATTATACAAACCACCGCTTACTATATATTGCATGACCTTTGTTTTGCTGTCATGCAATATATTTATTACATAGATTCTGGTGCAGATACACCAAGTAATTCTAAACCATTACGAAGCACTTGTTGTACATTGATTGAAAGCAATAAACGGGCTTGTGTAAGCTCTGCATCATCGCTTAATACTTTATGTTCATTGTACCAACCGTGGAACAGGGCAGCTAACTCTTTTAAGTAGTTACCAACCTGATGAGGTTCATATGCATTTGCAGCACGTAATACCGCGTCTGGGTATGCTGCCAGTTTAGCAAGAATCTCAGTTTCTGCATCAAGAGACAAGCGAGCTGCATGTGGACGAGCAGCGTTTACATCGAATTGTAAATCTGTGCTTGCTGCTTTTTCTAACATACGACAAATACGTGCGTGTGCATATTGAATATAGTACACAGCATTGTCTTTACTTTGTGAAACAGCAAGGTCAAGGTCAAAGTCGATATGTTGTTCGCTCTTACGCATTACGTAGTAGAAACGAGCTGCGTCATTGCCCACTTCTTTACGCAAGTCACGTAAAGTTACGAACTGACCAGAACGAGAAGACATTTGAACCATCTCGCCGCCACGCCATAAACTTACAAACTGAACTAAAAGAACAGTCAATTTTTTAGAGTCATAACCCATTGCATCAATCGCCGCTTTTACGCGAGAAATATAGCCATGGTGGTCAGAACCCCAAATGTCGATTAGGTCAGTATAACCACGTTGTAGTTTATTTAAGTGATATGCAATGTCAGATGCAAAGTAAGTCGTTTGGCCATTACGACGCTTAACAACACGGTCTTTTTCATCACCAAATTCAGTTGACTTGAACCAGATGTTGCCATCTTTTTCATAAAGGAAGCCACGTTGATCTAACGTTTCTAAAGCTTCATCAATTTTTGCACTAAGTGATGCTTCACTGAACCATTGATTGAACGTTACACCAAAATCAGCAAGGTCATCTTTAATATCATCTAAAATGGCGTGAAGGGCAGCTTGATGAAATACGCGGTAGCCTTCACCCAATAATTGTTGTGAGTTGGCAATAAGGCCATCAATATGCTTTTCTTTATCACCAGATAATACAACTTTGTTGCCTTCGCTATCTAGCTCTTCAGCATATTGCACATCTTCTGGGACATCTTTATAAACATTCGCAACTTCACGAACGTAAGCATCACCATCTTTATCAATGATGCCTTGTGCGATTTCTTTAACGTAATCGCCTTGATAAGCATTTTTAGGGAATACAAGGTTTTGTCCAAGTAGTTCCAAATAACGTAAATAAGTAGAAGTCGCCAAAATATCCATTTGACGGCCAGCATCATTCACGTAGTACTCGCGGTCAACTTTAGCACCCGTTGCTTCAAGTAAATTAGCAACAGTCATACCATATGCCGCACCACGTCCATGACCTACGTGTAGGCTAGACGTTGGGTTTGCAGAAACAAATTCGACTTGAATCTTTTTCGCTGCATTTGCTTGGCTACGACCAAAAATTTCTTTTTGTGCTTGAATTTGATCAAGAATAGCAAAACGCTGGTCTGCATTTAAAAAGAAGTTAATAAATCCGGGTCCTGCGATTTCAGCTTTACTGATATCTGCCACTTCTGGTAATGCAGCTAGAACTTTCTCAGCTAAATCGCGTGGTTTCATACCAGCAGCTTTCGAGCCGATCATAGCAATATTAGAAGCAAAGTCGCCATGGCTTCGGTCTTTGGTGCGTGTTAAGTTGCTTGTGTTTTTCCAGTCGGAAGGAAGCACCCCTTCTTGTTGAAGAGTTTGCACTGCATGGTCGAGAGCTGCTTGTATTGCCGTATTCATATCAATCGAAAATAGATGTCGCAGAAAAACGTCAAATATAGCAAATTTCCGATGACTTAGGGGAGGGGATTTAATATTCCAATAATTCTTTATGCAAATTACTGATGATTATTTTTTAAATGAATGTTGGTTGATGAATCGCCTTATTATTCTGAAAATAAAGAATTACAAGCCTTCTGGGCAGTTTTTGTGAGTAAATTATGTGTTTAATTTAATGCTATTTTCTGAGGAAATACCTGTTGCCGCTAAATCATATAATTATTGCTTTTAAAATTGAGAAAATAAAAGAAATTTTTAAAATTATAAAAACATTAATACTCTGATTTTTATCATTTATTTTTAAACATGTTTTAACTAAATAGTGTTCAATTTTAACATCACGGTTTAAAATATCTATTTTGATCGAATTAGGCTTAAGCTTATACGCACAAAGAGTTTTAGAGACCATACAAAACGTGTTTTTCTCTACTCTAAGCTGGAAAATGAGATAGGCAATGATATCAGGACACCCAAGTAAACATCCCCTTTATATCCCATATGCAGGTTTTACACTTTTAGAGTTACCACTTTTAAATAAAGGTTCGGCTTTCACTGAAGAAGAAAGAAGTAACTTTAACTTACACGGTTTACTCCCCCATATTATTGAAACTATTGAAGAGCAGAGCCAGCGCTCTTATCAGCAATATTGCGCTTTTACTGATGATATCAATCGCCATATCTATTTGCGTAATATCCAAGATACCAATGAAACCTTGTTCTATCATTTAATCGAAAATCATCTTGAAGAAATGATGCCGATTATTTATACCCCAACAGTGGGTGAAGCATGTCAACGTTTCTCCGATATCTATCGTCGTCATCGTGGTGTTTTTATTTCATATCCAGATCGTGATGTGATTGATGATATTTTGCAAAACGTAAATAAAAATAATGTAAAAGTGATCGTGATTACTGATGGTGAGCGTATCTTAGGTCTTGGCGACCAAGGCATTGGTGGTATGGGTATTCCTATTGGGAAACTTTCACTTTACACCGCTTGTGGTGGAATTAGCCCAGCCTATACATTACCAATCACAATTGATGTGGGGACGAATAATCCACAATTACTAAATGATCCGATCTATATGGGTTGGCGTCAGCCACGTATTAGTGGTGATGAATATTATGCATTTGTCGATATGGTGATTGAAGCTGTAAAGCGTCGTTGGCCAAAAGCATTAATTCAGTTTGAAGATTTCGCACAAAAAAATGCGATGCCACTTCTAGAAAAATATCGCGATAAAATTTGTTGTTTTAACGATGATATTCAAGGAACAGCAGCGGTATCTGTAGGTAGTTTGATTGCTGCAAGTCGTGCAGCAGGCAAGCAATTAAAAGATCAAACAATTGCTTTCTTAGGTGCGGGCTCTGCGGGATGTGGTATTGCAGAGCAAATCGTTGCACAAATGGTTGCTGAAGGTCTGACTGATTCTGAAGCCCGTGCACGCGTTTACATGGTGGATCGTTTTGGTTTGATTACCGAAAATCAGCCAAACTTATTGGACTTCCAGCGCAAATTGGCGCAAAAAGCTGAAGTGGTTGATCAATGGGGCAATATTGAAGAAGTGATTTCACTCCTTGATGTTGTTAAAAATGCTAAGCCTACAGTGTTAATTGGTGTTTCTGGTCAACCAGGTCTCTTCACAGAAGAGATTATTAAGACCATGGCAGCGAATTGTGAACGCCCAATTGTCATGCCATTGTCTAACCCAACTTCACGTGTTGAAGCAGTACCGGCTGATATTGTGGAATGGACTGAAGGTAGAGCATTAATTGCAACAGGTAGCCCGTTTGCTCCTGTGAATCATCACGGCAAGCTTTATAATATTTCTCAGTGTAATAACTCGTACATTTTCCCGGGCATTGGCTTAGGTGTGGTGGCATCGGGTGCTAAACGCGTTACTGAAAATATGTTAATGGCGTCAAGTAGTGCTTTAGCAAATTGCTCTCCATTGCTTAAAGATCCACAAGCTGATTTATTACCGCCGTTGGGTGAGATTCAACAAGTTTCTAAAGTTATTGCGTTCGAAGTTGCAAAAGCTGCTATGGCTGATGGTGTCGCTGTAACAATTAGTGATGATTTGCTACAGCAAAAAATTGATCAATCATTCTGGAAACCTGAATACCGCAAATATAAGCGTATTCCTTTCTAAGGTTGAGAACGTAAAAAGAGGAGCTTAAGCTCCTCTTTTTATTTTAGTCTTCTAAAACTTCTTCTAGCAATTCTTCACTAGGTGCGAAGTAATATGCGCCGTCTAATGGTGTCACGAAATGCAATAGGCGATCATGGATACCATCTCCACTTGTACCAAACATACGTTTTAACATGGCATCAATAATATTCAGGTCCTTGGTGTACGCAATGAAAAATAAACCCTGATCACCTCTGCCGTCGCCATAAGGCAGACTATGACGCAAGATTTCCATTTCTTCGCCTTCATTATCTTCGACAACAGTACGTGCGACATGAGCATTTTCTGGTTTAACGTCATCATCCAGTTCAATTGACTCAAGCTTAGTACGACCCATGACATTTTCTTGAGCATCAACTTTTAGTTTTTTCCATTTTTCTAAGTCATGTGCATAGCGTTGCGCGAAAATGAAACTGCCATCAGCAAAAACTCCCGCGCTTTCTGGCAATAGGGCTGTTTCTGCGCGGTCATCTGGAAATTGAGGGTTTTCTGTGCCGTCTATAAAGCCTGTAATATCTCGGCCATCAAAATAGCGGAAGCAAACACGCTCATCAAGAACTTCAACTTTATCTTTAATACCTTCAAAAAATGCTTGGCTTAATGCAAAACAAATATCAGAACGCATACTAGCAATATGGATGAGGACATCAGCTGGTACGGCTGGCATGTTGAATGCGCCGTTTTCTGGTTCAAGTTGTTTAAAGCCAGCAGGAGATTGACTGTAAAGTTGCTTCCAAAGTTCTGGACCAAAAGCGACTGCTGTTTTAATTTGCGCGTCTGAATGCTGAGTAATGAGACGGTCACGTGTTTCAAACAACGCTTCGAGTTGTTCTTTTAATTCATCAATTGATAGGTCTTTTAAGCGAAGAACAATAAATCGGGCATGATCTGATGGCAACGGCAAAATGACAGATTGAGCAGTCATTGGAAGGTATCTCCTCAATTATAATTTAGTATGAGCTTTAATTATTGTGCCTGATGCGAAGAGCGGTTAGTAGTCTATTTCTTGATTTTATTGTTTGAATTCTCATCAATATAGTTTTATAAAACAGTATAATTCCACTTTTATTGTCTATTTTTACTATGTCTTTGCAAGTTTGGTTTGCCTATATGTTGGCCTGTTGGGTCATTAGTGTCTCTCCGGGTGCGGGAGCTATTGCCTCAATGTCGAGTGGCCTAAATTATGGCTTTAGACATGGTTACTGGAATGCAATTGGTTTACAAGTTGCCTTGGTGCTTCAAATTATGGTGGTGGCAGCAGGTGTCGGGGTCTTATTTGCAACGACTCCTTTAGCTTTTCAGGCCGTTAAGTGGTTTGGCGTAGCCTATTTATTATATTTAGCCTATTTGCAGTGGACAGCACCTGTAAAAGATATAGAAATTCAACAAGAAAAAAGAGATAAGTCTGCTTTAGCTCTGCTATTAAATGGTTTTGTAGTCAATATTAGTAATCCTAAAGCGATCGTATTTTTATTGGCAGTTTTGCCGCAGTTTTTAGATTTGAGCAAGCCTCAATGGATACAATATCTAATTATGGCAGCCACTATGATTACGATCGATTTGATTGTAATGGCTGGATATACGGGGCTGGCATCCAAGGTTTTAAGATTACTTCGATCCCCTAGACAGCAAAAATATTTAAATCGGGGCTTTGCTGTAATGTTTAGCTGTGCGGCTTTATTATTGAGCACTGTTCATCAGGCGTCCTAAGTTAGGCCGCCTGTGTTTGATTTTTTAGCTTTTGAGTTATAAAAATAACAGCAAAACTTAATGCCATACATAAAACAATACTAAGACCTGTAGAGATATTGAGTGCTGCACTTGACCATAAACCGACACTAACACCGAGCTGGGCTAACACGAATGCCCAAATAACCATTTGCTTTGGCGAGTTTGCCAATAGGCGAGCGCTTAAGGCTGGGATCACGAGTAATGCACCCATTAGTAAAGAACCCACAGCACGCAAGGCTAAAACTGTAAATAAGGCTAATAACAGCATGAAAATAAGGCGTTGCCAGTTTGCATTCACTCCTTCACTAATTGCGATATCCGGATCAATTGCAAACTGTATTTGTGGCTGCCAAAAACGGTAAAGAATTACGAGTGATATCGCAATAATCAAAGTGAAAACAGGGAGGTCAGGCCAATCAATGCTGAGCAAGTCGCCAAATAAATAACTTAAAAGCTCTGGTCTTAAACTTGGTACATGTTGAATAAACAATAAACCACTACACAGTAATGTCGCTGAGCATAAGGCTAACAGAGCATCGTTGGGCAAACGATTGTCGTGTAAAGCCCATAATACGCCTACCAGTAAAACCGCTGTGCCTGCAACGCCAAGCCATAATGGAAGACTTAAGGCTCCTGCAATAGCAACCCCGAGTAGTGTTCCGTGCGCCATCGTGTCAGCAAAAAAAGACATGCGTCTCCAAAGCATTAAACAACCCAGAGGTGCAGTCAAAAATACCAGCAGGGTTCCCATAATCCATGCGGGCAACAATAATTGTAACCATTCCATCATGGCTTAAGCTTCCGGTTCTGGGTGAATATGAGGGCGGTCATTATGAGGGCAAGGGTGAGCAGCATCACCGTGAGCACAATGGTCATGATGATGTTGATAGAAGACCCTTTGGGTTCCAAATATTGCCTGATATTCAGGGTGTTGTTGAATATTCTCGGGTAGTCCACTACAGCAAATATGTTTATTTAAACACACTACGCGGTGTGTTCCTTGCATAACCCATTGTAAGTCATGAGAGACAATTAAGATCGCACAACCATATCGTTCTGGCAGGCTACGAACATAATCATAAAGTTCCGCTTCTGACTGAATATCTAGACCTTGCATGGGTTCATCAAGAACTAAAATATCTGGCTGACGAAGCAGTGCACGAGCCAATAGTACTCTTTGGCGTTCTCCACCTGAAAGTTGTTGTACTTTTGATTGTTGTAACTTTGAAATACCTGTGTCTTGAATAATTTCCTGACGCAGGGCAGAGCTGCATTTTTCTAAATCAAGAAGATCCTGAACACGTAAAGGGAGACTGTGTGAAGGATTAAACTTTTGTGGCACATAAGCCATTTTAAGTTTTTTATGATTGACAACACGCCCACTACTCGGCTGGAGAATACCGAGTAGAACCTTTATCAGTGTTGATTTGCCAGCGCCATTGGGGCCAATTAAAGACACAATTTCATTTTCATGTAGGGCAAAATCAACTTTCTTTAATATATCCCGATCATCACGATGAACAGAAACCTGCTCAAGCTGAATTAATACAGGATTTAAGGAGTTGTGCGGCACTGTTGGCATTTCCCCGAAATTTCAATAATGCTGTGTTGAGCCACGAAGTCATCTGAAGCTGCAAGCTGGTCAAGCTGGTGTGTGAGACCTTGAGAAGAAGCTTCTTTAACCATATGACATTCAGTACAAATCAGGAATGCTGCTTGATGGCCTTCACGTGGGTGGCAGCAAGGAATATACGCATTAATAGAAGTTAGGCGGTGAATGAGGCCTTTTTCTAATAAGAAATCTAAAGTTCTATAAACAGTCGGAGGTGCAGCAGGGCGATCAGTTTGACTTTTTATACGTGCCAATAAGTCATACGCACCCATTGGACCCGATGCATTTAAAATGAGTTCCAGAACTTCTTTGCGCAAAGGTGTAAGACGTGCGCCAGTCGCAGAACATAAACTTTCTGCTTCAGCTAAACGACTTGCGACATTATGGTGATCATGCACACCATGCAAAGAATCATGATGTTCATGCGAACAGGAACTCATAGGGGTAACCTCGAATTTTTAACGGAATATTAGCATGAAGCGATGCTTCATTCGATTAATCTTAGGTATTTTTGTAACTTTGTTATATTATAACATGCTTCGAGCTAATTTAAATTGATGGTCTGTCATGTTCCGTTTTTTTGTTTTCAGTATGTTCTCACTTTTGAGTACGTTAGGGTGGAGTCAGGGGTTGGTGGTTTCTACACACCCGATTTATCTGATTGCAAAAGAAGTCACTCAAGGGGTTGAAGAACCACAACTCTTATTAAAGGGACAAACAGGGCATGACGTACAATTAACCCCAGCGCATCGTAAAGCAATTAATGATGCGTCTTTGGTGATTTGGTTGGGTAAAGCACATGAAGCACCTTTAAATAAGTTATTAGGTAATAATAAGAAGGCAATTGCTCTATTGGATAGTGGTATCGTTTCTGTTTTGCCCCAGCGTAGTACACGTGGTGTAGCTTTACCTAATACAGTAGATACACATGTATGGTTAGAGCCTAACAATGCGGTTCGAATTGGTTTCTTTATTGCGGCTTTGCGCTCTCAGCAACATCCTGAAAATAAGGCAAAGTACTGGAATAATGCCAATGTGTTTGCTCGTAAAATGTTGCAGGCAGCACAAGCTTACGATAGTTCAAGTAATGGCAAACCGTATTGGGCATATCATGATGCCTATCAATATTTAGAGCGTTCACTAAACTTAAAATTCGCTGGTGCTTTAACAGATGACCCTCACGTTGCACCAACAGCAGCTCAAATTAAGTATCTTAATGATAGTCGACCAAAAAATCAGATGTGTTTGTTGGCAGAGAGTTTTACCACTAAGAGTCAATATCAAAAATTAGGTAACATTACTTTTCAACCAGTAGACGAGAGCATGAATAATGAGGATGATTTCGTCACTGCATGGAAGAAACTGGCTATAAAAACAGATAAATGTGTATTAAGTACGCAAAAGTAAGATAAAAAGTAAACAAAGGCTGACTGTAGCGTCAGCACCACCTGTCATGAAAAACCCCGACTAAAGTCGGGAAAAGATTGCATGTTCAGGGGTGTAACTCTATAATGCCTGCGATTAAAAGCGATCATCAGCTAAACTTGTCAAGCATTTATGCTGTGAGTGGATAAATAATGAGCCAAACTAGTCGCTTGATTGACCGACGATTAGCAAAAGCTTTGGTCTTCTTACAAGCATGTATGATCCCTGTTTCCGCACTTGTGGCGTGGAGCATAAAAGACATGACAGCAGCATTAAGTGCGGCACTTGGTGCGTTGGTCTGCTGGCTTTCTACGGGTTATTTTTCGTGGCAATCCTTCAGAACAGCAGGTGCACGAGCATCAAAACAAGTGCTGTCTAACATGTATAGGGGCATGTTAGGCAAATTTGCAATCATGATCGTTGGATTTATTTTGATTTTGAGCAATGTTAAACCTTTATCACCGTTAGCATTGCTGTTTGGTTTTATTCTCGTTCAGGCAATGTCGTGGGTCGCTCCGTTTTGGGTGTCACGTCTACAAAAACGGGTGTAGAAACAAGAAGAATTGAAGATTTTTTGGAGGGTGGCGAGATATCGACAGTACGCCGATGTTCGTTTCCCTTCTTTTTAGTAATTGACATTGACCAGGTGTGATTTATGGCTGCTGAAGAACATGCCCTCACTTCGACAGAGTATATCAAGCATCACTTGACCAATATGACCTATGGCAAAATGCCAGACGGTACATGGAAATTGGCTGAGACTGCTGAAGAAGCTCATTCGATGGGGTTCACTGCAATTCACTTGGATTCAATGGGTTGGTCAATTGGCCTTGGTGTGATTTTCTGTTTGATGTTCTGGATCGTTGCGAAAGCTGCAAATGCAGGTGTTCCAACTAAATTCCAGTCAGCAATCGAAATGATCATTGAGTTTGTTGACTCAAGTGTCCGTGATACTTTTCATGGCAAATCACGTTTAATCGCTCCGCTTGCACTCACTATTTTCGTGTGGATTTTCCTCATGAACTTAATGGACTTGATCCCAGTTGACTGGATTCCTCAAGTTGCAGCGTTTGTAGGTGCAAACGTATTTGGTATGGACCCTCACCACGTTTACTTCAAGATCGTTCCATCTACAGATCCAAACATTACTTTAGGTATGTCTTTATCTGTATTTGTACTTATCTTGTTCTACAGCATCCGCGAAAAGGGTGTTGGTGGTTTCGTTGGCGAGTTGGCACTTAACCCATTTAACCCAAGTAATCCAGTTGCAAAAGCGTTGCTTATTCCAGTGAACTTGATTTTGGAATTGGTAACATTCCTTGCTCGTCCGATTTCATTAGCTCTCCGACTATTCGGTAACATGTATGCCGGTGAGTTGATCTTTATCCTAATTGCTTTATTGCCGTTCTGGATTCAATGGGCGTTGTCTGTGCCTTGGGCGATCTTCCACATTCTTGTAATCACGTTGCAGGCATTCATCTTTATGATGCTTACCATCGTTTACTTGAGCATGGCAAGCGAAAAACATTAATGGTATTGCCTAACTATCAAATGATGGTTGGGCTGAATTTTTTTAATTTAATTTGGTAATAACCTAACCTCTGAGGAATTTTTCATGGAACTCACTTTAGGTCTAGTTGCAATTGCATCTGCTATCTTGATCGCTTTCGGTGCTTTGGGTACTGCGATTGGTTTTGGTCTTTTGGGTGGTCGCTTTTTAGAAGCTGTTGCTCGTCAACCAGAATTGGCTCCACAACTTCAAACTCGTATGTTCTTAATCGCGGGTCTTCTTGATGCTGTGCCTATGATCGGTGTTGGTATTGGCTTGTTCTTCATCTTCGCTAATCCATTTGTAGGTTAATCATCTTAATTCCTAAATCCACTATTTGAGGAATTGCAATGAATATCAACCTCACATTGATTGGTCAAGCGATTGCGTTTGCATTCTTTGTTGCATTCTGCATGAAGTTTGTTTGGCCACCACTAATCAATGCGATTAGTGAGCGTCAGCGTAAAATCGCTGATGGCTTAAATGCAGCAGAAAAAGCGAAAGCTGACCTTGCCGATGCACAAGCGCAAGTTAAGCAAGAGCTTGATGCAGCTAAAGCACAAGCGGCTCAATTGATCGAACAAGCGAACCGTCGTGCAGCGCAATTGATCGAAGAAGCTCGTACTCAAGCTGCGGCTGAAGGTGAGCGTATTCGTCAACAGGCTAAAGAAGCTGTTGATCAAGAAATCAATTCTGCTCGCGAAGAATTACGTCAACAAGTAGCTGCTTTGGCAGTAACTGGTGCAGAAAAAATCCTGAACCAGCAAGTTGATGCAGAAGCTCATAACGCCATGCTGTCTCAGCTGGCTGCTAAACTTTAAGCGAGGCGAATTATGGCTGAACTCTTGACGTTGGCACGTCCGTATGCCAAAGCAGCATTTGCTTATGCTTCTGAGCAAGGTGCAACAGACAATTGGTCGAATGCGTTACAAGTGCTCAGTGCTGCGGTGCAAGACGAAGCATTTTCCGCTTATTTAAATCGCCCTGAACTTACTCCTGCGGAGCAAGTGAAGCTTTTTGCTAAAGTTTTAGGTGAAGATCAATCTCAAGCAGTGTCTAACTTTTTGACACTTCTTGCAGATAACGATCGTTTAATGCTGTTACCTGAAATTGAAGCAGAATATGAACAGCTTAAATCACAGAATAACAACAATGTGGATGTCGTGATTGAATCGGCTTTCCCGTTAACTGCTGAACAAGAGCAACTGTTGAAATCTGCTTTAGAAAAGCGTTTTAACAGCACAGTAACTGTTTCAGTTGAAGTTAAACCTGAGCTTATTGCAGGTGTTGTAATTCGTGCAGGCGATCAAGTGATAGATGATTCTGCGCTTAACAAGCTTGAAAAAATGCGTACTCGTCTTCTTGCATAATGCAAATGATGAAGACTGAACTAATAAAAGATTGAGGAATAGCGCAATGCAACAACTGAATCCATCCGAGATCAGTGCGCTCATTAAACAGCGTATCGGAGATCTGGACACCAGCGCGACCGCTAAAAACGAAGGTACCATTGTTATGGTATCCGACGGTATCGTGCGCATTCACGGTCTTGCTGATGCAATGTACGGTGAAATGATCGAATTCGACGGCGGCTTATTTGGTATGGCACTGAACCTAGAACAGGATTCAGTGGGTGCCGTTGTTTTAGGTAACTACCTAAGCCTTCAAGAAGGTCAAAAAGCTCGTTGTACAGGTCGTGTATTAGAAGTTCCAGTTGGTCCTGAACTTCTTGGCCGTGTTGTCGACGCTTTGGGTAACCCAATTGATGGTAAAGGCCCAATTGATGCGAAATTAACTGATGCTGTTGAAAAAGTAGCACCAGGCGTAATTTGGCGTCAATCTGTAGATGAGCCTGTTCAAACTGGTTATAAATCAGTTGATACAATGATTCCTGTTGGTCGTGGCCAACGTGAGTTGATCATCGGTGACCGTCAAACTGGTAAAACAGCGATGGCGATCGATGCGATTATCGCTCAGAAAAACTCTGGCATTAAATGTGTATACGTTGCGATTGGTCAAAAACAATCAACAATTGCAAACGTTGTGCGTAAGCTAGAAGAAACTGGCGCTATGGCGTATACAACTGTTGTCGCTGCTGCGGCTGCTGATCCTGCTGCAATGCAGTACTTAGCTCCGTACTCTGGCTGTACAATGGGTGAATACTTCCGTGACCGCGGTGAAGACGCTCTTATTATTTATGATGATTTGTCTAAGCAAGCTGTTGCTTACCGTCAAATTTCATTACTTTTACGTCGTCCACCAGGTCGTGAAGCGTATCCAGGTGACGTATTCTATCTTCACTCACGTCTTCTTGAACGTGCTTCTCGTGTATCTGCTGACTACGTTGAGAAATTCACTAATGGCGCAGTAACTGGTCAAACTGGTTCTTTAACTGCATTGCCAATTATTGAAACTCAAGCAGGTGACGTATCTGCATTCGTACCAACGAACGTAATTTCGATTACTGACGGTCAGATCTTCTTAGAAACATCATTATTCAACGCAGGTATTCGTCCTGCTGTGAACGCGGGTATCTCTGTATCTCGTGTTGGTGGTTCTGCTCAAACTAAGATCATCAAAAAATTGTCTGGTGGTATCCGTACTGCTTTAGCACAATACCGTGAATTGGCTGCGTTTGCTCAGTTCGCTTCTGACCTTGACGAAGCAACTCGTAAGCAACTTGAACATGGTCAACGTGTAACTGAGTTAATGAAGCAAAAACAATATGCTCCTTACTCAATTGCTGACCAAGCTGTTTCTGTTTATGCATCTAACGAAGGCTACATGGCTGACGTAGAAGTTAAGAAAATCGTAGACTTTGATGCTGCGTTAATTTCTTACTTCCGCTCAGAATATGCTCCGTTGATGAAACAAATCGATGAAACTGGTGATTACAACAAAGACATCGAAGCAGCAATCAAAGCAGGTATTGAAAGCTTTAAAGCGACTCAAACTTACTAAGTTTAGTTTTAGTTAAGTTTGGTTCACGGATCAACCTTCGGAAGCTCGAAAGAGCTTTCGAATACTAGGTTAAGCGTATGGCAAATTTAAAAGAAATTCGCGCCAAAGTAGCTAGTATCAAGAGCACGCAAAAGATTACTCGCGCGATGCAAATGGTAGCTGCTTCTAAAATGCGTCGTGCGCAAGAGCGCATGGCTCAGGGCCGTCCGTATGCCGATAATATGCGCCGTGTAATTGCTCACTTGGTACAAGCAAACCCTGAATACAAACACCGTTATATGGTTGACCGCCCAGTTAAGCGTGTTGGCTATATCGTAGTGTCTTCAGATCGTGGTTTGGCAGGTGGCTTGAACATTAACTTGTTCAAGAAAGTTGTGCAGCATGTCAAAGCACAACAACAGCAGTCAATTGAAGTTGAATTTGCTTTAATTGGTCAAAAAGCGGTTTCGTTTTTTAAGAATTACGGCGGTAAAGTGCTCGGTGCAACTACCCAACTTGGCGATGCGCCGAGTTTGGAACAGTTAACTGGCTCAGTCCAAGTTATGCTTGATGCATTTGATAAAGGCGAATTAGATCGTATCTATCTCGTATCAAATGGCTTCGTTAATGCAATGACTCAGCAGCCTAAAGTAGAACAACTTGTTCCTTTAGCACCAGCAGAAGAAGGCGATGATCTCAACCGTACTTATGGTTGGGACTATATCTACGAACCAGAAGCAGAAGAATTGTTAAATGGTTTGTTGGTTCGCTATATCGAGTCTATGGTTTATCAAGGTGTGATTGAAAACGTTGCATGTGAGCAGTCAGCTCGTATGGTCGCGATGAAAGCAGCGACAGACAACGCAGGACAATTGATTAAAGACCTACAACTCATTTACAACAAGCTGCGTCAAGCCGCGATTACTCAGGAAATTTCCGAGATCGTTGGCGGTGCCGCTGCCGTTTAACATTATTAAGTTTGAATTGAGGAGACAGCAATGAGTAGCGGTCGTATCATTCAGATCATCGGCGCGGTTATCGACGTCGAGTTTGAGCGCAATAGCGTTCCTAAGATCTATGACGCTCTCCAAGTTGACGGTACTGAAACTACATTAGAAGTTCAGCAACAGCTTGGCGATGGTGTTGTTCGTACCATCGCAATGGGTTCTACAGAAGGTCTTAAACGTGGCCTTAATGTAACTAGCACAAATGCACCGATTTCTGTTCCAGTAGGTCCAGCTACGCTTGGTCGTATCATGGACGTTTTGGGCCGCCCAATTGATGAAGCAGGTCCGGTAGCGACTGAAGAGCGTTTGCCGATTCACCGTCAAGCACCTTCTTATGCTGAACAAGCAGCTTCTACTGATCTTTTAGAAACTGGTATTAAAGTAATTGACTTACTTTGCCCGTTCGCAAAAGGTGGTAAAGTTGGTCTATTCGGTGGTGCTGGTGTTGGTAAAACCGTTAACATGATGGAGTTGATCAACAACATCGCGAAAGCTCACTCAGGTTTATCTGTGTTTGCTGGTGTTGGTGAGCGTACTCGTGAAGGTAACGACTTCTATCACGAAATGAAAGATTCTAACGTTCTTGACAAAGTAGCAATGGTCTACGGTCAGATGAACGAGCCACCAGGTAACCGTTTACGCGTAGCGTTAACTGGTTTGACTATGGCTGAATACTTCCGTGATCAAAAAGACGAAAATGGTAAAGGTCGTGACGTATTATTATTCGTTGACAACATCTACCGTTATACACTTGCAGGTACTGAAGTATCAGCATTGTTAGGTCGTATGCCGTCTGCGGTAGGTTACCAACCTACACTTGCAGAAGAAATGGGTGTTCTTCAAGAGCGTATTACATCTACTAAATCTGGTTCGATCACATCGATCCAAGCAGTATATGTACCTGCCGATGACTTAACAGATCCATCTCCTGCAACTACATTTGCTCACTTAGATGCAACAGTAGTATTGAGCCGTGACATCGCATCTTCTGGTATCTATCCAGCGATCGATCCACTTGACTCAACTTCACGTCAGTTAGACCCATTAGTTGTTGGTCAAGAGCACTATGAAATTGCGCGTGCAGTACAAAACGTATTGCAACGTTATAAAGAGCTTAAAGACATCATCGCAATCTTGGGTATGGATGAATTAGCTGAAGAAGATAAATTGGTTGTTTACCGTGCGCGTAAAATCCAACGTTTCTTCTCTCAACCATTCCACGTAGCTGAAGTGTTTACTGGTGCTCCTGGTAAATTAGTACCACTTAAAGAAACGATTCGTGGCTTTAAAGGTCTATTAGCTGGTGAATACGATCACATCCCAGAACAAGCGTTCTATATGGTTGGTGGTATTGACGAAGTGATTGCTAAAGCTGAGAAACTCTAATTTAAGGAGATCATCTCATGGCGACTATGCAATGTGATGTCGTAAGTGTTAAAGAGTCTATTTACTCTGGCGCAGTAACGATGTTAATCGCGAAAGGTGCTGGTGGTGAGCTTGGTATTTTGCCAGGACATGCTCCACTTGTAACCTTGCTTCAACCGGGCCCGATTCGTGTTCAGTTGGAAAATGGTACAGAAGAAATCGTCTATGTATCTGGCGGTGTTTTAGAAGTTCAACCTCATGTTGTAACGGTTCTTGCAGATACTGCAATCCGTGCTGACAACTTGGATGAAGCGGCAATTTTAGAAGCACGTAAAAATGCTGAACAATTGCTTGCAAACCAAAAGAGTGATTTGGACTCGGCTGCTGCGTTGGCTGCCTTGGCAGAAACAGCTGCACAGCTTGAAACTATCCGTAAAATCAAAAACCGCGCACTATAATTGCCGGTTTGAGATTGAAAAAGCCACCGTAAGGTGGCTTTTTTTATAAGTTGTTTTTTTAAGATTCAGTTTTTGAATCTGACTTTTCATCTCCTGCCATAATCATGGCAGCAAGCTTCACCATATCCATTTGAATGGTATTAAGCTGTTTTTCAATTTGGTCAAAATTGATTTGATCTAATTTCCCATTGAGTAATGGCATGCTAAGAGCTTGTTGGTTGGCATGTAATAAACTTTGGCGAATATTCTCAATTTCCTGACTTTTGATATCTAAAGTCAAAAGTGCTTGATTTAAACCTTCTAGTTGCTGTTTTAAAGTGGTGACAGTAGTTTTTAGTTCATTCTGATTTTTATCTTGGATGGCTTGTTCAACATCAAGCTGAGTGTCTTTAAGTTGTTCAACGTAGTCGCCAGCTTTAAGCTGTAAATTAGCAGCATCGCGGACCATATAAAAAATATTGCCACTTTTAAGTTCGGTTTTGTTGGGGGCAATATCTGACTCTTGTTGTTCAATGTTTTGGTTAGATGCCTGTTCAGCTATTTCAGTCTTTTCTTGTTCGGTAGCATTGTCTTGTGCCTGATCGCACCCGAGTAAAAGCATGCCTGAGGCAAAAATTACAAAAGGAAGAAATGCGCCCTGTAAAACTTTTTTCATAACTACAAACAACATCAAATAAAGCAAATAGATACTATAGGTATAAAATATGAAGAAAGATTGTATTTTTGCAAACGAACAACACTTTGAGGAGAGCATAAAAAAGAGCGTATAAAACGCCCTTTCTCACATTTTAAAATATTATTTTGCTAACTCTGCTTCAACTGCTTTAACGATTTGTTCATCGTCTGCTGTTATGTTTGGAGCAAAGCGAGCCACGACTTCACCATTCTTATTAATTAAAAACTTTTCGAAGTTCCATAAAACTTCTGGAGCAGGGTTGGTTGGAATACCTAAGCCTTCTAAACGCTCACGGAAAGGACCTTCACCAGTGCGTTCTGGCTGAGCTGATGTCAAAGTTTGGTAAAGTGGGTGCTTATCTTCGCCGACTACAGAGACCTTAGAAAATAAAGGGAAATGAATATCATAATTTAATGAACAGAACTGTTGAATTTCTTCATCAGAACCTGGTTCTTGCTCTTTAAAGTTGTTTGCTGGGAAACCTAAAATTTCAAGACCTTGATCTTTTTTTGCTTGATAAAGTTTTTCTAAGCCTTCGTATTGTGGAGTTAAACCACATTTAGAAGCAGTATTTACGATAAGTAAAACTTTACCTTTATATTGTTGAAGATCGACCGTTTCGCCTGAAATAGCTTTTACCGGAATGTGATATACAGATTGTGTCATGAGTCTTTCCTAAAGATTGTAATTGATATCAAGTAACGCATTTGTTTTAACTGCTATTGAGGGGTAGTGCAATAATATTCGTGTTCAAAAAAGAAAAAGTTTTTAAAGATAAGCTGAATTCTAGTTATTTCTGATTTGGATAGGTGTTTGCCCAGTGTAACGTTTAAAAAATTCAATAAAACTTGAGCTATGTTGATAACCTAAATCATATGCTAAACGCTTGATAGGCGTCCCTTGATGAATCTGATGAATGGCATAAACAATTTTGGCCCGATTTCTCCATTCGGACAACGAAAGCTGAAGCTCTTGTTGACTCAAACGTAATAAGTGGCGATCACTGACCGAAAAGTTTTGTAGCAACTGCTGTAAAGAGTGATCAAAAAGTAAAGGATCTGAAAGTTTTTCTAAAATAGGCAATAAAACAGGATGCCGTGTTTGCGGTAAATAATGTGAATAAGCTGGAGCTTGTTTGAGTTGATCGAATAAAACTTGTAAAAGATGTTCTAAATATTCAGGTTGTTCGGTTTGTTTTTGCTGTTCTAGAATTTGTAAAACTAAAGTGCGAAAAAAAGGCTGAATACTAAAGCATCGACAGCTATTTCCTAAAATAGAACATAGGCGAGGGTGTAGTCGAATACAGATATAGTGAATTTCATGGTCAATATGAGTAGATTGATGAACAGTTTGAGGTGGAATCCAAAGACCATAGCTAGGTGGAGAAAGATATAGCTGTTCTTCAATCTCCATTTCTAATATGCCATTTAAACTGAAATTAAAATCTCCCCAAAGAGATGCATGAGGACGAACAATATCTTCTTTTTGGTATAGAAATTCATGAACTTCTATACTGTGTAATAATGAAAATTGCTGGTCCTCATTGTTCATCTATATGCTCTGACTCATATTTTAATTTTCACAAGTAGCTTTAGGGTTATTAAGACCTTTCGCTAAGGTAAATGTACTCAGTAATGCTAGGGCAACGAAGCTTAATACACCATAAATTAAAGTATTTTCATTGAAATGATCAACTACATATCCCCCTAATAATGAACCTGTCGCAATCATCACCTGAAACATACCTACAAAAAGCGGCATACCTTTTTCAACTGCATTTGGCGCATGTACAAACATCCAAATATTCGCTGAGGTAGGGAAGGCACCAAATGCAAATCCCCATAACGCGGTTAAAACAATAGCACCAAACTCATGAACGGCAAAAAGAGGAAATCCAAAGAATACGATTGCAAAGCATGTACCCACAAAAGCTAATGTATAACGGACATTTAGATTCCCACTATATCCGGCAAAAGCATTTCCGAAAATACCAGCAATTCCATAGAGCAATAATAATGAACTAATGGTTGTCCCATTAAAACCAGCAACATTTTTAAAGAAAGGTGCTAAATAGCTATAGGCACAAAAGTGAGCGAGTCCGATCAATAAAACAATCAACATGCCACTACGTGCTTTAGGAGTGCGTAATAGGGCTGGCAAATCTTTCATGTGAATTGCCGAATCTGGTACAAGTTTAGGTAAAAAGATTAATTGTAAGATTAAAACAACTAAGCCAATGCCTGCAGTAATTCCAAAAGCACTACGCCAGCCATAAAACTCGCTTAACCAAGTTCCAATCGGTACACCTAGAACTGTAGCAAAAGTTACACCCGCCATTACTACCGCAGTTGCTTTAGCGATGGGAAGGTGTGAAGGAGCTAATTTCCCACTTAAAGCAATAGCTGTTGCCCAGAAACCACCAATTGAAATACCTAAAATTAAGCGGCTCAATAATAAAATATGAAAGTTTTCAGCAAAGGCAGTAATGGTATTGGCAATAACCATAATTGCAGTCAGTAAGATAAGCACATAACGCCGATCAAGTTGTTTTACCGATACAGGCAATAGAGGGGCTGCAATTGCTGCCATAATGCCGGGTACCGTAATAATCAAGCCTGCTGTACCTACAGAAATATTTAAATCTGTTGCAACACTATTTAAAACACCAACGGGTAAAAATTCACTTGTAACTAAGGCAAATGCTGCGATAGAAACGGCCAAAATGGCAAACCAGCTTCCTTGAGTGGAGGTCGTGGGTCGTGCTTTAGAGATAGACGATTGGTCCATAGGAAATCCTTACTTGGCTAAATTTGGAGTAAAGAAAGACAATTTATTAATTAACTAACGATCATTATGAAAATAAAATAGTTGATAAAAAATCGAACGTCAATTAATTTAATAACGATTGTTATAAAAATAGATGTGATCTTTATGACAAATAGGCATGAAACGAATTTAGCTGTTGCAGAAGATACGCTGAAAAAAAAGCGCGGACGTCCTAAATGCTTTGATGAACAAGAGGTTCTGCAAAAAGCAATGTTGCTCTTTTGGGAGCATGGCTATGAAGCAACGTCTATTAGTGATTTAACGCAAGCTTTGGAAATTACAGCACCAAGCCTATACAGTGCCTTTGGTGATAAGGCGGGGCTGTTTTATAAAAGTATTGATTACTATTTGGCTCATGAAGCCTGTCCTATCGAGACCATCTTTTTAGAAGCAAAAACTACAAAAATTGCGTTTGAGTTATATCTTTATGACAACGTAAAACGACTGGTTCAACCCAATAAACCAGCTGGTTGTATGTTGGTGGTTGCTGCCATGAATTGTTCTGATGCAACTCAAGATGTGCAGCAGAACCTATTAGACAAGCGCATAAAAACCAAACAAAAATTATTGGAGCGTCTCAAACAAGGTGTTGAGCAGGGTGATTTGCCAGCTAATGCTCCTCTACAAGAAATGACAGACTTTTATGCCACTGTCATTCAAGGCCTTACCATTCAGGCAAGAGACGGTGCCAGTACAGATCAATTACATAAAGTTGTAGAACATGCCATGAAAGCTTGGAGATTATTCTAAAAAAAGATGATGTCTTAAGTTCAATATCAATGTCGGAAATACGATATTTCAATTTATTAAGACATTCTTCAAAATAAAATCTCTTTTGTAGATGGTGTATTACTATGAGTCAGGTCATGAAATATCACAAATGGGCGTTTATTTTTCCCATTTTGGCAGTATTGATTTGGTCTTTAAATATTGTAGTCACCCGCTATGTCTCGGATTATATCTCGCCAGTAAGTATTAGCTTCTATCGGTGGTTAATCGCTTTTATTATTTTGACTCCATTTATGTTTATGTCTGTGTGGAGACAAAGACGACTAGTCATACCCTATTTACCTAAGCTTGCTGTGTTAAGTGCATTTGGGATGGTGCTTTATCAAGGCTTAGCTTATACGGCTGCCCATTATACTAGTGCAACCAATATGGGAATTGTGAATGCATTTATTCCCATCTTTACGATCTTTGTTTCGCTTGCCATTTTAAAAGATGTGCCTAATCGCTTTGCAGTTTTTGGCAGTATTCTATCTTTTGCAGGTTTGTTATATGTCATGTCCCAAGGAAATATTAATAAGCTTTTAAGTGGTGGCGGACACCTTGGTGATGCTTTGATGATTATTGCCGTATTCTTCTATGCATTTTATGGTGTCTTTCTTAAAAAATGGCAGTTGCCTCTACCAATTATGACAAGCTTATATGTTCAGATTGGATTTTCTGTCATATTTCATATTCCTTTAATTCTCTGGTTTGGACTTGATGCTTTAAATGTACAAAATGCACCAAGTGCTATTTATGCGGGTGTATTTGCTTCACTTATTGCGCCGTTAGTTTGGATGTTAGCTGTTCAACAACTCGGTCCTAATAGAACAAGTATTTTTATGAACTTGGTACCTGTCTTTACAGCAGTTATTGCAAGCGTCTGGTTGTCTGAGCAGTGGACCATTTATCATACGTTAGGTGGGATTGTTATTTTAATTGGTATCATTATGGCTCAGAAGAAGGTGAGTCCTAAAAAGAGCGAATTAGTGCAAGAACAAAACTAAAGTTGCTAAAAAAACTATGGCATATTTTGAAAAAAACTCATAAAAATATGCCAATTTTTTCTTAGTTAAAGTTTTTCTATATGATTTATAAATAGTTTATAGAAATAGGTTGTAATATAAATATTAAAAAAGCCGAGTAAAAATATTAATATAATTTTAATTTATAGGCAAAAAACCGCAAATTCCCTACACTTTTCATGCTTTTTTTAGAGAAATAATATATTTCTCTCATTGAACCTCTTACCACATAATAGCTGCCACTACGAAAGGCGCTCTTTTCTTTGTAAATTACCTTTTGTTCTACAGATATCCAAACCCTCTGGATGTGGTATATACCCATCCTTTTTTATGCTCAGTTATCCCTATATAACTGAGCTTTTTTTTGTTTGAAATTAGGCGCGAATAATCTCTCTGGTAAGAGCGTTAATGATTCGGCTTGGTTGTTGGCTCTGGCCTAAGTCACCATTCAGATAGTTTAATTGTGAACCAAAGTATTGGCAGGCATCCTGTAGTGAGTGCGCAGGTTCTTGTCCACTTGGGTTCGCACTAGTCGAGACAATAAAGCCATGAAAAGCATTGCATAATGCCACACATAAAGGATGTGTAGTGACTCGAACAGCGACAAGAGGATGCTCACCTTTAATCCATGAAGGAATATGTTCACCGGCTGGTAATAGCCAGGTTGTTGCTCTTTCTGAAGGTTGATGATTAGTCCAACAATCAATAATTTCTTGTTGGGTTGTTTGTGGTAGAGAAGTTAGCAGGTGCTCGACTTGGCTAATATGACCTGCTAATAAAATTACACCCTTTTCAATAGGCCTTTGCTTTAACTCAAGAATCTTTTGAAAAGCTTGCTCATTAAAAGGGTCACAACCTAGTCCCCAAACTGCCTCAGTTGGATATGCCAAAACTTGACCTTGTTGTAAACATTCGGCTGCTTCGGTAACTGAGGTGGTAATCATGTTAATACTCTTCCTTTCAATCAGACAGAATTGCTATTGTGCACTCCAATACTAAGAGCGACAACGTAAATACAATCCTGATTGTTGCATACATAAACCAAGTAGTTCTAGTTCCATCAGTGAAGAGGTGAGTTCTGCAACAGGCTGAGAGTGATGTAAAACAAGCTGATCAATATTTTGTCCTACCCAGTCTAAAGACTGATAAAGGTTAACTAAATGCTCAGGAATTTCTGGGGTACTAGAAACTACAGCCTCCTCGGTGGAGTTTTGTTGCTGACTTTGCCATTGAGTGGGTAAAGCAAGGTCTTCAATAATTTGTTCAGGATGATCGACTAAAATTGCTCCCTCGCGAATAAGTTGATGGCAACCTTGATGAAACTCACTGTAAATATGACCAGGAATGGCAAATACAGTTTTACCTTGTTCGGCAGCTTTGTTCGCAGTGATGAGAGAACCACTTTTTAATGTAGCTTCTACCACTAACACGCCTAAACTCAAACCGCTGACAATTCGGTTTCTACGTGGGAAATGCTGTTGTAATGGAGGTGTTCCAGGCAAAAACTCAGTAATGATGGCGCTGTTTTGAGCCAAAATATGTTCTGCAAGTTTTTTATTTTGAGCAGGGTAAGTACTGTCTAAACCTGTTCCTGTCACAGCAATCGTACGTTGATGTGCTGATGCTCCTTGGTGAGCAGCTTCATCAATGCCATATGCCAAGCCACTACTCACATAAAAACCTTTTTCACTTAAGTAATAGGCAAAATCATAAGCGACCTGACGACCATGGGGGCTTGGTTTTCGGCTACCTACAATCGCAATTTGCGGTTGCAATAAAGCTTGAGCTTGGCCTTTTCCAAAAATTATAGGTGGATGGTCTGTATAAGGTAATAACTGAGTGGGATAGCCTGAGTCATCTTTCGTTAAAATAAAGTCAGTATGTTGATGGATCTGTTGAATTAGTTTTTCAAACTGAGCTAGACCTTGAGCGGTTTGAAACTCAGCTACGCGTTTTAAGTGATTAGCATGTAACCCGAGATTGCGCCATTGAGATAATCCAGCCGGTTGGACCGCCTTTTCACAGCTACCAAAATAATCGACAATTTTTTTAAAGCTGACTAAAGAGTGTTGCACCAAATACCACACTTTAAGCGTGTGGTAATGGTGTGAAGAAAGTTGAGTAAGCATTGTAAAAGGTACATCCAGCATTAATCATTAAAGCGGGGTGGCTGAATGCTTGAACCAACTTTAACTGGTAAATCGCTTTCTAATACGTAGGCATAACTCAACTGATCAAAAGTTCTAAAGACCATCAGACTACCAATTTGTTGTCCTGGTAACTGTATTGGTTCTTTGGTTTTAGGATCTCGAATGGTTTCACCTTGTTGCGTAATATCAAAAACTTGTCCTACTTGAATACCTTGTACAGTACCTCTATCCAAAGTCACTACACTATTTTTGGCAGCAGTACCAATTGATCCCATTACACGAATAATTTTGCCGCCATCGGTCATCTGAGTAGCGTCTACTGGATAAAATAAAGTAGGTAGGGTTGCCTCTTCTTCTGGCATCACCCGATCACCACGACGTACTTCGGAATTGTAGCTATCAGTTAACTCAAGCGTTGTTATGTCTTTTTCAGAAGAGATCGCAATCCCTGAAGCAACTTGTTGCAGCTCAATACCTAGACTATGCTTTTTACCTTTACTGTCTGTGAAATAATAAGGTTCACCTTCACGATAAACTGCATAACGTTGACCATCAATTAAACCTTGTCCGCGCGCATAAATAGTTTGACCTTTTGCCGCAAGCACGCGTTGATCAGCAGTACCAACAATATAAGGAGTGTGTTCAATTGCGTCGGCTGGCAAAATTGTGCTGTGTTCTAACCATTGTTTGATATGTTCAAGAGGAATAACAGGTACGTTATTGTTAAGTGACTCCACACGAACTTGAGGTTGCAAATTTGTCATTTGACCTGTGTAACGGCGAATAATGCCGACACAGCCATCTCCCTCATCTTTTCCAACCAATGGACGGCCATCTAAACTACATAACAGTAATCGATCACCTGGATAAATCCAGTGTGGATTTTTAACATGTTGGTTGCTTGCCCAAATTTCAGGCCAGCGCCAAGGTTTGTTTAGAAAATGACCGGAAATATCCCATAGCGTATCTCCTCGTTTTACAACGTAGACATGTGGTGCATTACTTTTAAGAGAGGGTGGATTATGGTTTGGACTAGCAGCATAAACCTCTGCTACTGTACCGAATGCAACCCCTGTAAAAAGTGCTAAAGCAAGTAAATGCTTTTTTATCCCCAAAGCATGAAATTGAACCATGCCGTCAAAAACCTTTTTCATTATGATAATTCCTAAAAATTATGCGTGCAGATGCGTTATAATAGGCGGCTAACACACAATTTTTCGATGAAGTATTTCCTTCATTTGGTTTTTCAATCAATGGCATAAGTGAGGACGTCAGTATGGCCTTATTACCTATTTTAAGTTTTCCTGATCCCCGTCTTCGTACCATTGCTAAGCCTGTTGAAGAAGTTACTGATGAAATTCGTCAACTTGCAGCAGATATGCTTGAAACCATGTATGCGGCACCCGGTATTGGTTTAGCAGCTTCTCAGGTCGATCGTCATATTCAGCTTATCGTCATAGATTTGTCTGAATCTAAAGATGACCCTATGGTTTTCATTAACCCCAAAATAACTCCACTGACAGAAGATAAGCAGCAGTACGAAGAAGGCTGCCTATCGGTGCCACAAATATACGACAAAGTTGAGCGCCCGTCACGTGTGAAAATTGAGGCAATTAACCTTGAAGGTCAAGCATTTGAGTTAGAAGCTGATGGACTTCTCGCTGTTTGTATCCAACATGAAATGGATCACTTAAATGGCAAATTATTTGTGGATTATTTGTCGCCACTTAAACGTCAGCGTGCTCGAGAAAAAGTCGAAAAAGTTGTTCGTCAACGTGAGCGTGAAAAAGTTGCAGTAAAACGTTAAAAATTTCTATTCTTGAAACATTAATAATATAGTGTGGATGTGATTTTTGGTTTTCCGTAGTGGTTTACTGCTTGCATGTGCAGCAGTATTTTTACAGGTTGCGGTATTTCTACAGCCGCTATTACCGAAGCAGTATCAAATTGCTCCGGTCTGTGAAACTATTACCCTCGCTTTGCTTAAACCTAAAGCACAGATGGAAACCATGTCACATGCCATGCATTCACATCATGAACATCATATTGAACAGGCACAAGCTTCTGAGCAACATGATCATCATGATGCAAATCACCAGTGTCAATATTGTACCGTCTATGCCAATCTGGTTTTGCCACCTGAATTTGGCGTAAAAGAAGTTTTAGTCCGCATACAAGTCCGCTTAGTCGCTTATCAACAAGCATTTAGACACGTCTACTTTGCACTACAGCGACTTTTTCTACTCCCGCAAGGGCGTGCACCACCTCTATTTGCATAAATAAAAGCAATTTTTTGTTGGGGTCTTAACTGACTTCGATATCACTTTATTTATGTTTTAGAGCGTATAAAAATGCCACATTCTAAATTTTTACTACAACCTTTATGGGTTGCGATGCTTGCTGTCTCTCATTCGGGGCTAGTTTTTGCTGATTCAGAAAAAAATGATGCCGATACCAAAGTGCTTCACTCATTAGCACCTATTGTTGTTACAGCACAACAAGGCAACGATGCAAATGGTCTGATTGTACATGCAGACCCAAAGCAACCCATTCAGCCAGTGCCTGCTACAGATGGTGCAGACTACCTACAAAGTATTATGGGGTTTAACTCCATACAAAGCGGTGGAACCAATGGTGATGTGACATTCCGAGGTATGTTTGGTTCACGCATCAAAATTCTAACGGATGGAACTGAGAACTTAGGTGCTTGTCCAAACCGTATGGATGCTCCAACTTCTTATATTTCACCAGAAAGTTATGATCGTATTTCTGTTATTAAAGGTCCGCAAACTGTTCAATATGCCAATACAGGTTCTGCTGCAACAGTCCTTTTTGAGCGTCAGCCTGAGAAGCTCACCTCTGAAAAACCTTATCGCGGTCAAGCGAGTGTCTTGCTAGGTTCATTTGGACGTATTGATCATAATGTTGAAGCGGCCGTTGGCGATGAGAAAAAATATATTCGTTTAAATGCTAACCGTTCAGAATCGAATAGTTATCAAGATGGTGGTGGCAATACCGTGCCATCAGCATGGAAAAAGTGGAATGCTGATGTAGCGCTGGGCTTTACTCTAGATGAAAACACGTGGGTCGAACTCACTGGTGGAAAATCTGATGGTGAATCGCTTTATGCTGGACGTTCAATGGACGGATCTCAGTTTGCGCGTGAAAGCTTAGGGCTGCGTTTCGAAAAGAAAAATATCACTGATGTCATTAAGAAAATTGAAGGGCAGGTGAACTACAGCTATAACGACCATATTATGGATAACTTTAGCTTACGTACCCCGCCATTAGTTGAAATGAATCATGGTGGTATGACCATGCTGATGCCGAATCCAATGGCAATGCAAGTGACACGCCGTACCTTAAACTCACGTTTGGCAATGACTTCTGAATGGAACAAATGGAGTTTGATCACAGGCGTTGATTCTCAATTTAATAAACATGGCGGTAGCATGTCATCGCCAACAATGCCTTCTATGAATATTCCATATCGCCAAGATATGCGTTTTCAATCATATGGTGCTTTTGGCGAACTCGGCTATCAATGGAACGATTTCAACAAAATGGTTACAGGTGCACGTTTAGATCGAGTAACAGTTGAAGATGAGCGTGCTGATTCTCAAGCAAAAGGTTTTAATACTAAACTTGAAAAGACTTTACCGAGTGCATTTGTCCGTTGGGAAAATCAACATCCTGAGCATGACCTAAAAAGCTATATTGGTTTAGGTTATGTAGAGCGTATGCCTGATTATTGGGAACTTTTCTCGCCTAAACATGGTAACGCTGGTTCAACTAATACTTTTAACGGTGTGAATCCTGAGAAAACATTACAGTTGGATCTGGGTTTCCAGCAACAGCATGGCGCATTAAACACATGGGCTTCTGCTTATGCTGGTTTGGTTGATGACTACATTTTAATGAGTTATCACCATCACCCAAGTACTGGAATGGGTGGGCATGATATGAGCCATGATATTACTGCGGGTGCTAAGAATGTCGATGCAACCATCGCAGGTGCGGAAGCGGGTGTTGGATATCAATTTACCGATCATATTCAGGCAGATTTGAGTGCGATGTATGCATGGGGTAAAAACACTACAGATGACAAACCACTACCTCAAATTTCACCTTTAGAAGGTCGCCTAAATATTCGCTATGTGGCTGATAAATATAATTTAGGATTATTATGGCGAGCTGTGGCTGAGCAAAACCGTGTGAGTCTACATCAGGGTAATATCGTGGGATATGACCTAAAACCAAGTAAAGGTTTCTCGACTCTTTCTCTAAACGGAAGTTACAACCTTCGTAAAGATATCGATGTCTCTGTTGGCATTGATAACGTATTAGATAAGATCTATACCGAACACTTAAATAAAGCGGGTAGTGCAGGCTTTGGATTTGCTAGTGAAGAGCAGTTCAACAATATCGGAAGAAACTACTGGGTCCGTATGAGCATGAAGTTTTAAAAAGCTTAGCGAATTAAATGAACTGAAAATATTAATTTAAAGAGAGAAATGAAATGACTAATAAATTATCACCTGAACAATCTTGGTGGGGATGGAAGTTACTTATTGTGGCTTCTATCTTGAGTTTATTGTTTATGATTATTTTTTACTTGGCAATCAACAATGAACCTGACTACATGCCAAGTCAAAAAAAGAAGCAAATGATGGAGTCACACGAGCAAATGAATCACGCTGAAATGCATAGTTCATCAGCTCAATAAGTTCCTTAGTATTTGAAAATGGAAGTCTAATTAACGGGCTTCCATTTTTGTTTTTTAGGTTTTAAAAATTATTGATGCATACTCGCTAAGGTTTTTGCCTTACCTTGATTCTGATAAAGCGTTAAGCCAAGTTTTTGTATATTACGGCCTGATTTAGATAAAAACTTTTCAACTTTTGGTGAAAGCTTTGCACCATTATAAAGTAGTGAATTACGCACAATCAGATAATAAGCAAACCATGAAGCCGACTGCTGAGGCAATCCGAGTAGTTTCATTCTCTTCTTGCCAATAAAAAATTGGGTAAGTTCTAAATGTTGTCGATAAGCAAGCTTCTGCTGCAAAGAGCGTAAATGCAGATATTTTCTCTCAAAAGGCTCTTTAGATAAGCTTGATCCTAACTCAACACTGCTGTGATCGGAGCGAGGGTGAGCAAACTGCATCCAGTAAAGTAACCTCCAACCCTCAGATTCAGATTGAATAAGCCATTTTTCATCAATACCCATCAACCAGCCAACATAACGCCAAAAATGTAAAAAACTCTTGGCTTCTTGTTTGGTCGGCCATACACCTAAGGCTCTAATACCGAGTAAAACTACACTGCTAAAAGCCAAATTGGTCATAGCTAAATCAAATTGATTAAGAGGAATTCCCCAAACCTCGCTATCCCAACGATCAGACTTTTTTAATTGTCGGCGAACGAGTGCATGAATAAAACGAACATAAATCGTTGATGTAAAACCTGCGCTTAGACGCTCAAGTCCTTGAGGTTCAGTAATATCAACCCACCATTTTGTGGTTTCAGCTAAACGTGTACCCGCTTGTTTCTTTAATGCTCCCGTTAAAATTAGCGGCTGATTAAATCCCGGATATAAATATCCCGCCATTAAGGATAAATCTCTAAGAATAAAACCATTATTTATTCCTAAACGATGAGTAAATTTAACAGCCTCATCAATTTGACGCTGATCTAACCATTCAGGCTTTTGTTCAATGTAATTAAAGAAATTTTCTAACTCAGTAGGTATAGGCTCAGATAGGTCATCGCGGCCTTGAAATAATATCTTCTCAAAAATCATGCGGTGATCTTTGGGATTTTGCATAACCCAATCAATCACCTTATCCATTTCAACGTCCCCTTCATAAAGAGCACGTTGTAAAGACACATATTCCGTATAGTTTGGTTGTACAGGTTTTTCACAACAGATATTTAAAAACTGAGTAAAGAAATTACTGTCTTGCATGTCATTAAAAGAAGCAAGTCGAGTCGGGCTAATCGTTTGCATATCGTTACTTATTTATTGAACTGAATAATAAATAGGCTAATATGAATAATTATTCGCATTCAATTCGCATTTAACGAATAAAAAACGATGAGAAAAGCCCCACAGCAACAGCGTTCAAAAATTATTGTTGACCATATTTTAGAGGCAACACAGCAGTGTATCGCCCAGTATGGATTACTACATACGACGACGCCTAAAATTGCAGAGAAATCTGGAGTAAGTGTTGGGTCGATTTACCAATACTTTGAGAATAAAGATCAAATCATAGAAGAACTATTACGCCGTAAAAGCGAACTGTTAGGACATCAACTTAAAGAATTAGTTGTGCGACAAGGAAATATTCCTTTAGAGCTGCTCATTCCCTTAGCAATAGAGTTGGGATTTAATGCATTAAAAGCCGATCATGGATTTTTTATAGAAGTATTGAAACATTGGCATGACTATAGTCATTCGCAAGCTGCTCAGATTTTAGAAAAGCATTTTTTTGAAGTAGGGCTATATACATTCAGTAGAAATCCTCATCAGTGGGACTTCGAACAGGTAAAGCATAAATCCTTTGTAATTATTAATAGTACGCTTTTTACGATGATGCGATATGTAAGTCAGAGCAATTTTCTTATCTCAGAACAACAACTTAAACGTGAATTATCGAACATGATACTGGCTTATTTAAGCCAAAAATAAAAAATTAAAATAATTATTTATATAAAACAATATGTTAATTGGAATTTTGGTTTAAAAGTAAACGCTCGAGTCATTAATTTTTAATTTTCGCTTGCAAAGGGTTGGTAATCCTCTATAATGCACATCCATCGGCGGTGATGCAGATAGAAACTTGTTGAAAAA
>NZ_JAVIMC010000028.1:0-302 GCF_031196995.1 Acinetobacter sp. 12966
CTGTTTTTTGATCTGTTAAATCCGCAAGTTTATTCCAGTCATCATTCACAGCACTCGGAGTGGCTAAGGAAATTTGTTTGTTCGTTATATCTACACCGGTTACAACATAATTACCATCCAAGAAAATGTTTGCTGAATTAGCCGTAAGGTNNACTTCGGTAAGATTTGCAAAGT
Source organism: Acinetobacter sp. 12966 (assembly GCF_031196995.1). NCBI lineage: Bacteria > Pseudomonadati > Pseudomonadota > Gammaproteobacteria > Moraxellales > Moraxellaceae > Acinetobacter > Acinetobacter sp. 12966. The sequence continues at coordinate 175 of NZ_JAVIMC010000028.1, forward strand.
TTGAGTTTGTTGAAACTGGATTCTTTAAATGAATCGTATAAACACCAGACACATAGGTAATTGTGTCAATATCATACAAACCTGCAAGATCTAGTTGCCCATTCACAGGATCAGTTACAAGCAAGGAA
>NZ_JAVIMC010000029.1:0-212 GCF_031196995.1 Acinetobacter sp. 12966
TCGGTAGTCACAAGGGTGACTTCATTTCCTGAAATAAATGGGAGCTGTTTAATATCAAATGGGCCTGAAGGCACTAACCCTGAATAAATCTTTTGTTGATTGACATATAAATCTAAGGTCGAAGGCAATGCTGCCGAGCCGGAAAATTGTGGGAGTGCCGAGGTGACAATATCACCGCGTTGGCTATAAGCACTCGACCACTGGAAACCGGC
>NZ_JAVIMC010000003.1:0-231 GCF_031196995.1 Acinetobacter sp. 12966
GGACATTATAAGTGCATAATTGAAGACATTCATTACCATTAGGCTTCCATCAGATCTGGTGATGAAGCTGCAGACTGTTCTTCGTTCTTCATCATGTCCAGAGCAGCTTCTGGTTCTGTCCTCCTCCATCATACGGGAGAGTTTTCCTCCCAGCGTGCACAGCCTCTGCTCTGATCTCAGTCAGGACAGCAGGACCTTTAGCTATGTGGCCAGTGTCGTTCTCTCTCAGGT
>NZ_JAVIMC010000030.1:0-134998 GCF_031196995.1 Acinetobacter sp. 12966
AGATCTTCATCAAGAAGTTTTCGTGCTGTCTCGACACCTGCAACTGGTAAGCCTGTTGGGTCTAATAAACCAATTTGAACAAGTACAGACGCTTGGTCCCAGTAAATATGCTCATGGCACAACTTTGACCCTCTAAACTGGATCACACCTAACATTGGAATCTCGACGTATTTACCGGTTGGTTTTACACCCGGTAATAACCAGTCAATTTCAGCGTCGTGGGTAAAGCTCATAATGAACTCGTCTACTACTTGCGTTGAGCCAACCGTACGAGAGATCGAGGTGATCTTCATATCTTTCGGGTTTTGGTGAACAAAATGATATTGATAAAAACGAGCAAGCTGGCTTTGGCCTACACCACCAGTTAAGGTTGGAATATGGTTGACATAAGGTTCTGCGACCATTGTTGCCATGGTTGCTGGGACATCACGCGTATCGAACTCATGACGAATATGCTCTTCCCATAGCGCCACTAGGTCATATTTCGGCCCAATCGTTTCATGTAGTGCTGTTACTGTACGCTCGTGAGCAAAGCGTGCTGAAGGTTTGTGGTAATGGTTGCTTTTTGGTCGTGCAAAGGCATGATCAACACCTTCGTAAACATAAGCTTGTACATTTGAATATCGGTTAGCTGCATCGACAATCGTTTGTCTCGCATCTGGCGGTGTAAATTGGTCCAGTTCTGCAATATGTAAAACCAAACGCCCTTTTACGTTAGCTAACTCATCTAAGGCTTTTTCAATACCTACACCGTAATAACCTACGGCACATGCTACTTCAGAAAGTCGACAGCCTGCCAAGTAAGCTAGCTTTCCACCTAAACAATAGCCCACCACGCCGAGACCTGTAGAGGTATCACATTCTGGTCGTGTCTTTAAAAAAGCTAAGCTGTCTTGAATATCTTCAACACCGAGGTTTTCGTCATATTGCTGATAAAGTTCAAAAGCTTTTTGAAAATCTTCTGGTGTGTAACCCAGTTCAATATTAGGTGCTACACGCCAAAATAAATCAGGTACTAAAACGGTATAGCCTTCTTCTGCAAGAAAATCTGCCTTTTCCCGCATTGCTGCATTCACCCCAAAGATTTCCTGACAAAGCACCACTCCAGGTCCTTTTCCTGTTTCTGGCGTCGCTAGATATGCACTGAACTGCTTTCCAGATGCAGTTTTAATTTGAATGGTTTGACCAGCCATATTGTCAACTCCTGACATTGTTATGGCTTTATCTTCTATCTGAAATTTTTTTTAGACTGTCCAAAAGCTGCAATCATTATCCAATCTCTGCGCAATTATCAAAATCAATCAAACTGGATAAAAATTAGAAACAAAGAAACATCTATATTTCAAAACTTAAATTAAAAAATTAAATTACTGCTTTTTATCTAATTTGGAAAATATGGATGAAGATTAGGACTTATTGGATAGTGAAGACTGGCTAAAAATAGTTCAATCAAAGATACAGGTTTTGTAACGAATACATTGAATTACTCAGGGAATTAAATAATTTTAAGAAGGAATACATATGAAAACGATAGATGCAAACACGATTATCAATCGCGAAAAACTGTCTCCATTACAGTGGATGGTTTTTATCCTAGGCTTTTTTGTCTTCTTCTGTGATGGTCTAGATACAGGAATTATTGGTTTTGTTGCTCCAGCATTGCTCGACGATTGGGGAATTACCAAGCCTCAGCTTGCTCCAGTTTTAAGTGCTGCTTTAGTTGGTATGTCGATTGGTGCAATTATTTCTGGGCCTCTATCCGATAAGTTTGGCCGTAAAGGCGTTATTGTTGTTACAAGCCTTTTATTTTCCATATTTACGATTTTGTGTGGCTTTGCTAATTCAACTCAAGACTTAATGATTTATCGCTTTATTACAGGTATTGGTTTAGGCGCAGCCATGCCCAACATCAGTACGATTGTTTCTGAGTATATGCCTGTAAAACGTAAAGCATTCCTTACAGGCCTTGCTGGCTGTGGATTTATGCTGGGTATTTCTTGTGGCGGTGTCCTGTCAGCTTATCTGTTAGAAAGCTATGGCTGGGCAAAAGTGATTATTGTTGGCGGAAGCATTCCTCTAATTTTAGTGGTTGCTTTGTTGTTTAAATTACCTGAATCAACTCAATACTTAATCACACGTCATCAACAAGACAAAGCACAGCGTATATTAGAGAATATTCAAGGTCATTCTTTTCAAGAGCCGGTAAAACTTGTTATAACTCAAGCTGAAACTGCATCAGATGAAAATCCGGTTAAAGTGGTTTTAGGAAAATATCTGTGGGGTTCAAGCATGCTTTGGCTTTGCTGCTTTACCAGTCTTTTGGTGTTCTATCTTTTAACAAGCTGGATGCCAACGATTTTAAAAACAGCAGGTTTTAGTACTCAACAGTTTAGTTTAATTGCTGCGATTTTCCCTTTTGGTGGTGTGATTGGCGCAACCATTATGGGGTGGTATATGGATAAACTGAATCCAACCACAGTCATTAAATATTCATATCTGATTGCCTTCGGCCTATTCATTGTTGCAGGTCTAGTAAGCTCAAATATTTTATTATTAGGTCTTACTATTTTCTTAATTGGTGCATTACTCGCAGGCGCTCAATCTTCATTACTGCCACTTGCAGCTATGTTCTATCCAGCAGTGTGTCGTGCAGTTGGTGTTTCATGGATGCATGGTATTGGTCGTATCGGTGCAATTTTAGGCGCTTTCTTTGGCTCGCTCATTTTCACTTTTAACTTAAGCTTAAGCGGTATTTTCTTTATTCTCGCACTACCAACCTTCATCTCATTTATTGCACTTAGCCTGAAAGTGATTTATGAGAAATCTAAAAACAAACAAGTGTTAAAGCTAGAAAAAAGTCTATAAATATCAATCGATAAATAAAAAACTGATTTAGGCAACTAAATCAGTTTTTTTAATGGGAAAATTAAATATCAGAAAATTTTGCCTTTGGTCTCACTTGGATTTTCACCAAACTCTTCACGATATTCTTGAGAAAAACGACTTAAATGGTTAAAGCCCCAGTCATAGGCAAGCTTTGAAATAGAAACCTTTCTATCTGCACCTGTTGTGCTCAGGATTTTGTAAATTTGTTGGAGGCGATATTTTTTTAAATACGACATTGGGCTGGTGCCATAGTATTGTTGAAATTCATCATACAATTTTGATTTTGAAACCCCAGCCAGACGCTGCAAGTCTTCTGCACAGATTTCTTCATGTGCATGTTCAATAATAAAATTACGAACCTTACGGATATAAGCAGGCTCATCCTGATGTGAAAGTGACTTTAAAGCTTCAGAATAGTTGTTTTCTTGAGACAACAATAACGCTTTAATTACAAAATTTTCATAGTCTTCAGATAACATCTGCAAACCATAAAAATTACTATATTGCGATTTTAGCTGTAAAAAATTCTGAATATTTTTCCACCACGCACCAATAAGTTGCTCAGAGTCTAAGTGCATTTCAGGATTAAAAATAATGGGAGCTTCTATAGGTTTATTCAGTAGATCTGCAAGAACAATCTGCATACTTCGCTCAGGAATAACCACCTGAAATTTTCTGCAATCTTTATCGATAATCAAATCTTGCTGATCGTTATTAGAAACAATAAGGCCCCTGTTTTCATCAGATTGATAATGAGCGCCACGAATATTAAGAGCTTGTCGACCTTGTATAGGTAAACTAATGCTATACGCTTTTAAATTTGAGATGTTGATGGCAACGTTTGCACCATAACTGATTGTACCGATCGCCATTTTTTTATTAGGCAAACGCATTCCGTCATAGTGAAAATCGAGAGTGTCTTTGTAAATTGTGTCTAGACGGTGTTCACCACAAATTGTGGACATCAAATTCTGCGCAAATTCAGCTTTGCGTGAATAATGATTGAGTTCCATCTGTTGGCTGAGTGATATCATATCCTTTTCACCTAGCTAAATAACTTATTGCTTAAAAAGCAACTTGTATGCCAATTAATATCCTTTAATTGACGAGTTTTCCTGAAAAATATCGAATCAAGAAAGAGAGTAAAGATTACTTTCTCATACTCTATTAAATTTTAAAAATAGAAATAAGTTAAATACCTTTAAAGTATAATTTCATACCTTAACGAATTTATTTTATTAGATTTTTTATAAGCAAATAGAGTAGAGATAAATCATTATTTTGAACAGGAGACTATCGTAAATTTTTAACGAATAAAAAAACCGCCTATTTTAAATAAGCGGCTTTTATAAAATACTTAAATTATTGGGCGGTGTAACCACCATCCATAACAACAGCTTGGCCTGTTACCCCACCTGCTTTGCTACTCGCAAGGAAAATCGCATAGTCAGCAATTTCTTCAACAGATAGCAAACGCTTTTGAGGAACCATTGCCAAAATTACATCTTCAAGTGCGCTGTCTAAACTCACATTACGGGTTTTAGCCAAATCTGCAATTTGACCACGGACCAATGGTGTATCTACATACCCCGGACATAAAGCATTTACCGTAATACCATCACGTGCACATTCCAAAGCTGCAACTTTTGTTAGGCCAATTACGCCGTGTTTAGCACTGTTATAACCTGCCTTTCCAGCGAAACCAATCAAGCCATTAATTGAAGCCATATTAATAATACGGCCATATTTTTGAGCTTTCATAATTGGAAGAACATGTTTAATTCCAATAAATGCCCCCGTTAACATGACTTGAACTAACTTTTGAAAAACAGCAGTTGGAAACTCTTCAATAGGCGCAACATGCTGGAAACCAGCATTATTAATTAAGATATCAACTGTACCAAAGGTCTTTTGAGTGAGCTCAATGGCTTGTTCATAAGCATCTTCATCGGTCACATCACATGGTGCAGATAATGCATCAAAACCTTGCTCTTTAAGTGAGTTCGCCGTTTCTTGACACTTTTCAGCATTCATATCAGAAATAACAACTTTGGCACCTTCTTGAGCAAATTTCTTAGCAATCTCTAGACCGATACCACTTGCAGAACCTGTAATAAAAGCGACCTTACCGTCTAAAAGTTTTGTCATTTATTTACTCCTTAATACTTATAACGTGCTGACTTAAACAATACCCGTTACGGTAAAGACCGTAATCACCACAAATACCGCTACCGTTTTAATTACCGTAACTGCAAAAATATCTTTATACGACTGTTTATGGGTTAAACCCGTAACAGCGAGTAAAGTGATAACAGCACCATTATGCGGTAAGGTATCCATACCACCCGATGCCATTGCAACCACACGGTGCATGACTTCTGGTGGAATACCCGCGGCTAAAATCGCGGCGTTATATTGTTCAGCCATGGCACTTAAAGCGATACTCATACCACCAGAAGCGGAACCGGTAATACCTGCTAAAACGGTTGTGGTCACAGCCCCATTCACTAAAGGATTTGTAAAGGTACTGCTCATTGCATGGCTAATCAGGGCAAAGCCTGGTAATGACGCAATAATTGCACCGAAACCATACTCAGAAGCTGTATTCATCACCGCTAAAAGTGAACCACCAATACTGGCATTAATGCCTTCTTTGAAGTTCGTCACTACACGCTGATAATCAAATAAAATTGCAGAAATAATCCCGACAATAAGCGCAAGGCCCACCGCCCAGATTGCACCAGTTTTTGCAACATCTACGGTGTAATCAGCAAGACCAACTGCGGCAAAATCAAAGCCATTTGGATACCACTCTTTGATTGCTTTAGACAAATATTTGTTCATTACAGCAACAAGAATGAGGGGTACAAATGCTAAAAACTGACGAGCCGTACTTCCATTATTTTGCAAGTTCATATCGGCTTCAATCTCTTGAGACGGCGTATTATCTATACCAAAACCAGAGTATCCCTCACCAGCTTTTACAGCTGCACGGCGACGCCATTCCAAGTAAGCCAAACCCATGCATAGAACAAAAATTGCACCGATAATTCCTAGAAAGGGTGCGGCATAAATATTGGTGCCAAAGAATGTAGTTGGAATTACGTTCTGTATTTGTGGCGTACCCGGCAAAGCATCCATGGTAAATGTAAATGCACCGAGCGCGATGGTTCCCGGAATTAAGCGTTTGGGAATGTTTGCTTGTCTAAAAAGCTGGTTAGCAAAAGGATAAATGGCAAATACAGCAACAAATAAACTTACACCGCTATATGTTAAAATTGCACCTAACAATACAACGGTTAAAATTGCTTTTTTTGCTCCAATCCATCTCACAATGGTTCGTGCAATAGACTCAGCAATTCCTGACATTTCAACAACTTTACCGAAAATTGCCCCGAGCAAAAACACAAGAAAGTAATCTTTAATAAAGTTCACCATTTTGGGCATAAATACACCCGAATAAAACGGTAAGACATTGGCTGGGTTAATGAGTAAAACAGCAAGTAAGGCACAAATGGGTGCCATGAGAATGACAGAAAAGCCCTTGTAAGCTGTATACATTAACAGCCCAAGTGAAAGTAGAATTACAAATAATTCCCACATATATTCTTTCTCCCTAAAGAATAGATATTAGGTTCAATAAAATTACCAAAAGATATTTAGGTTATCCCAAACCTATAATGATAAAAATCACAACATCTATGATTGGTAATAGGTAAATGAGCTTAAAAATAAAATATCACTAAAATATTTAAAAACAATGTAATTTATTTAAATTTTAAAATAACAATAAAATACAATGACTTATATTATTTAAATGGTAGAATACCAGCATTTTAAAAGCCATTACTTTTTAATAAAACTTATTAATTATTGAGTAAATTAAATTAATATCTCTACATTATTTAATAAAGACAATTAAATAATATATTTTTTAAAATAATTTGATAAATATAATTCATCTTATTCTTTTGAAATATTACGCAGATAATTTTCTATCTTTATTTGAATAAATCAATTTGAAGCTTAATCATCAAAAGATTAGAACAGGAATATAGAGTCGTGTTTTTTAATAGTCTCATCTTTACTCAAAAACGGCGTTTGGTTTATTAAAAGTAAAGAAAAAAGCTTATATGAAAATACAACTCTTAGCTTGTTTAATGACTATTAATGTTATCTTGCATGGAAAAGCCTATGATAGCTAATAACAAAGAGGCCTCTATAACTCTTTGACACACTTTAATGAAGCTGCCTTTAAGTCATCATCGGCTTCGTAGATCATATTTGAAGTGGAGGCACTTAAAATTGTTCTCGCTTCGAGTATATCTTTGTTAAGTAACCTAACTTCTAGAACCATACCATTTTGAATGTAAATCATATTATTTGCATACTTAACTTTGTTTAATACAATATGACCGCTAGTATCTTCACAAAGTATTCCATTACCGTCTGAGTCAAGTCTTATTGTTGATATGTTAGGGTCGATCGAAAACGTCCATATACCTGATACCGAAGGTATTGATGGTTGTACTTCACTAAATTTATTATTAATGATTTGAGTTGTTGGGGTTACACATCCACTTAATGAAAAAATTAAGCTTAATGAAATTATCTTTTTCATGAAATTACTCCTTTTAATTATGACTAAAACTTAACAGTTCAGAAAATAAAAAACTATCAGTTCATATAGCACCCTACTCCATACACACTAGAACTGATTGAACCAATATGAGATGTTTGATATGCATCAATACCTACAATAGAGACCACAAAAGATTGCACGACCTCCATAGTGATTTTCTTTACCTTATCTTCATCTTCTACTTATTTTGCCACACCAAGACTAGAACTAATCGGCTTATCCTTTTCCAGCCCACATATATCTCTGAAAAATTTAATATTTAATTGATATCCATATTCCGGAAACAAAACTAAAAATTAGATAAATAAATGCAGCAATAATTACGGAAAAAAGGACTATGATGACTCCGTTAGTGATATGGTCTCCATTGGTATCATTCTCAGTGTTTTCCTTGGGATTAATTATCATTGGGGTATTTAAAGATTTTTTTGCCTCATAGAATCCCCAGCCTATACCCAGCAAAACAATTAGTACCGCAAAACCAACTCCAATATCATAAATAACTTCCTCAGCAGCATATTTATCATTTGAAGCTGAAACACACTTTTCAAAGTATTTTTTTTCAATTTCAGACAGTGTGGAGATTGATTTTTGATCTTTAAACATATCTTTAAAATGGATATTGCATGTCTCAATAAATTCTTCTTTATCGTCAGTTCCATCTCCCTCGTAATTACTTGGACGTGAAATATATATTGAACTATGTGTAGTTGTAGCCATCTAATTACAGTAATTTATATACAAAATGATAGTTTAATTGATAGTAAAAAATATTCAATTTAGGCCTTACTCAAATGAATCAAAAACCAATGGCAATGACATGTTCAAACCTTTCATATGATTTTTATAAAGCCTTATCTCAAAATAGTAAAAATTAATATATTCTTTTGATACTTACTAACTAAATTATAAAAGTGCCGTTCACTCATTAAGGCTTAAAAGTTGCTCCTCAAGCAATCTGGTTAGGTCATTTATTTTTTCATTTAGTTGGAATGGCTCTATATTTTGCTAATAACACAGATGAGTTCTGTTGGGAAAATTTACTGAAGTAGCTCATCTTATTGCTCTTTATTTCTTTTTCTTAATTTTTTTCAAAAAACATCATATTAGACAAATTTTCGTATAAATTACCCTTCTAGATGAGTTGGGCAATCCAAAGGAAAGAAATGACGCTTAAACAATTAAAAGCTTTTTTAGCTCTTGCGCGTACCCTCAACTATGCCAATGCTTCCTTAGAGTTACATCTAAGCCAGTCTGCTTTAAGCCTCACTATCAAAAGCCTAGAAGAAGAATTAGGCGGAAAATTATTTAATCGTAATACACGCCGAGTTGAGCTTACACAGGAAGGCAAATCTCTCATTCCCTATGCTAAAAAGTTACTTGCCAATTGGGATGAAATGGAGAATGACGTTAAACAACGCTTTAAACTCAATCGAGGAACATTAAGTATTGCTTCAATGCCCTTTGTGACTCATGCAATTTTGCCTGAGGTGATTCATCAATTCTTAGAACTTCATCCCAATCTTAACTTTTCAATTCACGATATTCCCAACGAGAACATTATAGAAAAAGTACAAGATGGTATTTTCGAGCTTGGTATCTGCTTTGAACCTGATCTCACCGAAGGCTTAGAATTTAGACCTTTGTTTGAAGAAGATTTCTTAGCTCTATTACCTAAGACTCACCCACTTGCTCAATCACCTTCTATTACATGGTCGGAGCTTTGTTCAAACCCATTCGTGACCTTGCAAAAACCTTCAATTGTTCGATATTTAGTTGAACAAAATTGTTTGCGAAATAATATAACGCTCGATTTAAAAGTTGAATGTCATCAAATTTCATCACTCTCAAGTTTCGTTGCTTATGGAATTGGGGTAAGTGCGATTCCAAGGCATTTTGCTAAACACATTGATAAAGAACATAACGTCCTCATTGAATTAAAGGATGAAGCTATTCATAAAACTGTGGGAATTGTTTATAAAAAGAATTTTGAAATTTCAAATATTTCGACTCAATTTATTGAGGCTTTGGTGCAATATAAATTTTAAAAAATTAAAGACTGCATTTTAGGATGTGCTAAGCATACGCTTAAACCAAGTTTATTAATTATTATAACTTTCAATACATTAATGCAAATTCATGAAGATTTTAGCATTCTATACATCTAATTTTTTGTTGTTAATTTGATAGCATTCATTGAATATACTCATTAATCCTTTAAAAAAATTAACTTCTATAACGCAAAATGTGATGCTAAAACTAAGATTACTAAGGGATATAGGATAACAATAGAATGAATAAAGTTTATGCCAATGCAGAGGCAGCAATAAAAGACGTTATTGCAGATAATCAAACACTTGCCGTAGGCGGTTTTGGTCTATGTGGAATCCCAGAAAACCTGATTGTTGCAGTTAAACAAAGTGGTGTGACTGGTCTCACATGTATTTCAAATAACGCTGGTGTAGATGATTTTGGTTTAGGTATATTGCTTCAAACCAAACAGATCAAAAAAATGATCTCTTCTTATGTTGGTGAAAACAAAGAGTTCGAGCGCCAATATTTAAATGGTGAATTAGAAGTTGAACTAACCCCACAAGGCACCTTAGCAGAAAAGTTACGTGCTGGAGGTGCTGGAATTCCAGCATTCTACACACAAACTGGCGTAGGTACACTCATTGCTGATGGTAAGGAAGAACGTACCTTTAATGGCAAAAACTACATTTTAGAAGAATCTTTAACAGCAGATGTAGCTCTTGTTAAGGCCTATAAGGCAGACAAGGCCGGTAACTTAGTATTCCGTAAAACTGCTCAGAATTTTAACCCTGAATGTGCGATGGCTGGCAAAATTACAATCGCCGAAGTTGAACAGGTTGTTGAAATTGGTGAATTAGATCCAGATGAGATCCATTTAGCGGGTATCTATGTAAACCGCATTGTACTTAATGCGTCACCTGAAAAACGTATTGAGCATAAAACTTTAAGCACGGAGGCAGTATAAAATGGCTTGGTCACGTAATGAAATGGCACAACGTGCTGCAAAAGAACTTGAAGACGGTTTTTATGTCAATTTAGGTATTGGCTTACCTACCCTCGTTGCTAATTATATTCCTGAAAATATTAATGTTTGGCTTCAATCTGAGAATGGCCTATTAGGTATTGGTGAATTTCCGACAGAAGAAACTGTCGATGCCGATTTAATTAACGCCGGTAAACAAACTGTTACAGCTCGCCCTGGTGCTGCTTTTTTCTCAAGTTCAGAATCTTTTGCCATGATTCGCGGTGGCCATGTCAACATTGCAATTTTAGGCGCAATGGAAGTTTCCGAAAATGGTGACTTAGCGAACTGGATGATTCCGGGTAAGAAAGTCAAAGGTATGGGCGGTGCAATGGACTTGGTTGTTGGTGTCCAAAAAGTTGTAGTGCTTATGGAACACTGTGCAAAAGATGGTACGCCAAAGATCGTGAAAAACTGTAGCCTACCTTTAACAGGTAAAGGTGTGGTTCACCGCGTCATTACTGACTTAGGCGTAATGGACATTACACCTCAAGGTGTAGAGCTCATTGAACTTGCTAAAGATGTCACGCTTGAACAGATTCAAGCTGCTACAGGTGTCGAGTTTTATAAAACCTTAGTTGCGTAAATTCTAATTTTTAGTTAGCCAGATAAGACTTAAGTTACAAAGTTAGCTTAAGTCTTAGCCCTTTTAAGCACCGGATGTGCTGTTTATAAATAAGAACGAGAAGGATTTTTTCAGCTATGGAAAAACAACAAGGAATTTTTGAAAGATTTGCCCTTCGGATTAGTGACTGGTCTGAAAAATGGTTTCCTGATTCATATATTTTTGCATTACTTGGCGTCATTATCGTGTCAGTTGCCTCTTTAGGTATTGGTGCACCTATTCACGATGTCGCGACTTCCTTCGGTAACGGTTTCTGGAGTCTTATTCCCTTTACCCTGCAAATGACGATGCTCATTATTGTGGGTTATGTCGTTTCTGTATCTAAGCCCGTAAAATTCCTAATCCAAAAAATGGCACGTATTCCAAATTCTGGACGTGGTGCTATTGTTTTAGTTGCAACTGTCAGCTTGTTAATTTCATTAGTCAATTGGGCAGTAAGTACGATTCTTACTGCACTTTTAGTGATTGCATTAGCAAAACGTAAAGAGCTGAACATGGATTACCGTGCAGCAGCGGCGGCGGCAATTATTGGTATGGGAGCAACTTGGGCACTTGGAATTAGCTCTTCGGCAGCACAGCTTCAAGCGAATAAAACCAGTTTACCTGAGTCAATTTATAACCTAACAGGGGTTATTCCATTTACCGAAACGATTTTCCTTTGGCAATCAATTGCGATGACCATTATTTTGGTCATTGTATCTATCGCAATCGCTTACTGGTCAGCTCCAAAAGGCAATAATGTTAAAACAATTGATAGTTTTGATGTTCAATTTGAAGAAGACAAACCACATGAGGAAAAATCGACGCGTCCGGGTGATTGGTTAGAAAACTCGCCTATCTTAACGATTATTGTGGTCGTATTAGGCTTAATCTGGATGTTTTTTGAATTTTCAAAAAGCAATCCAATCATTGCTATTTCAAGTTTAAACACATACAACTTTGTGTTTTTAATGCTTGGGTTAGCCTTGCATGGAACACCAAGAAACTTCTTAAATGCTGTTTCAAAGGCAGTTCCAGCTGTATCAGGAATCTTAATTCAGTTTCCACTTTATGGAAGCATCGCTTTTATTATGACGCAAGCTTTAAACAGTCAAGATTTATCGCTGTCGCATTATATAGCTGAGTTTTTCGTTTCAATCGCTTCAAAAGAAACCTTTGCAATCGTGATGGGGATTTACTCTGCGATTCTTGGGTTCTTTGTACCGTCTGGTGGTGGAAAATGGATTATTGAAGCCCCATATGTTATGCAAGCAGCCAATGATTTGAAAGTTCATTTAGGCTGGTCTGTACAAATTTATAATGCAGCCGAAGCTTTACCGAACTTAATTAATCCATTCTTTATGCTTCCAATGTTAGGCATTCTAAAACTAAAAGCAAAAGATGTGATTGGTTTTACAGTCACTCAACTCGTTGTGCATTTTCCGTTAGTTTTATTTTTATTATGGTTCTTTGGAAGAACGCTTAGCTATACCCCACCTACTTTTTAATTTACCGGCGCCTTTAGTTTCGGCTAAAGGCAAATTTAGCAAATACATTAATAAGAGATATTAAGATGAGTTCAATTGTTATAGTTTCAGGTAGCCGTACTGCAATGGGCGGTTTTCAAGGCAGCCTATCGGCTTTAACTGCACCAGAACTTGGCGCTGCTGTTATCCGTGAATCGATCCAACGTGCAGGTGTTAAACCTGAACAAGTAGATGAAGTTATTTTTGGTTGCGTATTAAGTGCGGGTATTGGCCAAGGTCCTGCTCGTCAGGCGATGCGTAAAGCTGGTGTACCTGATCATGTCGGCGCTGTCACCATTAATAAACTTTGTGGCTCTGCCATGAAAGCGGTGTTAATGGCATCAGATACTCTAAAAGCAGGCAGTGCCAATATTATTGTGGCTGGTGGTATGGAATCTATGACCAATGCGCCTTATATTTTACCCAAAGCTCGTGGTGGTTACCGTATGGGTCACGGTGAGATTAAGGACCATATGTTTTTAGATGGCCTTGAAGATGCAGAAACAGGCCGTTTAATGGGTTCTTTTGCTCAAGACATGGCAAATACCAAAGGCTTTACCCGTGAGCAAATGGATAACTTTGCGATTTCTTCACTTAAAAAAGCGCAAACTGCCATTACCGAAGGTTACTTCAAAGAAGAAATTGTTCCTGTTGAAGTCAAAACACGTAAGGGTGTCGAAGTTATCGATCAAGATGAGCAACCATTAAAAGCAAATCTTGAGAAAATTCCGACTTTACGTCCTGCTTTTAGCAAGGACGGTACAATTACAGCTGCAAACTCAAGCTCAATTTCTGATGGTGCTGCTGCGTTAGTACTCACCACTGAAGAATATGCTCAAAGTCATGGTTTAAATACTTTGGCAAAAATTGTTGCAACTTCTACTCACTCACAACATCCAAGCGAATTTACCATTGCTCCGATTAGTGCAATTCAGAAAGTACTTGAGCGCGCTGGCTGGTCTGTTGATGAAGTAGATGCTTGGGAAATTAATGAAGCTTTTGCAATGGTAGCAATGGCACCGATTCATGAACTCGGCATTGATGAAGCAAAAGTAAATGTACATGGCGGTGCTTGTGCTTTAGGCCATCCAATTGGCGCAACTGGCTCAAGAATTATTCTTTCTCTTATCTATGCTTTAAAACGCCTTGGTAAAAAGAAAGGTGTTGCTGCATTATGTATCGGTGGTGGTGAAGCTACAGCTGTCGCAATTGAAGTCTAAAAATCAAACCACGCAGAAGGTGTAAGAATTTTTCTTACCCCTTCTTTTTTTAAACTTTAAAAAGTTCATAACAGGTTTGACGGAACCATTTATGGCTACTTTTATGATGGCAAGACATATGCCAATGTTGTTTAACATCATAAGTTGGGAAGTCTAGAGGTGCTGGTAAAATCTGTAAATTTTCTCTCACCAATAAGACTTGGCTTAAATAATAAGGCACGGTTGCGATCGCATCTGTTTCTTGAACGACTAATCCCACTCCAAGATAGCTCGGTAATCGAATTAAAATATTTCGATCCAATCCTTTGTTCTGTAATTCATTTTTAATATGGTAGTGCCCGATTCCCGCATCAATATCGATATGATACTCGCGCATATAATCATCTAAAGTAAAATTATTTGGGTCTAAACGAGGATGGCTCTTAGAGCTAATCACAACATAATGTTGTTTAAAAAACTTTTGTTGATAAAAGCCTTCTTCTAACTGCGGTAAAAAGCCAATTGCAAGATCAATCTCACCATTTGCCATTTGATAGCTAGTTTCTGGCGTAATCGGCCTAATATTCAAGCGAATTAAAGGGGCTTTCTCTTTTAAATAGTTTGTTAATTGCGGTAATAAAACCAGATGAGATACATCTGTCATCGCAATTGTAAAAAGCTGATCTGAAGTTAGCGGATCAAAGTTCACACTAAAGTTATTAATGCTTTCTACTTTATCAATAACTTCACTAATGAGTGGAAAAATCTCCTTTGCTAATTCAGTTGGAATCATTTCATTCCCAACACGAATAAAAAGTGGATCATTAAAATGCTGACGGATTTTGTTCAGTCCATTACTAACGCTCGGTTGTGTAAGGCCAATCGCATCAGCAGCCATTGAAACACTTTTAAACCGATAAATATGATAAAAAATATTTAGTAATCTACTATCTAGATCAAACAAAATTGTCTCCGTCTGGATCAAATAATCCATTCAAAAGGAATAAAATCAGGTACAGCATATATAAAAATGCCTACTAAATTTCTGAATTATTGATATATGGTCTAAATTAACAAAGAATCTAGACCATGAGCAATGCTTTATAAAGCCTTTCATCACAAAGACAAAGGTACGAGTTATTTAATTGATTACTTTGTATGTAAATATCTTGAAGACATCACATATCATTATAAATTTTAATCATGCTGAGTTTGGAAGCCCTTCCAGATTTGCTGAACTGATTTGTTATCACTCAAATTATTTTTAAAAATATAAATATCCTGTGGCAGACAATATTCGTTATGGTCCAACATAACCAATTTTTCGGTAGCGAGATCTTCCTCTACATTAATTTTTGGAATCCATGCCACACCTAAACCTTGTAATACAAGCTCTTTCAAGTTGGTGGCGTTGTCAGTTTCATATAAGGTTTTATAGATCAGTTTACCTTCAATCAATTGATCGACCAATTTGCGTAAATAAGCATGTTTACTATAAGCAAGTAATGAAAAGTTACTCTGAATTGTATGCTTAGGCGTATGGTCAGCCTCGGTAGCTGACACAGGAACAATTTCTGTTTCGGCGATCTTGATACCACTTAAAATATCATCACCAACTCGATTAATATTAGATCGATCTGCATAACAAATCATAAAATCGCAGGCTCCTTCTTTTAAAAGAGATAAGCCTTCTCCACTATTCGTTGCGACAATTTCGATTTTTAAATCACGCATAAATGTTGGGAATTTTTTTAAAAAAGTGGTCAAAAAACCCGATGCTAATGAATGAACAACACAGAAACGAATCGTAGATTCGGTTTCATTTTTGATATTTTTAATCAGCTTGGCTGTTTCTTCTACCTGCTTCTCAATATTTTTAGACATCACCAGCATAATTCGCCCAATGTCAGTAAATTCAATATTATTTTTATTATTTCGAATAATAACTTCAGCTCCAATCATCTCTTCTATTTGCTGAATTCTACGCGTAAACGCAGATTGACTAATAAATCGTTTTTCGGCTGCTTTTGAAATAGAACGCTCACGTTCTAGTGTTAAAAGGTCTTCTACCCAACGTACTTCTAAGTTCATTTTATGCATTCCCTTTTTATATTTATGTCCTTAATTTGTCTGGTTGGGAAGCTGAATAAATAGCTGAATCGATGAATAAAAATTATAAAACATGGGAGTACCTGCAAAAATGCGATGGAGGATTGGCAAAGCCAAACAATAAAAATAAGTATTGAATAATTCTGACATAGAAACGAGCGTAAGAGAATAAAAGACTTTGATTTAACTCAATAACTCAAACAAATATAAAATTATTGTTCTAAAAATTATTTTAAATCAAATAGTAAGGTTAATATAACTTAAGTAAATAACCAATTTCCCCTTAATAAAAAACAGAAATAATCACAAGATTTACTCAAGTTTTATTTTTAATAAAAAAAGTCCGCACCTTGGGGAAGAATACGGACTGTAAAACAGAAAAATTAATATCTTGTCTATTTCAGGACTTAAGCTCTCTGACCTAATAAATTCATTTAAATCAGAAGATATGCTTGCAGTATAGCTCAACCCAAAAAACCTGACTATTCTACTAAAGTATTTAACCTAAGACTGAATACATATGAATTTCTAATATTCACCAATGAGGTAATATAGCTTTCTTGAAATTTCAACCATCATATTAGAAGTATATTGAGTAATTTCAAAAACTTGCTTTTTCTGTGGATTGAACACCATATTGTCTTTTTCATCACTAAAAAAGATATAAGTAGTGTATTTATCCATGTGGTGAATATGCTCTTTTAAGTTTAATTTTTCCCCAGAATTGGGATCATAGGCGATAAACTTCATTCTCATGAATTTTGTCTCTATACATACAGTCTTTTACCTAAACTTAAAAAAGTCTAAGTAAAACAATATTTTGTTGAAAGATATAAAAGATTAACCTAAGAGCTGTAGCTACTTATAAGATATGGGTACAATACTATTGGCCTTATTTACAGAAGTTTCAGCAGAAGCGATAGATTGCTCTGCTTCTTTAAGCAGACGAGAAGTTTTAGACTCACTTTTCTCTTCACCATGGAAAAGTACATAGTATGTAAAACTTCCCAAGATAATTAATGCGGCTGTGACTTTTAACATAAACTTAAAACTAAAATTTTTTCATATTATAGTGGTTTTTATGTGAAATGCATCACATTTTTATGTAAATTTGTTAGATAAGCTACACTTTAAAAGCTAATAATAAAGATAATTAAGTTGATATTTCACTTAAATTAATCAGTCTTAAATTTTGTAATAGGTTTCTTCTCAAAAATTAGATGACATTTCACTGTATCAAGCAATTTTTTTAATTAACCCTATCTTAATATTAAGATATTAATTTAAATAATAAAATTTAAGTTAAATTAGGAGATGTAAGTTAAATCTCCTCGTTAGTTCTCTATAACATTAAAAATTTGATATGCAAAAAATGCATAATTAACTTGATAAATGCATTAGAAGTGAAGCATTTCGAAATCTAATATGAATTATCTTCTTTACTAATTCGAAGTTTAATGATGAACGCTGAAATTACCACCCGTATTGAGAAGGATCTTATTGGTTATAGAGAGATCAATAATAACGACTACTACGGAGTTCAAACATTACGTGCTCTAGAAAACTTTAATTTAACTCAAAGCAAGGTCGGAAATTTCCCTCACCTTATTAAAGCTTTAGCAATGGTAAAGCTTGCTTGCGCTGAAGCGAACTATAATCTCAAAAGCTTAGATCAGACTAAATTTGAAGCAATTGAATACAGCTGTAATCAGCTAATTCGCGGTAATTTTCATGACCAGTTCCCGATTGATATGATGCAAGGCGGTGCTGGTACTTCAACCAATATGAATGCAAATGAAGTATTGGCGAATGTTGCTTTAGAATATATGGGACATTCTAAAGGTCAATATCAATATCTACATCCAAATAACGACATTAACATGTCACAGTCAACAAATGACGTGTACCCTACTGCGATTCGCTTAGGTTTGTTATTAAGCTTAGATGAACTAAATCTTCCTTTTAACAATTTAATCTTAAGTTTCCGCAATAAATCTCAAGAATTTGCTCACATCCTAAAAATGGGCCGTACGCAGTTACAAGATGCGGTTCCTATGACATTAGGTCAAGAGTTTGGTGCTTTTGCAGTAACTCTACAAAAAGATCTTGAACAAATTAATACGCTTATTCCAAATGTTCTAGCTTATATGAACCTTGGTGGTACCGCGATTGGTACGGGAATAACCACTGAATATAGTTACCGTGAACTCGCTATTCAAGCACTTGCAAAAATTTCTAGTAAGAAAATTAAGTCTGCTCCTGATCTAATCGAAGCAACTTCAGATATGGGTGACTTTGTTCTTTTATCTGGTTTATTAAAACGTACTGCAACTAAACTTTCAAAAATTGCCAATGACTTACGTTTACTTTCAAGTGGTCCACGTACTGGCATTAATGAAATTAACTTAGAAGCACGTCAACCGGGTAGCTCGATCATGCCGGGTAAAGTAAACCCAGTTATTCCTGAAGCGATGAACCTTGCTTGTTTCCAAATCATTGCAAATGACTTAGCTGTAACTTTAGCTGCTGAAGCTGGCCAATTACAGTTAAATGCAATGGAACCACTTATTGCATTCAAACTGTTTGAATCTATGGATTTGCTTGGTAAGGCAATGGCAATGTTCCAAAGTAAGTGTATTGATACAATTACGGCGAACCCTGAGCATTGTAAAGCTTTGGTTGAAAACTCGATTGGTATCGTGACTGCACTTAACCCATATCTAGGTTATGAAACTACAACTCGTATTGCTAAAACTGCAAACGAAACTGGACAAAGCGTATTGGCTTTAGTTCAAAATGAAGGTTTATTATCGGCACAAGTGCTTGATGATATCTTGTCGATTAATAATATGGTTAAACCAAAAATGTCGGCTTAATTCCTGAAATAAAAAAGGAGCTTTGAAAAGCTCCTTTTTTATTTGCTCTATAACTTTTAAAAACTAAAAGTTGTAGAGAGCTGAGCTGTACGTGGATTACCTAAGAATAGATAGTCATCACCCATAAATGCGCCTACATCACGCCAATATTTCTTATTAAATAAGTTGTCAATATTGAATCTAAAAGTTGTGTCATGCCCAGCAAAATTTGTTTTATAGGCAGCACCAACATTAAAAACGCTGTAACCGCCTACTTTTACAGTTCCCTCTTTGTTTGCATATTTACTGCTACTGTATTGCATGCCACTGAGCAATCTTAATCCTTCAACTGAAGGTACTTTATAAGATAACTGTGCAGTTGCGCGTATTTTCGGTACATTTTGAGTTTGATGATCTTTGTAGCTATCACTATCAATATCAACTAGACGAGATTTGGTATAGGTAATGCCAGAGCTTACGTCAACTGTATCGGTTAATGCACCAGTTAAACCTAATTCAATACCTTGATTGTGCTGTTCACCTTGTTCAATAAAATCGAAAGTTCCATCAGCATTTACTTTGCTATATTGATTGTCTTGTTTTAAATCAAAAATAGCTGCTGTTAATAAGAAGTTTCGTATTTGTTGCTTAACACCAATTTCATATTGTTCAGAATTTCTAGGTGATAATATCTGGGGACCAGTGCCATACATGACATTGTTTGTATACCAAGGTGCTTCACCACCATCCGATAATCCTTTGGCATATGAAGCATAAAGATTAGTCTTAGCAGTTGGGCTATACATAAGCGCTAATTGTGGTAAGAACTTATTTAAATCTGTGTCTCGGCTTTGATGGCCATCTGGCTTATAGGCTTGTTCGTCAAGATGAATAAGTTTTCCACCCAATAAAGTTGACCATTGATCGTTAAACTGAACTCGGTCAGATATGGTAAAAGCAGTCTGATCGCTTTCTAGAGCTTTAAAGCGATTGCCTAATTTTTCTGGTGGCATTTTAAAATCTGATGAATCAGTATAAATATTGCCAATTTCATTCTCAATAAGTTGATTACTCGGATCATAACGCTTCAGGTTTTTACGTGTATTTTGCAATTCAAAAGCTACCTGATGCTGAATATTGCCAGTATTGAATTGACCCTCTAACCCAGCAGAAAACTGATTAGTTATACGTGTGTCATCTGGGCTACGATAGTCATAAAGATCATAGTTTCCATCTTTGTCAAATACTGCAAGTGGATTACCCGATGAATAATAACTTCCATAAGGAAACACAATATAATCATCAATCACAACACGGCTTTGAGACGCACTTAAGCTACCATTCCATTGCTCGTTAAATGCATATTGATATTTCAAACTCGCATTTACACTGTTATTTACAACAGGTTTACTCCAAGACTGGTAACCCAATAAACGGTCTTGATCTACATTTGTTGGTACTTCTTGTCCATCAAGCAGTTGATAACCTGGTACTGAACGTTGACTTTGATGCTGAGCTTCAATATCAAACAATAATTTAGAACGCTTATTAATTTTCCAGTCTAAAGCAACTGAACCAAACTCTCGTTTACCATTTGCGTGATCAACATTTGGATGGATGCTTTCATGGGCTAAATTGATTCGATAACCAAAACTATCATTAACAAAGCCGCCAACATCTGTTGCCAGTGTATAGCCGCCTTCTGAATTTGCATCTACAGTAATGTTTTTAACATCGGCTGGTCTTTTGGTGACATAGTTAACAACACCGCCTGGTGTCGACATTCCACTTTGAATTGCAGAAATGCCTTTTAAGATTTCAACTTGTTCTTTATTTTCTAGAGCCACATTTTGCTCGCCACGTATGGTATGGCCGTTAATGAGATAACTCGAACCTAAGTCAAGCGCAAAACCACGTGCTACAAAGTTTGGATAATAGCCAATAGGAGCGTAGCCATCGCCTAACGATGAATCATTTTTAATAACATCAGTTAACGTTTTTGCGTGTTGGTCTGCTATGCGCTCAGTTGTAATGGTGGTAATAGATGCAGGAACTTTCTTTATATCACCAGTTTGAAAACCAGATAAACTCACTTTTTTAGATGTATATAACGCATCACTATTTTGTGTAGCATTCACAGTAATGGTTGGGAGCTGCGAAACCTCCACTTCATTTGCATAGACGACAGATGTTATGAGTGCAATAGATGAAGCCAATGCTGTTTTAGAGCATGTCATGAAGTGAAGATTTAACGAACGTCTTTCCATTGAATAACTACCTGCCATACCGTGCATAATTCTAAAGCGCTAGAAATGAGTGCGGAGTCTATTTTTAGCCACGCAAGAATACAGCTACATATATTGAGAAACAACACATTCTGTACTTTTTCGATTAAATGAATGTGATACAACTTTTATGAACTTATCATTATATAAATTTCATTTATTTTATTAGGAATTGACACTATAACTTTTTAAGTATTACCAAATATTCAAAATAAACTTAAGCTCAAAATGGAACTTAAAAGGAGAAATAAAATAAAAAAATACCGTTGTTAAATTAGCTGATTGGTTTTCAATACAATTAATTATGAAGTTAAACGAAAGGAAGTGTTCGATCATTGGGGAAAATCTCTTTAAATCGAACAAAAGGACGTAATCTCTCTAGAATCGAATTTTAAAATTAGAAAAAATGAATGGTTAGGAATTTAAGGAAGTGCTCAGGATCGAGTGATATTTAAAGTTTCATTCATTTTCTATCCAGCATATCTATAAATTCCTCATTTTTGTCTGCAAAATGATGGAAGAAATATGACATACACTCAGGAAGAAAAACGTAGCAGAATACGTGGAATTGTAGGCGCAGCCTCTGGTAATTTAGTTGAATGGTTCGACTTTTACATCTATGCAGTATTTGCTGCCTACTTTACTCAAGCGCTAACAGCACCTGATATGGATAGTACGACCAAGTCTATTTATGTTTGGGGTGTGTTTGCTGCAAGCTTTTTTATGCGTCCTATTGGTAGTTGGGTATTTGGACGAATTGCAGACCGGCATGGTCGAAAAAAGTCGATGGTCATCTCAATTTGTCTGATGGCTTTGAGTTCTTTTCTATTTGCAGCCCTACCTACTTATGACCAAGTTGGCTTATTTGCCCCTTTCCTTTTATTGGTAGTGCGGTTACTTCAAGGCTTATCGGTTGGTGGTGAATATGGCGCTGTAGCAACCTATATGAGTGAATTAGGCTTAAAAGGTCAACGTGGTTTTTATGCATCTTTTCAATACGTCACACTCTCTGGTGGTCAATTACTCGCAAGCTTACTTGGTGTAATTTTATTAACGTTCTTAAGTGAACAACAATTACATGATGGTGGATGGCGTATTCCGTTTGTTATTGGCGGTATTGCAGCAATTTTTTCTTTGCTTGCACGTAGTCGCTTAGAAGAAACGCTTTCTCATCAAGACAGCGAACGAAAAGAGTCTGGTAGCTTAAGAGAACTCTTTAAGAAACATTGGAAAACCTTTTTATTAGTGGTTGGATATACTTCTGCTGGTTCATTAACGTTTTATGTAGAGACTGTTTATTCAAAAACCTATTTAACCAATTTAGGGATGGATGGAAAAACCGTTGGTTATATCATGACCTTCGCTCTATTTGTCTATATGTGTGCTCAACCTGTATTTGGTGCAATTTCGGACCGTATTGGGCGACGCTCTTCAATGTTGGCATTTAGCTTATTGTCTGCGATTTTTATCTATCCAGTCATGGTAATCGGAATGCGTCACTATATTGACTCACCGATCATTATCGCTTTACTGCTTATTTTTATGATGATGATACTCAGCTTCTATACTTCTATTAGTGGTCTGGTCAAAGCTGAAATGTTCCCACCTCATGTACGAGCTTTAGGCGTAGGATTTTCATATGCGGTAGGTAATGCGCTGTTTGGTGGTTCCGCGCCTTCAGTTGCCTTGCAGTTCAAAGCTGCTGGAATTGAAAACACCTTCTTTATTTATGTCATTGTCATGCTCATTATCTGTTTCTTATGTAGCCTCGCGCTTCCCAAAAAACCAGATTATTTGGAACATGATCATTAAAGAACGCCAGATAGATATTCTTCTAAAGATTTTTTAGAAGAATATCTTTTTAAAACAATAAGAAATTCATTTTTATTCTATATGTTATTGATATACGGTACATCTAACTTATTCAATTAA
Source organism: Acinetobacter sp. 12966 (assembly GCF_031196995.1). Taxonomy (NCBI): domain Bacteria; kingdom Pseudomonadati; phylum Pseudomonadota; class Gammaproteobacteria; order Moraxellales; family Moraxellaceae; genus Acinetobacter; species Acinetobacter sp. 12966. Next base: position 23,094 of record NZ_JAVIMC010000030.1, read on the forward strand.
CTAAAAATTAGTAGTTTTCAGTGTTCTTGATTCGTATGAATCAATTTTTTTGATGGCTTTCACCTACTCAAATGATTGATGGATTGGCTTGAGGTTAAATTGGCTATCTTTCTTTTAGTTATTTGCTGATTTAATTGACTCCTTAAAATCAAAATCTCTTTAAGGCCGGACAGTCATATTACTGTTCGGCTATTTATATATTAACCTGCTAACTGTGCGATTTGCGCAGCTGCATTATCTAAGGCAGCTTGACGTGCTTCTGGGCCGAAAGCGATCCCTTCCGCACGCACAAAAGTAATATCAGTAACACCAATAAAATTGAAAAACGCTTTGATATAAGTTTCTTGATAGTCTAAAACTTCGGCTGGTGAACCTTCTGAATACACACCACCACGCGAAGAAGCAATAATGACACGTTTACCTTCTACCAAACCTTGAGGCCCGTTTTCCGTATAACGGAATGTTTTCCCAGCAACAGATAAGCGGTCAAGCCACGCTTTTAACTGTGATGGAAAACTAAAATTATACATAGGTGCGCCAATTACAACGATATCTGACGATAAGAACTCATCCAAATATTGGGTGTTTTGTGCAACACGTTGCTGCGCTGTTTCATTATTAGGTTCAATTCCTTGCCATGCCAAAAACTCAGCATCAGACAAATGAGGAATTGGTTCTAAAGCAAAATCGTGATGAATAATTTCTGCATTTGGATAAGCTGTGCTGAGCTTTCCAACAACAGATGAGGTGAGTTGGCGGCTAACAGACTGCTCACCTAAAATACTTGTGTCAATTTGAAGTAGTTTCATCGTTTATACCCATAGTATAAAATTGTTACTTGAACTAATTATGTTACTACTATTATTCTTATGCACAAGAAGGCACATTTAGGGAACCAAGTAATATGACTGTAACCATACCTCATGATATCCAGAGTTCAGATTGTCAAAGAGTCAGTCAAGTCTTGGCTAGGGTTGGTGAAAAATGGAGCATCCTCATCGTAATGACACTTGCATCACGCCCACATCGTTTTTCTGAAATAAAGAGAAATATCAATGGAATATCACAACGTATGCTTACCTTATGCTTGCGTGGTTTAGAAAGAGATGGATTAGTTAAACGTACAGTTTATCCTGTAGTTCCACCTCATGTTGAATATGAATTAACTCCACTAGGCCATTCACTTACAGAACCTGTAATTGCTTTAGGCCAATGGGCGCAGCAGCATATTGCTGATATTGATGCAGCAAGAGCTGCCTTTGATGCAGCTCAGGAGAAACCAATTACATTAGACACTTAACGTAACTGCGAAGGACTCATGCCATAAAACTGTTTAAAGCGATGACTTAAATGGCTTGCTGAGCTAAACCCACATACTAGCGCAATATCTTGCAAAGAAAGCTGAGATGACTGAATTAGCCCCTTTGCCTTAGTTAAGCGTCTTTGCATGACATATTGGTGAGGCGCCATATTCGTGGACTGTTTAAACATATGGGCAAAATGATATTCGCTTAAATTCACAACATTTGCTAAGTCAGACAAAGTCAATGCTTGGTCTAGATGCCCTTCAATCCAGTCTTGAATATATTTGAGTCTATGAGGCGCCAGCCCACCTTTAATGACGGGTTGCTGCCACTTCACGTTGCTATATCTTCGAATTAAATGATTCAACAATAAACTTGCTGTTGTACTCATTTGCAAATGATTTGAAGAATCTTTCCAATCACAATCTAGCAAGAAGAATTGATATAACGCTCGAATCCGTTCATCGTCATTAAACACAACTTCGTTTAGTTCAATTTGATTGGGTTCTTTGTCCCATATTTTTTCGGCAACATCACGCAAGTGTTGGTCGGTATAATACAAGTGAACGAATTTAAGTCCACCTCGGATATCCCAAGTCGACTCCTGATGTTCAGGCAATAAGCAAAAACGACCCGGCCCGCCACCATTTTTCCAGCCTGCAGGTGTTTTTTGATAGCTTTCATAGCCATCTTGAATATAAAGACTTAGAGTGTGATGATCGCTACAGACACTTACACGATCTTGCTGATTAGACCAAAATGCAAGTTGCATATTTTCATCAAGCACCACAGTTTCGTGAAGCTTGGCTTTAGATTGCTGTAGCTGTTCTAAAGTTTGATAGACCATGCAAAATTAAAACGAATATCATTGAGCTTAAGTTAACCATATTCAGCAAAATTCAGCTAGTTCAGTCATATAAAAAACGCAAGATCTTGCATGTACAACACAAGAATATATACGTGAAAAATGAAGCATTCCTAGATACTTAAGCTTGGTAATCGAGGATGAAGTTATGAATATTTTACTCTATGTTGCGGTGGTGTTGATTTGGGGAACAACATGGATTGGAATTGCCGTTCAAAGCCATTATGCAACACCCGTTGTCGCAATTTTATGGCGTTTTGCTATTTCAGCCTTATTACTTTGGGTTGTTTTACTATTTTCAGGAAAATTACAGCGAATTGCTTTAAAAGATCATTTGTTTTGTATACTACAAGGTCTTTGTGTTTTCGGCTTAAACTTTATTTGTTTTTATACCGCAGTTAAATATGTAAACAGCGGTTTAGAGTCCGTTATTTTTTCGATGGCCGTTTTCTTTAATGCTATTAATGCGCTTATCTTTTTTAAGCAAAAACCATCACCAAATTTTGCCCCAGCTGCAATTTTAGGACTCATAGGTATTGTTTTACTGTTCTGGCATGACCTGGTTAATAGTCAGTTTAATGCACAGTTACTAATGGGTATCGGTCTATGTGCAATAGGCACTTACGGTTTTTCTTTAGGTAATATGATTAGTGTTAGACATCAAAAACGTGGCCTAAATATCTTTTCAACAAACTGTTATGCAATGACCTATGGTGCATTGGTGATGTTAAGTCTAGCGTTATTTACTGGCCAAGATTTAATGCCGCCAATGAATTTCCCATTTTTAAGCTCGGTACTTTACTTGGCTATATTTGGTACTATTATTGGGTTCTCTGCTTATTTTTCTCTGGTTGGACGAATTGGCGCAGCCAAAGCAGCATATAGCACGTTGCTCTTCCCTTTAGTTGCTTTAACAGTTTCTACTTTCTTTGAAGGATATGTATGGACTTTAAATGCTGTCTTTGGAATTTTATTAATTTTACTCGGCAACTACTTAATGTTTAGTAAGTTTGAAATTGGAAAGAAGCTATTTAATAGTCAAAAAAGTTTTGAGAAGCAGGCATAAGCCTGCTTTTTTATAAATCATGATTAATTTTTAGCAGCCCATTTTTATCATCAACTCAAAATCTTATAAAGCCGCGGCTGCTGTGGCTAAAGGTGCAGATGCCCCTCCACTTACTACAAATTCACCCATTTCTTGCGTTAACACCCGAATGCATTTATTAGAACCTTGCAGATGAGCAAAAGGGTGATTTATCGGAACTAAACGTAACTCAACACCTGTTTGAATTTGCTGATTTTTCAGATGAATAAAACCAACCAGACGAGGAATTAAATCTTCTTTTTTCCAATCACGGATATGATCGGCAGTCACATGACTGATTCCTTGTCTTGGAATATCTTGAATTTTTATATCAGCTCCCAAAACAGTATTGGCTAGTATCGTAATTTTTGCAGCAGTATCCCATCCATCTACATCGAAAGAACTGTCAGGTTCCGCAATACCTTTTGCTTGAGCTTTTTCAAGAGATTCTGCAAACGCACATTCATGTTGCAACATATCATTTAAAATAAAATTTGTGGTGCCCGTAAAAACACCTTCAACTTCTAAAATTTGGCAGCCAGCTAGGTTATATTCAAACAAATCAACAGTTGGTAAGGCCGCAGCCGTCGCACCGCTAAAAAATAGTTTTTTATTCTGCTTATTTGCCAAGTTAATTAATTTTTTGCCTTCTACGACTAAAGCACCTTTAGATACCGCAATCGCATTCATGCTATGTGTTAAAGCATAATCTAAATAAAATAGACCCTTTCCACCTGTCACATAGTCACTTGGCCCTGTCTCAATAATGACATCTGCTTGAACCTGTTCTAAAAACTTTTGCTCAGTTACTCCTTCTTGATACTGTGTTTTATCTAGCCACTTTGCAGCTTGTAAACCTTCTTGGTCAATTAAGCCTGATGATGAGTTGCAGATACCCACTAAACGGGCATCAATTTGATATTTTTGTTTATAGTATGCTGATCGATTTAAAAGAAGCTCTGCAATTTGTTGCCCAATCCGTCCAAAACCACAAATTGCCACATTAATTCGCTTCATTTCATTTTCTCAAAAATTTAAATGGTTTAAATCAATTTTCCAAAGATGGTTTTAACATCTCATCTTGGGAAAATTGCTAATTATAGAGATGGTAAAAATACTATATCTCTTAGATATTTGTTAGATTAACAATCTTAATTACCATATAAATTGCGACAGCAAAAACCATTAAAGCAAAGACTTTTTGTACAATTGCAGACGGAATAAAACGAATAGCTCGGCGTCCTAATAACATACCGAATGCACATGCGAGTGCGAACGCACTAGTGATTGCTACTGGATAGTGAAAACCCTCTGCAATATGCATAACAATACTTATGCCACTAATGAGAAAAATAATCATAAGTGAGGTTGCAACAATGCTATGCATATCCAAATTTGTGACTTTTCTAAGCGCTGGCACAATTACAAAGCCGCCACCAACACCGAGCATGCCAGTTAAAAGCCCCGCAATAATCCCGATGCTGGCAAGAACGCTTCCCGTTTTAAAATTCCAGATAAAGCGTCCCGTACTTGGATTGACCTGACACGGCGGGTTATGAAAGTCTGATACTCGATTACTAATGAGTCGATAACCCACTGTAAACATGACCAAGCTAAACATTAACATGAGCCAGACAGGTGAAATCATGTTAGCTATTAAAATGCCGATATGTGCCATAGGAGCACCAATTAAAGCAATCCAAATAGCAGCACGATAACGAACTATCTTTTTAAATAAGCCTTCAATGGTTCCAATGAGTGTAGATAGCGCAACTGCCAATAACCCAATCGGTGCAGCTTGAGCCACGCTCCAGCCTTGACTGGTCATGAGCGCAGGTACAGCAAGAATACCGCCACCCGCACCGGTAAGACCAAGTAAAAAGCCAATCACAATGCCTTCAACGACAAGTAATAACATATTAAAAGCCTAAAATTGCCTATACATCGTTTGCAGTAGACTGCTGGTTAATGAGTGAGTAGATCTCATCTTCTTACGAAGCTTTAGTCTCTTCTCAGGGTAAAGATTATTAATCTTTACTTATCCTCGCTCAGGTTTGACCATCCACTCACGTCCCTTGAGCATGCCTTGCCAGTAAATCGGCGGTAAAATCTGTTCTTTAAGCAACCATGCCAAACGAGATGGTTTTTGCCCATCAATCACCCATTTTGGAAAACTTGGAAGTAATTTTCCACCATAACCAAACTCAGCCAGAACGATTTTTCCACGCTCTACGGTGAGTGGACATGAACCATAACCGTTGTATTCACAAAAGTTTTGCTCACCTTTGAGCTGGGCTATAACATTCACAGCAACGATCGGAGCTTGTGCACGTGCGGCAGCAGCAGTTTTGGCATTAGGCGCATTCATCACATCACCTAAAGCAAAAATATTGGCATGCTGGGTGTGTTGTAAGGTTTGAGGATTCACACTCACCCAGCCTGCTTCATCAGTGAGCGTACTGGCACGAATAAAATCCGGCGCTTGTTGCGGTGGAACAACATGCAATATATCGAAATCAGTCTCGACCAATGCTGCATTTTCATCATTCATGACCTTAAACCATGCTTTTTTTGCAGGCCCATCTACTTTGACAAGTTGATGGTTAAAATGAAGTTCAGAGTCATATTTTTCGACATATTGCATTAGTGCAGGTACATATTCCTTCACACCAAATAGAACAGCACCAGTGTTATAAAAATGGATAGAGATATCTTTGAGTTTGCCTTGCTTTAACCAGTAGTCAGCAGAAAGATACATTGCTTTTTGAGGAGCACCGGCACATTTAATCGGCATAGGTGGTTGAGTAAAGATTGCCGTTCCACCATTTAGCTGTTGCACCAGTTCCCATGTATACGGCGCTAAATCATAACGATAGTTAGACGTCACTCCATTTTTACCTAAGGTTTCGACTAAACCTTCAATACCATGCCAATTCAGTTTTAAACCCGGACATACCACCAACGCTTTATATTGTATGGGTTGGCATCCTTCCAAAATAACCTGATTATGCTCAGGGTCGAATCCGGCAACAGCTGCTTTCATCCATTTCACTTTTGAAGGAATCACACTTGCCATTGACCGTGCGGTTACTTGTGGTTTGAAAATACCGCCACCGACCATGGTCCAGCCCGGTTGATAATAATGTGTGTCTGCCGGATCAATAATGACAATATCTAAATGAGGTTCACGACATAAAAGACTAGACGCTACAGAAATTCCTGCTGCTCCAGCGCCCACAATCACAACGCTATAACAAGGAATAGTGGCTGGTTCATGGTCACGTTTTAAAATACGTGGCACTAAGCCTTTTAAGTTGAACCCAAGCTTATTACCCGATTCAACTAACAGTGTTGCATCTTTTGGGTCAATTTCAGCCAAAGCCCATAAACTGATTGCACGCATACCAGTACGGCAATACGCTAAAACAGGTTTCTGAGCATTCTGATAAAGATGTTTAAACTCAGCAACTTGTTGATCGGTAATTTTGCCACTGGTAACAGGTTGATAGATTACGTTTAGGCCATATTGTTGAGCTGCTTCTTCAATTTCAATTACATTGGGTTGATCTGCACCTTCTCCATCTGGACGGTTACATATCAGTGTTTTTATTCCTTGGCCTGCAATTTTTACGACATCATCGGCAGTAATCTGGCCCGCAACATAAAATTCTTGATTAACTCGTTTAAGTTCCATATTGCCACCTTATAATTGTGAAATTGAGCCGCAAGCCTGATTGGCAGGAAGTGCTTTATCGATTTGTTTTGGGTATGGCAGATTTAAATTATTCATTAATTCAATAAAATCGTCTCTTGAACGATTCTGACCTAAACGTGAGTTATTTAAACGTTCATTGCCAATCGTTGAAGATAAACGACCTTTGTAGTCGTGTCCCGGGTACACAATAGTATCGTCAGGCAAGCTAAATAGTTGTTTATGAATACTATCATAAAGTGTGCCGGCATTACCTTGCTGGAAGTCAGTTCGACCACAACCATCAATTAACAATGCATCACCAGTAAAAACCATATTTCCCACCAAATAACTCGTACAAGCATTGGTATGGCCTGGTGTATAATGGGCTTCAATACTGAAATTTCCCAGTTTAAGCATGCAACCATCAGTGATTAAAATATCTCCACAACTTACGTCTGAGTTTCTATGTAAAACCGATTTACAATGGAAACGTTCACGAAGTAAATTTGCAGCGGTAATATGGTCTGCATGAACATGAGTATCTAAGGTATAGATGAGCGTAAATTGATGCTGCTCTAATTCTTTTGCATAAATTTCTATATCTGATGCAACTGGGTCAATTAAAACGGCCTCTCGTGTTTCTTCACATGCAAGCATATATGTATAAGTCGAACTTTCTTGCTCAAAAAACTGTTTAAAGAACATGGTTTATATCCCCAATAATTTATTTCTTTCCTATATTTTGCAAATAAGATGCCAATTATTTAAAATTAAATAATAAATATAAAAATCAAAAATTTAAAAGAATAATTAAAATTAAAGTTAGAAAACAAACTCAGCTTGATGTTCCTTTGAAACTCAAGTATGTTTCAATGAAACTATTATGAAACACAGACAATGGCAAACTTAAATTTTGAGTCAGAACAGGATTTCTTTATTTTATTCGAGCAATTAAAAGCTTTATTCCCACATGCGAGTCTGTTTTTAGCAGACACAACGACTCAAGCAATTCACTATAAATTTAATACAGATGACATTTCTGTTGAGAGCATGGCAGCGCTTATTCAAGATCATCATAACCAGTATCTTGAAATTAATACTCCTAAAATGAGAAAGCGATTTATCTATCAGGAAAATGATATTTACATTGCCGAGCATCGCATTATCGGGAAACTACATATTTTACAACCCGTTAGCATAGATAATGATATTGCTGATCAAGTAGAGCTAACAGAACAATTGCAAGACTTGGCTAAAGTTTTTAATAACTGTTCACCAGAAATGGCTCGTATGTTTTCAATTATTCAGAGAGTAGCAATTACTGAGTTTCCAGTGCTCGTACGCGGCGAATCTGGTAGCGGTAAAGAACTTGTGGCAAAAGCAATTCATGATTATAGCCAACGTAAAAACAAGATTTTTGTAGCGATTAACTGTGCAGCTTTAAATTCTAATATTTTAGAAAGCGAACTCTTTGGACATGTGAAAGGTGCTTTTACAGGAGCAATTCGTGACCATAAAGGCGTGTTTGAACGTGCCGTTGGTGGAACGCTGTTTCTGGATGAAATTGCCGAGATTCCTTTAGAACTTCAAGCTAAATTATTACGGGTGTTAGAAACAGGTGAGTTTACTCCTGTAGGTGGTGAAAAACCTATTCAAGCCAATGTCCGCATTATTACAGCAACACATAAAGCTTTACGCGAAGAAGCTAAGGCTGGACGTTTCCGCCATGATCTACTCTATCGCTTGCGTGTGATTCCAATTTTTATACCACCACTCAGAGAACGAAAGGTCGATATTCCTCTTATTGTCGATCAGATTTTAAAGGAAAGTACAACTCAACTCGACACGATGCCTCGCCATGTTAATCAAAAAGCCATGCAAGTTTTATTAAACTATGACTGGCCAGGAAATGTTCGTGAGCTTAAAAACACCCTGCTTTATGCGTTAACCATGGCAAATGGTAAGGATGAAATTGAAGTCGAAGACTTACCGAATGAGCTCTTAAATGCAGAGGATTATGTTAAATTACCCGAGACAAATACAGAACTTAGTCCAGAAAATGTGCAAGCCGCTTTAGAAAAATATAACCATAACCTGAATATGGTCGCGAATATTTTTGGTATTAGCCGTACAACGCTTTGGCGATTCAGACAAAAGCATAAGCTTTAGCTAGGTATTTAGCTCGTCTAAGGCGTATCATATTGCACTTGGTTAGGTTCATTAGTTCAAAGGCTTTATATGATTGTTCGCGATAAAAGCAATGTATTTAAATTATTATTTGCTTGGAAAGGAACAATTTTGCCGAAGGTTTTACCTGCACTGACTTTTGTTGTACTTATTTCAGGATGTGTGGTTTGGCTCTCTTATTATCATTGGATTCAAATTCCTACCGTACCTGCGATCGGATTTACCATCTTTGGCGTGATTCTTTCCATTTGTACAGGCTTTAGAAATAACGCATGTTATGACCGATGGTGGGAAGGCCGCAAGCTCTGGGGCGCTTTAATTGCAAATGCCAGACATATTGTTAGAGACAGCCATGTTCTATCTAATGAGCAACGTGAACATTTGATTCATCAGGTCTTAATTTTTAGTAATTTATTGCGTGATCGTTTACGTCAACAAACAGTCGAACCCACAAAATTTCTTGAACATGCCTATTTAAATAATTCTTCACTTAATTATTTAAATGAGCATATTAATGCACCACAGTTTGTACTCGAAAATATTCAAAAAGATTTAGTCAAAGCTTTAAAAGATGGCGAAATTAGCGACATTATCTACAGCACATTGACGCGCCATATTGTTGAGCTAGGCAATATTCAAGCAGGTTGTGACCGTATTGCTGGGACACCTTTACCCTACTCATATTCAGTACTTTTACATCGTGCCGTTTATTGTTTCTGTTTCATATTACCGTTTAGCCTTGAAGCAGCTTTAGGCATTTGGACACCGCTTATTGTGGGTTTAATTGCTTATATGTTTTTAGGTTTAGATGCTTTAAGTGCTCAAATTGAAGAACCTTTCGGTTTGCAAGAAAATGATTTACCGCTTGATTCAATTGTTCGTTTGATTGAACGAGAGTCGTTAAGTTCTTTAGGGCAGCCATTACCCCCTATTATTGAAGCTCAAAACAACAATTTACTTTAATAAAAAAGAGCGAATTATCGCTCTTTTTTATAGGTTTAAGTGTCTGTTTATGGATGTACAATAATCTTAACGGCTGACTCATTGTTATGAATTAAGGTTTCAAAACCTTGTAAAATCAAATCATCAAGTTGAATACGCTGGGTAATAAAAGGTTCAAGATTTATTTTACCTTCTTCAACCAGCTTAATGGTTTCCTGATGGTCATTGACGTAGGCAATTGTACCTCGTACATCCAGCTCTTTCATCACCACACTATGCACATTAATTGATGCTGGATGGCTCCAGATCGAAACAATCACTATCACGCCTGTTGGTTTCACGGCCGCAACCAAAGTATCTAGAACTTTGTTAACACTACTACATTCAAATGCAACATCGACGCCATCACCATTGGTGATTTTCATAACCTCAGAAACCACATCAACTTCTGATGGATCTAAAATATAATCTGCGACTCCCGACTCTTTGGCTTTTTCTTTACGTTTTGCACTCAGCTCAGTAATGATGACTTTAAGTCCTTTCGCTTTTAAAATTGCCGAAAGCAATAAACCAATTGGCCCTGCACCACCAACCAGTGCAATATCACCAGCCTTTGCACCACTACGTACGAAAGCATGATGCCCAACCGATAACGGTTCAATTAAGGCTGCCTGATCGAGTGGGATTTTATTGGAAATTGGATGTACCCAACGGCGTTTAACTGCAATTTTTTCCGACAAACCACCGCCACGACCGCCTAAACCAATAAAGTTCATATTTTTGGAAAGATGATAATTATCGCCCGGTCCAGTTGGTACATCATCGGCCACAATATAAGGCTCTACGACCACATGCTGACCAATTTCAATATCATCAACACCTTCACCTACGGCATAGACCACACCTGAAAATTCATGTCCCATGGTAATCGGCGCAGATTCACCTGAAATAGGATGCGGATGTCCACACGGTGGAATAAAAATTGGCCCTTCCATAAACTCATGCAAATCTGTACCACAAATTCCACACCAAGCCACCTTAATACCTACAGTGCCGGGAGTGACTTCTGGTTCAGGGATATCTTCAATACGAATATCGCCTCTGTCATAAAAACGCGCTGCTTTCATTATTATCTCCCTCAAATCAGGATGTTGTTTTAGCGATAGACAATTCCGCCGTCCGTTAAAATGGATTGACCCGTAATATAGTCCGAATCTTCACTTGCCAGAAAAGCAACTAATGCGGCTACATCATCTGGCGTTTGGGCTCTACCTAAGGCAATGCCTTCCACATACTTTTTATAAGTTTCACCAATTGCGGCACCAGTAATTTCAGCAAAACGTTTATCAATTTCAACCCACATGTCCGTTCCGACAATTCCAGGACAATATCCATTTACCGTAATACCGTGACTGGCATATTCTTTTGCCGCAGCTTGGGTGAGTGCTCGTACTGCAAATTTGGTTGCCGAGTAAATACCAAGTAAAGCAAACCCATCGTGGCCTGCAATTGAGCAAGCATTAATGATTTTACCTTTATGTTGACGTTGCTTAAATTTTTCGGCGGCAGCCTGTATTCCCCACAGTACACCACCAATATTGATATCAACAATTTTTTGGAATTCATCTGGTGTTGAATTTGCAATAGCCTGAACCTGAGCAATTCCAGCATTATTAATCATGACATCAAACCCACCAAGTGTCTGCTCAGCATGATTTATAGCAGCATATACTTGCTCGCGGTCACTTACATCAGCAATAAATGTACTCGCATTTACACCTAAAGCTTGAATTTCCTGCTGCACATCGTTCAGTCGATCTTGTTTCATATCAAATAATGCAATATGTGCCCCTTCTTGCGCCAAGCGCAGGGCAATCCCACGGCCAATGCCTTGAGCTGCCCCAGTCACTAAAGCGACTTTATTTTTTAATCCCTTAACCATGTTCAACTCCTGTAAATGTAGAATTTCTACATATGAATCGCTCGTTGCATTGAAGCCAAAATGGATTCATGCATGGCTTCTGATAATGTTGGATGTGGGAAAATCACTTGAGCTAAACTTTCATCAGTTGCTTCTAGGTATTTGGCAATAGCAAAGCCTTGGATATGTTCGGTCACTTCATGACCCACCATATGTGCACCAAGTAATTCACCCGTTTCTGCATGTATCACCGTTTTAACGAAACCTGATGCATCTCCAATTGCTAAAGCTTTACCATTTGCAGTTAAAGAAAACTTACCGATTCGTATAGGTAGATTCTTAGCTTTTGCTGCATTTTCCGTTAAACCAATACTAGCCACTTGTGGATGCGTAAAAATACAACCGGGTATCTGGCTACGATCGAGTGAATGGACGTTTTTCACACCAGCAATTTTCTCGACACATATCATGGCTTCATGGCTTGCTTTATGGGCAAGACACGGTGCACCAGCCACATCACCAATCGCATAAAGCCCTGCTACGTTGGTTTTACAATAGTCATCAATTGCCACAAAACCTTGTGGATTGAGTTCTACACCTAAACGTTCTAATCCTAGCCCCGTGGTATTCGGCTGCACACCAATTGCCGAAAGCACGCGGTCAAAAACAAGCATTTGAATGTCATTCGCCGTTTCAACCACACAGTGAACTTGACCATTTTCAATTTGAATACTTTGAACGACAGCATCGGTTAAGACTTTCATTCCTTTTTGTTCAAACTGTTTTCTGACAAATTGAGCAACTTCCGCATCTTCAGTTGGTAAAATCTGCTTGGCTAAATCAATAAGCGTGACCTGACAACCCAAGTCTTGATAAAAGCTAGCAAACTCACTACCAATTGCACCTGAACCTACAACCAGTAAACTTTTCGGTAACTGCTCTGGCACAAGCGCTTCTTTATAGCTCCAGACATATGTTCCATCGACAGGAAGCTGAGGAACATGTCGAGCTTTAGCTCCAGTTGCCAAAATAATATGAGGTGCGCTCAAAGCCTGACTTTTACCTTGAGCATCGGTCACTTCAATTTTTTCTTTAGCCGTAAGCTGAGCACGACCATTAAAAACAGTGACCTGATTCTTTTTCAGCAAGTAATCAATACCTTGTACAAGCTGAGCTGACACTTGTCGGCTATGTTGCACAAGCTTTTGAATATCAAAATCGAGTTGAGATACTTGAAAACCAAACTGTCCGGCATGTTTAAACTGGGTTGCGAGCTCTGCCCCTGCAAGCAAAGCTTTAGTTGGAATACAGCCCCAATTTAGACAAATTCCGCCTAAATGTTGCTCTTCTACAATTGCGGTTTTTAACCCGAGCTGGGCTGCACGAATTGCAGCCACATACCCACCCGGTCCCGCGCCAATCACAATTAAATCAAATTGAGCTTCTGACATGCGGGTTCTCCTACACCAAAATTAAAGCAGGGTTTTCAACAAACTGCTTAAAGCTGGCCAAGAATTTCGCCCCAACCGCACCGTCAATGACGCGGTGATCGCATGACAACGTTGCTGTGACAATCTCACGAACCACGACATTACCATTTTCAACAACAGCACGTGATTCAGAAGCACCTAATGCCATAATTGCACCTTGCGGTGGATTAATAATGGCGTCGAACTGCTTAATGCCTAACATTCCTAAATTTGAAATGCTAAAGCTGCCGCCCTGAAACTCGTCAGGTTGTAACTTGCCAGTCTTGGCACGGGTTGCCAAATCACGCATGTCATCGGAAATTTGTGCTAAAGACTTCTGATTGGCGGCTTTCACAATTGGTGTAATTAAACCGTTTGGAATCGCCACAGCCACTGAAATATCTGCTTGTGAAAATTGCAGAATCGATTGTGTAGCTTCATCAAACTGAACATTCACTTCAGGTACTTTAATCAGTGCCGCAGCAGCTGCTTTAATGAGCATGTCATTAATAGAAAGTTTCACTTGTGGAACAGTCTCATTAATCTGCTTACGTAGTTTTTGCAAAGCCTCTACGTTGAGATCGACTACTAAGCGGAAATGCGGTGCGTTACGTTTTGCAGCCTGTAACCGTGAGGCAATCGCTTTACGCATCCCATTCATCGCCACAGTCGTAATTCTCGATTGTGGTTGAGCTGCACATTGCACAGGTTGTTCATTTACCGATGTTGGGTTATTACGATAGTAAACTGCCTCAACATCTTCTTTACAGACACGGCCACGAGTACCTGAAACACGGCAGTCATTTAGGTTAATGCCCCACTGCTTTGCTAAACGACGTGCTACAGGCGTTGCTAGAACTTGGCTATCATCGGCTGTAGATTTAACTACTTTAGTCTGGGTTTGCTGCTTAACATCAGGCCACTGACCACCAGCAGCTTGTACAGCCTTCTGGATGTCTTGAACACTAATACGTCCTTCACGACCAGAACCTGTGACTTTTGCCAAGTTTACATTGTGCTTTTCTGCAAGCTTTAACGCATGTGGTGTTGCAAACAAATCATCAGATGTTTGATAGCCTTGTAATGACTCCGGTACAACGTAGTCACCTTTCGCTACCTTTGCAGGGGCTGAAACACTAGCTACTACAGTCTGTGGTTGTTCTGCTTTTTCAGCAACAGGTGCAGATGTTTCTGCTTTACTTTGCTCCAAAGGTGCTTCAGGGGCTTTAGCTGCTGAACCGCCTAGTGATGCGATAAACTTTTCAATTTCTGCATCAGAAACTTCACTATCAGCACATACGGCAATAAGACCCCCAACAGGTAAAGTATCACCATCTTTCGCTAAAATTTTACGGAGCGTTCCAGCAAAAGGCGCTTCTAATACATTGACGATTTTTGTGGTTTCAATTTCACAAATTTCATCGCCTTTATTAAAGCCATCACCCTCTTTAATCAACCATTGGGCAATCGTGCCTTCTTCCATGGATAATCCCCATTTCGGGATCTCCAGCGTTTTAATTTCGCTCATCCTAAGCCTCCAATGTTTTTCGCACAGCTTGCTCAATACGCTCTACACTTGGAATCCATTCTTTTTCTAAAACTGGTGAGAATGGAACAGGCGTATGTGGTGGCGTTACGAGTTCAACAGGTGCTTTTAAATAATGGAAACCTTTCTGTGCAACCAATGCAGCAACATCATGACCGAAACCACAGCGTGCTGCTGATTCATCCACAATGACCACGCGTCCAGTTGATGCCACAGACTCTAAAATTCCTTCTTCATCAAGAGGAGAAATTGTTCGAGGGTCTACAACTTCAACCGAAATACTATCTTTTGCTAGTTTATCTGCTACTTCATTAGCGCGGTGTACCATCAAACCTAAAGCAATAATGGTTACGTCTGTACCTTCACGGGTGTAATTTGCTACCCCAAAAGGAATGGTATAGGCTTCATCAGGAACGTCACCTTTAATGTCATAAAGCATTTTATGCTCACAGAACACTACAGGATCGTCATCTCGAATAGCCTGAATTAATAGTCCTTTCACATCATATGGGCTAGATGGAACTACAACTTTTAAGCCCGGAACCGCAGCAAATACGTTATACGGTGACTGAGAATGCTGAGCTGCCGCAGAAAAACCTGCGCCGATCATGCCACGTACAACCATTGGCGCTTTTGCTTTTCCACCAAACATATAACGGAATTTAGCGGCTTGGTTATAGAGCATGTCATGACACACGCCGTAGAAATCCATAAACATTAGATCTGCAACAGGACGTAAACCTGTTGCAGCAGCACCGGCGGCCATACCGATAATTGCAGACTCAGTAATTGGGGTATCAATAACACGTTCCGAACCAAACTCTGTCCATAAACCTTTGGTTACGCCCAATACACCACCGAAACCTTCTAACTGATTTTCTTCAGTGTTTTTACCGCCGTGCCCACCACGAACATCTTCACCAACAACAAATACGGTTGGATCACGGCGCATTTCTGATTCAATGGCTTCTTTAATTGCATTACGAAAACTTTTATTTGGCATCTTTACTATTCCTTTAGTAAGAGACATAGACGTCAGTAAGGAGTTGTTCTGGTTTTGGGTATGCCGCAGCACGGGCTTTAGCAACGGCGTCATCAACATTTGCCTTTGAAGCTGCATCAATCTCGTCTAGTTTGGCTTCATCAATTTTGCCTTTGACTTTTTCACGGAAAACTTTCAAAGGATCTTTGTTTTCTTTAATGAACTCGACTTCTTCTTTAGAACGAATCAAGCCAGGGTCACCTTCGAAGTGGCCATAAAAACGGTTTGTGATGGTTTCAATCACGCTTGGACCTTCACCTCGACGCGCGCGTTCAATGGCAGTTTGAGCGGCTTCATAGACGGCAAAGAAGTCTGTACCGTCAACTTTAACTGCCGGTAAACCAAAACCTGCTGCACGACCAGCAATGTCTTTGCTTCCTACTGCGTAATCATGACCAGTACCTTCACCGAAACCGTTATTTTCGAAAACGAAAATTACTGGAAGTTTAAGCACAACAGCCATATTCATCGCTTCAAAAGTAAGGCCTTGGTTTGAACCACCATCGCCTGTAAAAGACAGTCCGACGCCACCAGTCTTTAAGGTTTTTGCTGTCAAAGCTGCACCAATTGCTAAAGGAGGTCCACCACCCACAATCCCGTTGGCACCGAGCATACCTTTATCTAAATCGGCAATATGCATAGAACCGCCTTTTCCACGGCATAGCCCGTCATCTTTACCGAAAATTTCCAGCATCATAGCGTGAATGTCACAGCCTTTTGCAATACAGTGTCCATGTCCACGGTGTGTTGAAGTGATATAGTCTTTGTCGGTTAAATTTTCGCAAATCCCGACTGCTACAGCTTCTTCACCACTGTATAAGTGAATAAAGCCAGGAATATCACCATTGGTATTTTCTTCGTGAAGTCGATCCTCAAATTCACGAATATCGCGCATGCGTTTATATGCTGCGAGTAATTGCTCTTCCGTTAATTGCATATCCTTTTCCTTTATTATCTTGATTATTAAAAATCAACCAAGTTTCAGCGAGAGTTATATATTTCGCTATAAATAATAAAGCTCAATTTAATTTAATATACTATTAGACTAAAAAGTTTTAAGTGGTTTTTATGGCTATTATTTTTTATTTTTCAAAAACTTGCACAGCAAAAATAAAATTAAAAAATTTTAATACATTTCATTAGCTTGCGAAACAAACCTTTAACCAACCTTTATTAATTTATAATATTAGCTGTGTACTACGCTCATTAATAGACTCCATGTCCCTTATTTAAATTATAAGGATTTTTATTATATAGAGTCTAGTTAAAAGTTATTTAATATAAAATGGAATTTTATATATGGACTTAAAAAGGCAAATAGAAACTGGTATTAAATTAAGAGGAGCGGATAAAGTTGCTCGCATTCCGATTAAAATTTTACCTACAGAAGAGTTACCGACTAAACCTGACTGGATTAGAGCCAAAATAACCGATTTTGAAGAAATTAATCGCATAAAAAATTTGCTACGCCAACAGAAGTTACACAGTGTTTGCGAAGAAGCGGCGTGTCCAAATCTACCTGAATGTTTTGGCGGTGGTACGGCAACATTCATGATTATGGGCGATATCTGTACTCGTCGCTGCCCATTTTGTGATGTCGCTCATGGTCGCCCAAAACCGCTAGATGAAGATGAACCTAAACATCTGGCAGAAACAGTCGCTAACCTAAACTTAAAATATGTTGTGATTACATCTGTAGACCGCGACGATCTACATGATGGCGGCGCTGCACATTTTGTAAAGTGTATAGAAGAAATTAGGAAACGTTGTCCAGAAACATTGATTGAGATTTTAGTACCAGATTTTCGCGGTCGTTTAGAGACAGCGCTTTCGACTCTGAGCTTATCTCCTCCAGATGTGTTTAATCATAATATTGAGACGGTTCCTCGTTTATATAAAGCGATGCGCCCCGGTTCAGATTATCAACATTCACTAGAGTTACTTAAACGCTTTAAAGCATATTGTCCCGATATCAAAACTAAGTCTGGTCTGATGGTTGGATTAGGAGAAATAGAGGCTGAAGTGCTTGCCCTACTCAACGATTTAAAAGACTATCAAGTCGATCTTGTCACGATTGGTCAATATCTTCAGCCTTCAAAATCACATGCGCTGATTCATCGGTTTGTAAATTTACAAGAATTTGAACGATATACCCGACACGGTAAGCGATTAGGTTTTAATAATATTTGGAGTGCACCTATGGTTCGTTCTAGCTATTTTGCTGATCGACAATATTTCGGAGAAGAAGTGCCAAAGCCTTTCAGCCGACAAGATGTCTTATCTTAATGATTAGGCAATTAACAAAACTTATCCAATAGGATAATGGTCAAGACTTATAAAATTATTTAAGGTAAGGAGATAACTAGGAAATAGTCACAATAAGAAAGTTATAGATGTTGAGCGGCTACGGATACGCCATTTCAATGATAAAGGAATTTCGATATGGATATGTCAGAACAATTATCATCGCCTTTAATAGACACTACTCTGTCCTTATTTCGTCCAGAGTCCTCATCTCATTCTACACAATTAGGAAAAAAGCCGTCACTTGACCTTGAAGCAGCACCTTTATTTGATCTGGGTGAGGAATGGGAACATTCATTATTTGGTCGTTCGATTCATGAATGCCATCGCAACTTAATGCATATTGCTGAAGATGCCGATATGGCCATTGGGGTAACCGACCCACATGGCACTCTACTTTGGACATGGAGTAGTCACCCTATGCGCTCATCGGCTGAGCAAGTACACTTTGTTGAGGGTGGTCAGTGGTCTACTCAGGCAGTAGGTCAAAATGCCATTGGTCTAGCATTAAATACACATTCTGCAAGCTGTGTTTACTCACACGAAAACCAGATGAATAGTGTCAGAGATTGGGTCTGTTATGCAGCACCGATTACCGATGCGAATACAGGTCAGTTTTATGGAATTATGAATTTATCGACCAAATATCAAAAACATAATTCACTTGGAGTTTTAGCAGTAGAGCGTTGTGCTGACATTGTTAAACAAGCAATTCAGCTTCATCAGAAAAATATCTTATATATTAAAGCCTTCGGCACTCCTAAAGTTCAATATAACCAACACAGCCTTACATTGACTCAACGCCAAATTGAAATTCTGTGCATTCTAACCCTTTGTCCCGAAGGGATTAATCTTGAAGAACTTCACTATGCTTTATATGGTGATCGGCCTGTAAGTACCACCACTTTAAAAGCAGAACTTTCTCAACTCAGAAACTTAATACCTGATGTTATCGAGTCACGACCATATAGACTTAACTGCGAAATTCAATGTGATTTTTTAATGGCTGAACAAGCATTAAACCTAGGTTTTACATCAACTACGCTTACACTTTATAGAGGAAGTTTCTTAGCCAAATCAGAAAGTCCTTTTTTATGCGCATGGAGAGATTGTTTTGACGCTCGTTTGAGCCATGTGATTTATCAAATTGAAGATATTGATCAATTATTGCGAGTAGTCAGTCGTGTACCAGACCGTGTAGATGCTGTGGAACGTTTACTTGAATTATTACCCGAAGAAATACCTTATCGAACTAAACTCTTAAAGTTGCTCGAATAAAATAAAAGGGAGAATATCCATACGATATCCTCCCTTTTTTTAAGATAAGATCAAGCAGAGGCTTTAAGCTGTACCTTATAGCAATCGTCTAAAGCTAACTCATAATACCGCAGTCCTTCTTCAGCAGCATGAAATGCTTTTTGCTGCCAGTCAGGACGATCATTGCATAAGCGCTTAATCAGTTCCATGGCTTCATAAGGATGAAGATCATCATAATGTGCATGTGCACGTAACCAAGCTAAAGAACGCTTATCAATAGTTACTTCAGGATGATCAGTATAAGTATGAATCCCTTTATACACCTGAATAGACCAATCTCCAGTTGCCCATTCAATCGCCAAATTTGTTGCAGCTAGACATTCTGCCAAATTCCCTCGATGACTCATATTCCATAGAAAATGGTTTACCGCGTTCATAGCAGCTGGTGGACGTACATGGTCAAGTTCTTCAACTGTTAAGCCAAAACCTCCAGCCCAATCGCGATACCATTTTAAGTGTCGCTCTTCTACCTTAATATTTTGGATTAACCAATCTCGTGCTTCTGTTACTCCTGGTTCAGAAAACCCAGTCGCTTTCCCTAGTGCTCCAGCCATATATGACGGGAAGTGGGCAACCAATGGATAGAAATTAAGTAAAGCATAACGAAAACTATCTAGGCTCAATCCCCCATTGGCCATTTCCGTAAAAAATGGATGTTTGCTCACCCGTTCTTTCGCTGGTAACAGGTCGTCCCAGAACCGTTGTGACCATTCATTATGCGGTGTAATTTCTAAATTCATTCCATATTGATTTAGAGCAGTCATTGCTAATTTTCCTATTTATATGACAGCAATCATCTGTGTTTCACGCTATAAGTCTATCCGAAAATGATAAAGATACAATCGTTAATCGACCATTTGTAACTTTTTTCGATGGATTGAAGAGCTTTAGATAATTATTACGCTAATCATTGAAATGTCGTGATTTTTATCACATTTAACACTGATAAAAATAATTACTTTTTTAAAAAAACTGTATTATTATTTTGAATAAACCACACATTATATAATCAATATTTTTAGATGGAACTTTACTTAAAATAAGTCTCATTTTATGACAACTTCCAATATAGAGAGCATTAATTATGAAGTTGCAAGGTTCCAATATATTGGGACAAGAACAAATAGATTTATTAACCACACGAGGATTAAATTTCGTGTGGTTTCCAAAACAGCTTGAAACGATTTATCGTTTTCAATACCAAAACGGTGCTGCCTATGAGTTTCGCTATAGGGCACCTATTATTTTAATATTATATATATTTTTAAGCTTTGGTATATACCAAGTTTTACCAACTGAGCAAGTTTTACCCTGGTTTAGTTATTATTCTTGGGTAGGTGTGATTGTTCTTATTGCTTGGATTTTATCATTTATTAAAAAATTAAATCAGTATTTTGATTATTATGTAGGCATTGGTTCAGCTTTAGCAGTAGCAATTACTTTTATTTTAATTAACGTTATTGAAAATGGACAAGATAATGTCCTTTTTCATGCTGCGATGATGTATGCAATCGTCATTATTTATGGTGCAGTAGGTATGCGTTTCTATACCGCCATATTTGCTGGATGGATGGGCGGATTGGTTGGAATTTTAGTAAGTAACTACTTGAATGGCGTGATTGACTGGACCTTTTTAAACCGTACTTATACCTTCAGTAGTTTTTTAGGGATGACGCTTGCCTACGCAACTGATCGTCAACATCGAGAAAATTATCTACAAAACTGTATGATTGAGCTGAATCGTATTGAGCTTATGCAACAAGCACAGCAGTTATCCTTACTTTCACAGCAAGATGCGCTCACGGGTTTAGCGAACCGACGCTATCTAGATGAAACTCTTGATAATGAATGGCGCCGTGCATTACGACATGAAACACCACTCACCATTATGATGGTCGATATCGATTATTTTAAAGCATACAATGATACGCTAGGACATCTCAAAGGTGATGAATGTTTAAAAGAAATCGCAATTGCTATTTCTTCTATTGCTGCTCGTAGTGGCGATTTAGTTGCTCGTTATGGTGGTGAAGAGTTTTTATTACTATTCCCTATGACGAATGCTCAGCAAGCTTTGATACAAGTCGAGCGCTTAATGAGTGCGATTAAAAAGATTGCGATTAAGCATCCATGTAGTGATGTTTCACCACATGTCACTATTAGCGTAGGTGTGGCGACCACAACTCCCCGTCTAAATGATTCAATTTCCGCTTTTGTTGCACGAGCTGATCATGCTTTATATAAAGCAAAAACTAATGGACGTAATCAATATAAAATTGCTGTAAACGAAGAACAAATAGTAGATTTAACTTAAAGTTAAATTACTTTGTAATACTACTTACATCGTTTGTCTTCTTTTTTTTTATAGCTCCTTTCAAATTAATATGACAAGCAATCTATAATTAGCTTTTCCATCCATGGTAAAAGCTAAAATATAATTTAGAGCCAATAATTGAGTTCCTTTTTAATTTATCTTCAAGTTAAAGCCTAAAATAAATTTTATAAAAGCAATGAACCAAATTATAAATTTATCTAAATTCACAAAACACTTTACCTTTAAACACAGAAATTTCTTTAAATAAATTAACAAATATATTTGCTAATATAAAAGCATTACAATTTATTAGAGTTATCTTTTTAACTTTCTCCACAATTTATTTATAAAATAAAATAATAGATTTTGACCTCCCTTTTTTTGTCTAACTGAGGTTGCTTCAGTTTTAAATGGGAGTATGGAAACAACATTTTCATGTATCGTTTCATAGTTTGGATAAGCCTCTTTTTTAATAATCTCTATTGTTCTTTGTATCTCATCTACAGATAAGTTTAAGAACCTCTTAATTTCTTGTGCTGTTTTTGATTCAATAGATAATAAATTACAAACTCTAGTTACGTTAACAATCTGCTCGGCATGAATTTTTTTAAAATTTGGATAACAAACGAGTTTATATAAAATTTTTGTTTCAGAAGAATTTCTATAAACTATATTTTTATGATTAACTATGCGCTCTTGGTAAGTCTTCTGAAAATATTCATTATTTTCAATTTCTAATAAAATTTTTAAAAGCTCCTGATATCTTAATGGTCTCTTTAACCCATATTGATAACCTTTTAAAAGGTTAGGGTTATTACTCAATACAATTTTAATTTTTTTTGGAATAAGAACATTGGTATAGCCACTGTCTAAATCAATAATATGTATATCTGGATCATTATCACTATATATCCAGTTTCCAGATAGCTCAGATGACAAGGATAGGTCATAAATAACTCTTATCATTGCCTGTAAATTTTTAGGCAATAGCTTATCTTTTGACATACAGGCAATTCTATATGTACATTGATTCATTGATATTTCCCCAATTTCAATGATGACTTAAAAAAGTATTTGCTAAAGTAATAAAATTTAAAATGTAAAAAAGTCATATAAAACTAATTTTACTAAAATCAGTTTTAAGAAATAATATAGATATCTGATGTACTAAGTAAATTAATAAAGCTTTAATTTTAAAAGCCAAAAGATAAATATATTCAAAAATAAATCGCCGGTATTATATTTATATAGAGATTATAAGACAAGAAAATAATTTAAAATTTAATAGATCATAATCTAATAAAAAATTAAAGCCCCATATTTAACTTAAATTTGGGGCTTTATTTACTATAGTCATAAATTATGACTAGGGTTCAATCGGAGCAAATGGAGGAACAACATCTGCATTTTGAGCACGATGACGTAAAAAATGATCCATTAAGACAATTGCTAACATTGCTTCAGCAATTGGAGTTGCTCGAACACCTACACACGGATCATGACGGCCTTTAGTTAACACATCAGTATCTTCACGATTTAAATTAATCGTTTTACCTGGTGTTGTAATGCTTGCAGTAGGTTTTAATGCAATGGCGACTCGAATCGTCTGACCACTTGAAATACCACCTAAAATACCACCCGCATGATTTGCTAAGAAACCATGACTAGTTAGCTCATCACGTGTTTCATGACCAAACTGCCCAGCAACTGCGAAACCATCACCAATTTCAACACCTTTAACTGCATTAATGCTCATCATCGCATGTGCAATATCAGCATCTAGGCGGTCAAAAACGGGTTCCCCCCAACCTACAGGGACTTTTTCAGCTAAAATTTCTAGCTTTGCGCCGCAGCTTGTTCCTTGTTCACGCAAAGAAGTCACCAAAGCTTCAAAACGCGAAACAGCGTCTACATCACCACAGAAAAATGGATTATTTGCAACTTCATTCCAATCCAGTTTTTCGGCAACTTCATTACCAATTTGTGTCACATGACCGCGAATCAATACACCAAATTTTTCTGCTAAATATTTTTTCGCAATAGCACCCGCTGCAACACGCATAGCAGTTTCACGTGCACTCGAACGACCGCCACCACGGTAATCACGGAAACCATACTTTTGTGTATAGGTGTAGTCCGCATGACCCGGTCTAAAAGTCTGAGCAATATTGCCGTAATCTTTCGATTTTTGGTCAGTATTACGAATGAGTAAACCAATTGGCGTACCAGTAGTTTTGCCCTCAAACACACCAGAAATAATTTCAACCTGATCAGGTTCTTTGCGCTGAGTCGCAAATTTTGATGTACCCGGCTTACGGCGGTCCAGATCTTTTTGTAGATCTTCTTCGGTTAACTCAAGACCAGGTGGCACACCATCAACAATTGCCATTAAGCCAACGCCATGAGACTCGCCACATGTCGTTACACGAAAGAGTTGTCCAATACTGTTCCCTGCCATATGTACAACTCCTTATGCTTGTTGCTGTTCAAATAGTTTTCTATAACGACGACATTGTTCTGCGGTTAAAGCAAAAATGCCAGAACCACCTTTTTGGAAAGTAAGCCAGTTGAAATCAATAGTATTGAAGTTCTGACGCATAGCCCATTCAGAGTTACCCACTTCAATGACAATTAAACCATCTTCAGTTAAATAATCTGCCGCTTGAGCAAGCATTTTACGCACGAGATCTAAACCGTCTTGGCCTGCTGCCAATGCAAGTTCAGGTTCATGTAAAAACTCTTCTGGTAAGTCAGCCATATCTTCAGCATCAACATACGGAGGATTACTTACAATTAAATCGTACTGGTTTTCAGCTGGAATCTTGGCAAATAAATCAGATTCAAGTAACGCAACTTGATATTGCTTATTGTGGTGTTCAACATTAATCGATGCTACTTCTAAAGCTTCTTTAGAGATGTCCGTTGCATCCACTTCCGCATCTGGATATGCATAAGCCAAAGCAACAGCAATACAACCAGAACCTGTACACATATCTAAAATACGCTGTGGAGTTTTAGGTTTTGCATTTTCTGGCAGGTTGTTAAGTGCTTCACGCATTTGACCATTTTCATCCAAGCAATATGGTGCAAAACGTTGTTCAATTAATTCTGCAATTGGTGAACGCGGAATAAGTACACGCTCATCCACATAAAATGGCTTATTAAAGAAGTAAGCTAAATTTAATAAATAAGAAGTCGGTATACGGTCATTAATACGACGTTCTAACAAACTTAAGAATTCTGCTTTTTCACTTGGCAAAAGCTTAGCATCTAAAATCTCTGAGTCTGCTGACCATTCAAGAGATAAGGTTTGTAAAACTAATGCAGAACTTTCTGCAAAATAATCTTCAGTACCTTGTCCTAAATGTGCATCATGTTGACGTAATGCTGATACCCCAAAGCGAATAAAATCTCGAATTGTAGATAAATTTTCAGCAGCTTCCTGTAAATGTTCAGGGCTAATCGTCGGTCGCTCCACTTAGGCGTCTCCAAAGGCAAATTTTGCAAAGTGACTATTCTACTGAGTGAGACAAAGCAACGCAACGCTTTGCCTTGTGAAGCAGTGTTTTACACACCTATCTCTAACAATCACAGCTTAAAAATCAGAATACTTTGTTTTAATTAAGAAATAATGAACTTTTAACAAGGGATAGATTTCGTCTACGAAATAAAAAAAGCGGTCTTTAAATATTGACCGCTTTTTGTGTTTAGTTGGTTTAAAGCTTAAGTTTTTCTGCCACATAATCCGAATCTTTGTCTCCACGACCAGAAAGATTAACCACAATCATGGTTTCTTTCGACAGCTTTGGTGCTTCTCGTATTGCCCATGCGACAGCGTGTGAGCTTTCAAGCGCAGGAACAATTCCTTCTACACGAGATAAGGTCATAAAAGCATCCAAACATTCCTGGTCAGTTGCAGTGCTATATTCCACACGACCTAAATCTTTTAAGAAACTATGCTGTGGCCCAACACCCGGATAGTCCAATCCTGAAGCAATAGAATGCACTGGCAATGGTTCACCAGCTTCATTTTCAAGCACGTAACACGCCATACCATGAATTTGGCTTGGCTTACCTAAAGTTAAGGTTGCCGAATGCATGTGAGTTTCTAAACCATGTCCTGCTGGTTCAACCCCAACCAACTTCACATCTGAATCATTTAAAAATGCTGTAAACGCACCGATTGCATTTGAACCGCCACCAACACATGCGACAACATAATCCGGATTTTTCCCAAAACGATGATGGGTCTGCTCTTTAATTTCATTGCCAATAATCGATTGAAAATCTCGAACCATTTTTGGAAATGGATGTGGTCCAACCACAGAACCTATCGCATAAATAAAGTTTTTAGGATCTTTTAAATATTCTTCAAAAGCGCTATCAACTGCATCTTTTAAGGTTGCTGTACCACGTGTTACTGAAACTAAATGAGCGCCCAAAATTTTCATTTTAACGACATTTGGATGCTCTTTTTCAATATCTACTTGACCCATGTGAATTTCACATGGAATACCAACTAAAGCACAAGCCGTTGCTAGAGCGACACCATGCTGTCCTGCACCAGTCTCAGCAATTACTTTCTTTTTACCCATATATTTAGCAAGTAGAGCCTCACCTAAACAGTGATTGATCTTATGAGCACCTGTATGATTTAAGTCTTCACGTTTTAAATAAATTTGCGCACCGCCTAACTGATCAGAAAGACGTTTTGCATGAAATAAGGGACTTGGACGACCTACATAATTTGAAAAGAGGTCCGATAATTCATTTTGAAATTCAGGTGTATGGCGAATTTCTTCATAAGCAACATTAATTTCATCCATTGCTTCTTTTAAATGCGGAGGAATAAATTGGCCTCCATATTCACCAAAAAATCCCTGTTCATTTGGCAAAGCAATACCATTAATTTGATGTTGCATATCATCCCTCTTTTTAAATTATTAAAGTTATCAAGTTTATCGAGAAAGGTATCGCGTCATATCCTCAATGCCTTTTAGAGTCATCGGGTACATATGATTTTCAAAAAGCTCTTTAATCCAACCAATGGTTTGAGTGTAATGCCAATACCCTTCTGTTTCAGGGTTTAACCATGCTGTTTTATCAAAATGTTGACGTAAGCGACGTAACCAAACTTCACCAGCCTCATCATTCATATATTCCACAGAACCACCTACCGATTTTAATTCATAAGGTGCCATACTGGCATCACCTACGACAATTACGCGATAGTCTCGTCCATAAGTATGAAATAGATCCCATGTGTTCATGCGTGTAGCTGTTCTTCGATGGTTATCTTTCCAAACATAGTCATAAAGACAGTTATGAAAATAAAAGTATTCGAGTGTCTTAAACTCACTTTTAGCAGCACTAAAGAGTTTTTCGCATTGAGCAATATGAGCATCCATCGAACCGCCCACATCGAACAACATCAGCACTTTTATTCGGTTTCTACGTTCAGGTACCATCTGAACATCCAAAATACCTTGTTTGGCTGTTTCACGAATAGTTCCGTCAACATCTAACTCTTCAGCTGCACCTTGGCGAGCAAATTTGCGTAAACGTCGTAAAGCAATTTGCATCTGGCGAGTACCAAGAACTTGATCATCATCTAAATTTTGATATTTCCGCTGTTCCCAGACTTTAACTGCCGAACGTTTACGGCCCGGTCCACCAATTCGCACACCTTCTGGATGGTCACCAAAAGCACCAAAAGGTGAAGTTCCACCTGTGCCAACCATACGGTTACCACCTTGGTGTTTCTTATGCTGCTCACGTAAACGCTCTTCCAGCATTTTCATTAGTTCTTCTAAAGAACCCGCTTTTTGAAGTTCAGCTCTTTGCTCTGGAGTTAAATGTTTTTCGAGAAGTTCTAAATCGAACCAGTCTTTTGGTAATTTATGAACTTGTTTAAGCAACTCATCGATATCAAAAGTTTCAATGCCATCAAAGTAATCTTTCATAGCACGGTCAAACTTATCAAAAAAGCGCTCATCTTTAACTAAAATAGTTTTAGCAAGTTGATAAAACTCATCTTGGTCAGCAAAAACCAAGCCTTCACTCACCGCACTGTTTAAGTCAATGAGTTCACGCGTGGTAACTGGAACACCATATTTACGTAAGGTGTAAAATAACCGCACAAACATGGGTTATTCCCTCCTTTAACGTCGCGACATGAAAGCCAAGCGTTCGAGAAGTTGTACATCTTGCTCGTTTTTGATGAGAGCCCCATATAAAGGTGGAATAGCTTTAGATGTATCTCGATTACGTAATACATCTTCAGGCATATCATCTGCCATGAGTAAGCTTAACCAATCAATTAACTCAGAGGTTGATGGTGGTTTCTTCAAATTAGGAATTTCACGTAGTTTAAAGAAAACTTGTAAAGCTTCGTTCACCAATGTTGCGGAGATATTTGGGAAATGAACCGCAATGATTTCTCGCATTGTGGCTTCATCTGGAAACTCAATATAGTGGAAGAAGCAACGACGCAAGAAAGCATCTGGTAATTCTTTTTCATTATTTGAAGTAATAATTACAATTGGGCGTTGCGTTGCCGTAATTGTTTCATTCGTTTCATAAACATAAAAAGACATTTTATCGAGTTCATGCAATAAGTCATTTGGAAACTCAATATCGGCCTTATCAATTTCATCAATTAATAATACGCAACGCTCTTCACTGGTGAAAGCTTCCCACAGTTTACCGGGTTTAATGTAGTTCTTAATATCGTAGACTCGGTCATCACCTAACTGGCTGTCTCTTAAACGAGAAACTGCATCATATTCATACAACCCTTGCTGCGCTTTAGTTGTAGACTTGATATGCCAAGTAATCAGTTTTAAACCCAAACTTTGTGCTACTTGTTCAGCAAGTAAAGTTTTACCCGTGCCCGGCTCACCCTTAATCAGTAAAGGCTTTTGCAAAGCACGAGCTGCTTTTACAGCAAGCTTAAGACTATCAGTCGCAATATATTGATCTGTACCGGTAAAATGTTGGGTATCAGCAGACATGTAAAGACCTTATTTTTCTATTTCAATGGTTAGATGGAACGCATGTTTTTGTTTGTTGAATATTTTGACCAACAATATCCAATCACCAAACCTAGACCAACTACAAACAGAATTAAAGATAAATTTGACCAAATTAACGGACTGTCTTTAGTTAAAACACCAAAAAGAAGTCCAAAAATAGCAGGTGCTACAGATGCATTCGGTCCTTCAGATACTGTTGGTGTAACTAAAATAGCAAATACAATCAGCCAGCTAATTGCACCCAAAGTAGTAGGAAGACGGCGCATTAATCGCCACCAACACCACAAAGCAATAATAGCGCCTATTCCATAAGCTGTTAAAGCAATAACGCCTTCAGGAATAACATCCAAAAAAGAAAATAATTGATTCATTATTCCAGTTTGATCTTCATGCACCACGTAAGCCCTCTGGTTCAACTGCATTCGGGTTAATTAACCCTTCTGGCGGCATCTGAATAAAGAAACCTTTTGTTTGTAATGAGTCTAAAACATGTAAAACATTAACACGCGCCAATTTACGTGTTGGAGCTAACTCTAAATGCATGACAAACGTTGCACGACCAAACGCTTGTAAAACAGCTTCAGGAACATTTTCAAACGGATCAGCTTGCTCCGCATTGTCAGGATAGTTTGGACGAGCAATATACATGTACATTTCATCTTTTTTGCTCGATCTATAAATATCACAGTGCATTTCAAATCAACTCTTGAACTAAGGACAGCATACATGAAAAAAAACGACTCACACACGCAGGTTTGTTTACGCATCAGTCGTTTTTTTTATTCTTGAGAAATATTAACCTACAACATTGATTAAGGTCGATAATAACTTTGTTCCTGTTAAAAACAAGGTTCCATATAAAATTAATAAATATTTGATTTTAAATAATTAAACATAATTTTCAACTTTAATAAAATAAAACAATTTTTAGGAAAAAAGAAAAAATGTTCGTTACTGAGTACTTTTTGTGATCTATCTTTAATAATTTCACGATTTAATTCTATGAAATTTATCATATTACAATCAGGTATTACCTTTTCAAATTCACATTTGAGTAAAATTTCTAAGCACTTAATACACATTGGGAGACATTACTGAACTGGTTTAAATTCTCAACATGTTTAAATATTAAGTATCTTGTTCATAGATATGGAGGATGAAATTATGCCTCGTGGTGATAAAACTGCTTATACAACCAAGCAAAAACGTCAGGCCAAACATATTGTTGAGAGTGAAGTAGATAGAGGCCATTCTCAAGAAGAAGCCGAACGAATTGCATGGTCTACCGTCAATAAACAAGATGGTGGCGGTAAGAAAAAGTCCCATTAATATATTAGAATAAATACTTCTTTAGCCCAAACTAAAGAAGTATTTTTTATTTAAGGACGTGTTAATTTTTTTCTAGAAAACGCGAGAGCTTTTAATATAATCATGGCTTACTTGATTTAAGGCATTCAAAATAGCGCTATCATCTTGACTTAATAATGCCTCATTAAGACTTTCCATATAAGCGATGAGTTGAGTTTTAGAGGTATGAGAAAATTCGGTCGTTACGGCTTCATCTTCATATAAGATTACATAACTACGTGCGAAACCATAAATTAGGTAAACTGCTACTTTTTCTTTTGTATCTTGAGATTCTTTAAGAGACTGTTCACAAGCATTTTTTAAAGCTTTAAATGCGTCTGTACCAGTAGATTGATTTTTGAAAGAGAAAAGTATTGTTTGGAAGTTCATATCCATATTCCACTCAAAAAGTAAAGCTACAGAACAAGATAGAACCTGTCAAATAATATCCTGATTAATATAAATTTAATTGTAAATAAATTTATATTTAACTTCTTTTAGCTCACGATAAATCATGCAATAAAAGAACCACTCTTTTTAAGAGTGGTTTAGTTAAAACACTCATTCACTAGAAGCTTATTTCAATTGTGATCGTGGTACCGGAGTGCTCAATATCAGTTGACACATTAAAACCTCTGCTTCTAAGCTCCTCTTCAACCAGAGTAAGATGATCAGGACTTATAGCATCAACAGGAAACCAGAAAGTTGCTTTTCGTTTCCCCTCCTTAGATTCAGACTCAGTACCAGTTAAAATTTTTTCCAATATGACGTCTTGATTTATTTTAAAGTTTTTAGCATTTTGACGAGCTTGTTCAGCATTAAAGTTGTTTAGCATATTTATCTCTCTAATTATTAATCTATATAATTTTATAGCATAAAAAGACGTTATAAGTTTTAGAGTTGTGTACTTGTGTCTAAACAACTTACTGATTCATATAGATAACATCTGTAGATTTTTATATTCATTTTTAAATTTAAAAAATTAAGACATTTCAACTAAGCTATATCACTAAAAAATAAAAAAGCCTACCTTATTGGGTAGGCTTTTCATTTCTGCACCGAAACAAACTTATAGTTATATATTATATAAGTTGAAATTGTTTTTCTTAAATCCAAGAATATACAGACCTGTATGTTTAATCAATTGAATTTTTCTCACGATATAAGTTAATTTAATTCATTATTGAATTTTCAAATTATATTTACTTTATTACATTATTTTATGAATTTTATCAGACTAAATAATTATTTAGATAATCTACAAAAAATCTTATTTTTATATACTTAAATATTGAAATTAACTCCTTTTTT
Organism: Acinetobacter sp. 12966; assembly: GCF_031196995.1. Taxonomy (NCBI): domain Bacteria; kingdom Pseudomonadati; phylum Pseudomonadota; class Gammaproteobacteria; order Moraxellales; family Moraxellaceae; genus Acinetobacter; species Acinetobacter sp. 12966. Next base: position 54,775 of record NZ_JAVIMC010000030.1, read on the forward strand.
AAATAAAAACTTAACACAACGATTATTCTTTATTTAAAAGACTCATCGCATGATGAGCCTCTAAATTTCTAATTATCTATTCATTTTAAATAGATAAACTTTGTTTTTCTTCTTGAAACAACTGGATTAATGGTTGAGTTAATAACTCATAACGCCATCCTAACAGATAGTCAGGTAAATCCTGTTCATCCCCTCGAGATAGAACATGTTGATGAATGGCGTTTAACCATTTTTTTCTCAGCAACACTTCTTTAGGAATAGAAGTCTCATTTATTGCATGAGCAAGCACCATATCCATTTTATTTAAAGTTTCTTTAGACGTAACCTTAAATGGTTTTGCAATCTTTGATGGCCACTTACTTTCGACTGGTAAATCTTTAAGAAGTTCTAAAATCGTTTTGCCGTACTCGCGAACTACATTTGGACGAATATCTTTCACTTGCGAAAGTTGAAAGCTATTACGCGGGTTCTTTTCAACCATATCAATCATGGTTGAATTTCTAAGAATAAAACTGCGTGGCTGATTCGTTGCTTTTACAATATATTCACGCCACTCGCTTAAATTTTGCAACTGCATTAACTGACGACGTGAATGACGATAATTTCCCACATCGGTATATAGTAATTCGGTCGGTGTTTCACTAATGATTTCTTTAGTTAGACTACTACAGTCCTCAAGAACATAGTTATAAAGCCCTTTCTGCTTAAGCTGTTCTTGAATATGACTAGCTAACTTCATTAGATACAAAACATCGTTAGCAGCATAACAAAGTTGCTGAGGCGATAAAGGTCTAGCCAACCAATCAGATCTGGTTTGATCTTTTTCAATATCAATATCAAGACAAAGTTTTAAAGCACCTTGGTAACTCACTTGCAGGCCATGACCTAAAAAAGACAGACCTACTTGAGTATCAAATACATTAAGGAGATCTTCTTGATCAGCGTAATGATAGATTAAATCAATATCTTCTCCACATGCATGAAAAATATTTTGCTGCGCGTGGAAAATCTTTTTCCAAAACTGACTTAGATCTAATGAAACACCATCCAACAGATAGACATCACCATTTACATTGACTTGGCATACTCCAAGTTTAGGCCAGAGTGTGTCAACCTTAATAAATTCTGTATCAAGTCCATATATTGAACATTGATCCATTTTTTGAAGAACATCAACCAATTCGGTTTGCTGTTGGATAAACTGAAACATGCTTTCTCAAGTATTGCAAAGAGTGCTTTAAACTCTGGTATATATAACATAGAAGCAGAAAAATGCCACTTAAACCTTTATGAATACTCTATTTTTGAACAATTTTTCGAAAATAGATAATTTTTTGATCTTTTATTTGTACTTTTTAAATTTATCTCCAAATGTTCTTTATTTAAAATTTATAAGATCTTTTTCATGCTTATATTCATATTTTATTTAAACTATCTTTAATAATAAAAGACAAAATAATATTTATGTTTAATAACTGAATTTAATTAATAAATTTAATCAAATTGATACTGCATTCATTAATGAAATAAGCATCGAAATGCTTATTTCATTCTCATGCGATTATGTACTGCCTGACTTAAAGTATGGCTATCTACGTATTCGAGTTCACCACCCTGAGGTACACCTTGAGCAATACGCGTCATTTGTATTGGTAAATGTTTAGTCGCCTCTACCAAATAATGAGCTGTCGCTTGTCCTTCTACAGTCGCATTAGTTGCCAAAATGACTTCTTCAATAGTACCTTGGCTTAGACGCTGAATTAGGTAAGGAATACCAATTTCTTCTGGACCAATACCATCTAATGGAGAAAGGTGACCACCTAAAACATGATATTTCCCACGAAAGCTACCGCTTTGCTCAATCGCCATCACATCAGCTGGTGATTCAACTACACACAATAACTGATCATCTCGGTCAGTTGAGGCGCAAATATCACAAACTTCATTTTCAGTCAAAGAATGGCAGACACTACATTCATGTATATAACTTGAAGCCTCATGTAAAGCATGAGCTAATGCAAATGCCCCTTCTCGATTTTTCATCAAAAGATGTAAAGCCATACGTTGAGCCGACTTCGGACCAACGCTTGGTAATATACGTAAAGCTTGAACGAGTTGTTCAAATCTATCGCTAAACACTGAATTTCCTTAGAACATGCCCGCTAAGCCAGGTGGTAAACCCATACCAGAATTTGCTTTTTGCATTTTTTCTTCAGAAATCACTTCTGCTTGACGTACAGCATCATTTACTGCAGCAGCAATTAAGTCTTCAATCATGTCTGGTTCATCTTGAAGTAATTCTGGATTAATTTCGATACGTTTTACGATATAACGGCCAGTCATTGTGACTTTAACCAAACCACCGCCCGCTTCAGCATGTACTTCAGTTTGAGCAAGCTCTTCTTTAGCCTTTTTTATATTTGATTCCATATCTTTTTGCATGCGCTGCGCTTGCTGCATAAGCATATTGATATTCATAAACCTAACTCCGTATCTCTATCAAATATTTCAAGTATTATTGATAGTCACATAACACTGCAAAACTTAAACTCTTTCTACTCCCCATATAGATCATCAAGATCATTGAGGCTAGTACGTTTAAATCAAAATTAATCCGTAATTCTGACACAATAAATCAATGTTTTCTATTGGTATCTATGAAACTATTTTCTATGGTCAATCTACTAAAAGCGTTTATATAGAAAACTTTTGATGAGTAGAAAAAGTAAAATTTAGAAAAGTTACTGGGCAGCCTGTAGACTTTTATTGTTTGGTTTATATTCACTTAAAGGAACATTCTTGAAAGAAGTATTGGCTTTTTCTATTGAAAGATCAGCGTTTTGAACTGATTTGTTTGCATCATTAATTAATAATACAGTTTCACTCATCTGTGTTGGTTCATCTTTTTGAGCAAATACTCTATATCCAACTAGACCAATTGCCCCTATCGCAACTAAAATAATTATTGGTTTAAGCATGACTAAAGACTCTCTTTGTTATTTTTATTAAATTTAGAGCTTTTATACGTTGAAATTTTAGACTGTTTTATAACAAAACGTAGACTTTTTATTGCTATTGTTGCTTATAAGTAACAAAAAAAGCCACATTAAAATGAATGTGACTTTTCCATAACAAACATAACTTAATTAGATTAAATCTAACCCACGTGAGATATCACCAATAATGTCATTAATATCTTCTAGACCCACAGAAACACGAATTAGACCTTCTTGAATACCAGCAGCTTCTTTTGCTTCAACAGAAAGTTTGCCATGAGTTGTGGTTGCTGGGTGGGTAATCGTCGATTTCACATCACCTAGATTACCGGTAATCGAGATAAACTTAGTATTATCAATAACCTTCCAAGCACCTTCACGCTCGCCTTTAACAACGAAGGATACAATACCGCCAAAGCCATTTTGCTGTTTAGCAGCAAGTTCATGACCTTCATGAGCTGGTAAACCAGCGTAGTAAACCCTCTCTACCTTTTCATGACTAGATAACCATTCTGCAAGAATTTGAGCACTCTCACAGTGTGCTTTCATACGTAAACGTAAAGTTTCTAGACCTTTTAAGAAAACCCATGCATTAAATGGGCTCATTGATGGTCCAAGCGTACGAACAACACCGAAAACTTCTTCTAACAACTGATGATTACCAACAACAGCACCGCCTAATGCACGGCCTTGGCCATCTAAGTATTTAGTCGCAGAGTAAATCACAAGATCCGCACCAAACTTTAGTGGTTGCTGCAAAACAGGTGTACAGAAACTGTTATCAACCGCAAGTAATGCGCCATTCGCATGGGCGATATCTGCTAGAGCTTGTATATCTGCAATCTCAGCTAGAGGGTTAGACGGTGACTCAACAAAGAAAAGTTTGGTTTCAGGACGTACGGCATTTTTCCATTCGTCTAAATCACATAAATCAACAAATGTAATATCTACGCCAAACTTGGCTATATATTTTTCAAATAAGGCAACAACTGAACCAAAAACTGCTCTTGAGCAAATAACATGATCACCCGCTTTTAGATATGCCATAGCAACTGACAAAATCGCGCCCATTCCCGAGCTTGTCGCAACAGCTCTTTCAGCTCCATCTAAAGCAGCTAAGCGTTTTTCGAACATCGATACAGTCGGATTGGTAAAACGAGAATAGATATTTCCTTGAACCTGACCAGAAAATTTTGCAGCCGCTTCAGCAGCGTTTTCATATACAAATGATGAAGTCAAAAAAATCGGTTCGCCATGCTCACCTTCAAAACTACGAGTATGTCCGGTACGAATGGCTAAAGTATCAAGTTGGTATTCTAAATCATCAGACTGGTTCATTAAATGTTCGCCTTTACTGGTCATGTACTAAAAAAACTATCATCATTTTGAGTGTCTAGGGTATTTAAGGTCAAGGTAAACCTTAAAATTATCGCTTAGACTTTATTCAACTTTAGTAAATAGTTGGTAAAAGAAAGATGAAACGCTTAAAGTCCATTGTCTCTGAACAAAGTCAAATCAAGCACCTCTCTACCCGACTATTTCGCCCAAAAACATTGGTTTTGTCACAAAGCACTCCTTATGAAGTGATTGGTGAATTCAATCAAACTCGTATTCGTTATTACGCAGCTACTCAAAAACAATTTAAAGAACCGTTAGTATTTGTTGCACCACTCGCTATTAATATGGCGATATATGATTTATATCCATATCGCTCTCTTATTAAATACTTCCAAAATGTAGGTTTTGACGTATATCTTGTGGATTGGGGCCGCTTAAATTTTAAAGATAGACATCTTAATTTTTTATCATTTATTGAAGGGTTTATTCCTCAAGCAATACAACTTGTCCGAACACATTCTGGAAGTGAACAAATCTCGCTTCATGGCTGGAGTATGGCTGGCATATTTGTCACTTTATATACCGCTTTAAATCAACCCAATTATGTTAAAAACCTTATCGTACTTGGTAGTCCAATAGACAGTTATGCTTCTGGTTATATTGGAAAACTCTACCGAGCTATAAACAACGCGATTGGTCGCAATAAAAAAATTCAAGACCGTATTTACTCTGGACTACCAAAACGTTTGATTCATAGTCCTGGAATTTTAAACTCTTTAGGTTTCAAAATTCTTGATCCTAAAGGCTGGTTTGATGGACATATTCAACTACTAAAGAATCTTGATGACCTACAATTTGTGCAAGAGCATGCCACTTTAAGTAACTTTTTAAATAATATGATTGATTACCCGGGCGGAATTAATCAGGACATGTTGTTCAATGTTTGGTTGCAAAATCCATTGAAGCGCGGCTTTATCCAGTTAAAAAATAAAAAAATAGAATTAAAAAATATTGACTGTTCTCTCTTAGTGGGCGCTGGTCGTAGTGATCAACTGGTTACCGCTGATGCAGCTCAACCATTAAGCCAATTAACCAGTAGCCAAGATGTTACGTTTACTCTCATCCCTGGCGGTCATTTGGGCCTCATGTCGAGTCAGGCAAGTGCATTGGAGTTCTGGCCACAACTAGCAAAATGGCTCACTGAACGATCAACACAAATTTAAAAATACGCTCATGATTCAATCTATTGCTTTTATTCGCTTGGATGGAATAAACCATCGCATAACGGTGCATTTACCAATAATATTATTGTTTTAATAGAAAATTATTATTTTCACTATGAAGGCACTTTATTAACTTTTTTATAATCGGATGATTTAAAGTAATTTACAATCATCTGTGCACTTTTTTCAGAAGAGTCCTTTGCCTGCTCTAGTTTTGTTACATAAGGATTAGTCACTATACAGCTCGGTAGTAAACTATTTGTAAGCGGTGGAAGCTTTTCTCTTCCACCTAGAGTAATTTTTTCGATAAAACTCGCTAACCACATAATGTACTCACTTTTATTCTTATAAATTGGCATTAAGCTGATATCGAGTTTAACTGAACATTCCTTTGCAGGTTTATTTAAACATTCTTCAAAATCAATAAAGTTATATTTTAGTTTGTATGAAGTGTCTTTTATCTCTTGCCGGATAATACTGACTAAGCTATTCAAGTGTCCAATTACATCCTCGGAGAAAAGCTTTTCTTCTTCGAACTTTTTATAAACTTTTTCAGCAATTAGTAAAAATTGTGACATCACCTATTCCTTCAATATTTAGTCTGAACGAACGACTAGATCCTTTAAAGAAGTATGATGAATATACTATTACTATGTGTAAGGGTATGAGGGTAGAAAGTAACTACCAGATCAATTGTGAAAGTGCCATGTCAAGTCGATCACAAAAAATAAAATATAGTGTAAAATTTATATCATTCTAAACCGCTTATTTTTCATGATTAGAAATAACTTTAAATAAAAAAAGCCCATTTCATTTGGAGAAATGGGCTATAAAAACAAAAACTATCAAACGCAGCAATTAAGGGCACTATAATAGAAGTTAAAATATGCAAAATCAATACATCTTTCATTTAAAACATAATAATTATCACATTTCATACTTTTGATAATGTTATTAATAACTGGTTTTTTCGTTGTCCAGATTACATGCTAAAAGGCTTCTATAGTAGTAAACAAAAACCCTGAGCCCTTCCATCAAATTTTAGATCATTACAACAAAACACAAGTATTTTATATCGGCCAAAACTGTGAGTCATAAGGGGCTAGATAAGAATCAGATTATTGAAAAATATATAAATAACCACTTAAGCTTATGTTTTATTTGATATTTTTTAAATTATTGATATTTAATAACTTTATTCAATCTCTGAACAAATTCTAAACCAAAATGACACTTGAGTAATTAATAGTCATTGAAATATTGGTAAGAAACCTTATATTGAGTACAGGTTCATACCTTTAACTGAGGAAAAGCTCATGAATAAATTTATGGTTGCAGTCTTTACTGGCATGGTGAGCATTGCTAGTTTAGGCGTACAAGCTGCAACACCTGAGCAAGAATGTCAAAAATTGCAAGATGATTACAATTTGATTTATGCGTCAAAAGGCTTTTGTTTTAAAGATCCTGATGCTAAAGAAAAATATGGTAATGAAAACTGTCATACGACAAAACCAAAGTTTTCTGACAAAGAACAACAACGTCTTGACGCGATTAAAGAACGTCAAAAAGAATTGAAATGTAAATAATTTTAAAGGAATAATACATGGCATACGATGATCAAAATATCTTCGCAAAAATTTTACGTGGAGAACTTCCAGCGATAAAAGTCTATGAAGATGATCAAGTTCTAGCTTTTATGGATATTATGCCTCAAGCCGATGGTCATACATTAGTTATTCCAAAAACACCTGCTGTAACACTGCTAGACTTACCTGCTGAAGCAGCAGCCTATACTATACAAATTGTTCAAAAGATTGCTAAGGCAATGGAAAAAGCGCTCAATTTGGAAGGTATTGTATTGATGCAACTTTCTGGAGCAGCAGCAGGACAAACTGTTCCACATGTTCATTTTCACCTAATTCCAACAAATGTGCATCATCTTGGACGCCATGCTGTTGAATTAGGAGATCAAGAAAAAATTAAAGAATTAGCTGAAAAAATTAAAGCAGCTCTTTGATTTTTAAATGGTTAAAGCGGAGTTTAGGCTCCGCTTTTTTTCATCTTCAAACTATAAAAATGCAAAGAAACTAATTTATTACTAAATTTTAAACGTCATAAAACTGTCATTTATTCTTCACTTCCCTGTCACAAAGTTTACCGATACTGCTTAGCAAGTTGGTGAGCTTCTGTAATTTTTTGTACACAAGTCAACTACAAAATAAATAGTTAGCTAGGCATACGCCATTTTTAAAATAGTTTTGGAGAAATCTCAATGAAGAAATTGCTACTCGCTGCCGCAGTTGCAACTTTGAGCGTAAACGCGGTGCAAGCAGCGCCAACTTTGTATGGCAAACTAAATGTTTCTATTAACCAAGTTGATAATAAAAATTTCGATGGTAAAAGTGACGTTACCGAAGTTAACTCAAACTCTTCTCGTATTGGGGTAAAAGGCGAAGAGAAATTAACTGACAAGTTATCTGCTGTTTATTTAGCTGAATGGGCAATTTCTACTGATGGTTCAGGTTCTGATACTGACCTTAGTGCTCGTAACCGTTTTATCGGTTTAAAAACTGAAGGTGTTGGTACCTTAAAAGTAGGTAAGTATGATTCTTACTTCAAAACTGCTGCTGGTGGTAACCAAGACATCTTTAATGACGATACACGTTTAGATATTACTAATATCATGTATGGTGAAAACCGTTTAGATAACGTAATCGGTTTTGAATTAGACCCTAAATTATTAGCTGGTTTAAAGTTCAACATCATGGCTCAAACTGGTGAAAGCACCTCTGATAGCAAACAAGGGGAAACTGGTAAAGACAGCAAAAATGATAGCTTTGACTCTGTATCAACTTCAATTGGCTACGAGAACAAAGACCTTGGTTTAGCAATTGCTGCAGCTGGTGACTTTGGTATTAAAGGTAAATATGCAGCTTACGGTCTAAAAGATGTCTATACAGATGCTTACCGTGTAACTGGTTCTTATGATATTGCTAAATCTGGTTTTGTAGTAGGTGCTTTATGGCAACATGCTGAACCTACTGATGACTTGACTGCTTATAAAACGTCAAAAACTACGCGTGTAGATGGTGTTGATAAAACTACAGATACTTATACAAACTACAAAGGTTTAGAAGAAGAAGCATATGCAGTAACAGCTGCTTATAAAATTCCAAACACTAAACTTAAAGTAAAAGCAGAATACGCTTCTGCTGAAACACAAGTAAGTGGCAAACAAGATCGTAAAATCGACTTGTACGGTTTAGGTCTTGATTACCAAATCAACAAACAAGCTCGCTTCTACGGTATTGTTGCTCAACAAAAACGCGACTGGATTAAAGAAGACGACAAACAAACTGTTGTAGGTACTGGTATCGAATATAACTTCTAATAAGTTAAGTTTGATTCAAATCTAAAATAAAAGGGCTAACGCCCTTTTATTTTATTATTCAGTTTTAAAAAGCCAATATTTTTATATCGGCTTTTTTTACCTTGTAGCTTACTTTAAGAAACCACTTACCAGATTCATAACGTTTTGAATATCTTGGTTGGCTTCTTGATGGTCAGTACTATCACCTTGAGGTGTTAACGAGTCAATGACTTGAGGTAAAACGGAAGCAATTGCACTATAAACCTGTTCTTTTGGCGCTTGAGCTTGAGCAGCAACTTGCTCGATGTCGGCGGGATTAAATAAACTCTGCAATTGTTGAGTTGGAACTTCGCTATTAGTCTGATTTGGGTCAACCCAACTTTGAACTTGGCTACCTAAACCAGCACCTTTTAGCTTTTCCAAAGCAGACTGCAAACCGCCTTGTTGCTGTACCCAGCCCAAAATTAAAGGCACAACTGCAATCAATAAACTTTGTACGCCGCCACCTGCTTGAGGTATACTGTTATTATTACCTGTCACTTGCCCTAATACAGAACCTAATACTCCTCCAAGGCCACCTTGAGCGCCAGAAGAAGTATTGCTCCCCATTTGTCCTAGTACTGAACCTAAAATTCCACCTAAACCGCCTTGACCTGATGCTTGCTGATTTCCACCTAAAGCCTGTTTAGCCAAAACTTCTACAATGTTGCTTAAATTTGTCATGAGTAACTCTTATGTATGGTTTATACATGAGCATACGCGGATTCTTGTTAAGACAGCAAAAGCCAAATTGTTAAATTTTGAAAGAGATTTAAAGCCCTTTTACCAGCGGAATTTATTCCAATTTTCCGGGTTTGCCCAGAACTTTGAATTAAACCAATCTGGTACATGTTTATAGGTCAAGATGTTAAATTGCCATAAAGCGAAATCACTATCATGTGATGTCTTATCAATCAATTGCGTAAAACCCAAAGAACGCAAAAGCTGCTCATCACTACGCTTGCTTACTACAACAATTCTTTTTGCTAATAAATCTCTTAGCTTTACTAATAATTGTGATTTTTGCACATCGCTGATGTTCTGCATTTCATCAGTATCAAACAGTACAAAACCTAAATCATAACGCTGAGTAAAAGGCAGACTTAAAAGCTCAGTTACGGTAAAATAGTGCCATTGAATTGCGTTATTCTGGTCAATTTTCTGGCCAATACAAAGTGCAGTATGAATGGGCTGTTCATTTGATAAATCGTCTAGCATAGAAGTGATGACATTTTGTTCAGCCATAACTGCAACCCTTAATTGAAAGATGTGAGTTTAAACTTTATGGAACTACAAGGCATTTGCCATAAAATGCATGCAGGCCTAAAAGATGCTAGTGTAACTGATCAACAGACAACCAAGGCAAATGTTGAATACAAATTTGTATTAGACCGTTCAGAAATTGATCTTCCTTTTAATTTAGGACAAGAACTAGAAATCGAATGGACAGGTAATATTTATTGCACCTCTTGTGGCGCTAAAACACCGAAGTCTTATTCTCAAGGTCACTGCTTCAAATGTTTTAAAACTAAAGCGGAATGTGACCTTTGTATTATGAAGCCAGAAACATGTCACTATCATTTGGGCACATGTCGTGAAGATGATTTTGCCCATAGCGTTTGTTTCCAACCTCATATTGTATATTTGGCAAATTCAAGTGCTTTAAAAGTGGGTATTACTCGTGTTAGCCATATGCCAGGTCGTTGGTTAGATCAAGGTGCAACTCAAGCCTTACCTATTTTAAAAGTTGGATCACGCCGTTTATCTGGTCAGCTTGAAACCATGTTTGGTTCTTTAATTGCTGATAAAACAGATTGGCGTAAACTCCTCAAGGGTGAAGCTGAACCTTTAAATATGGTTGAACAACGTGATCAGTTAATCAAAGAGTTCGCCCCTAAAATTCAATCTATTCGTGAAGAATTTAGTCAAAACCTTGAATTTAACGAAACGGTTGAGCTATTAGAAAGTGAATTGCCACGTGAGTTTGTTTATCCAGTTGAACAATATCCTGAAAAAATTAAGTCTCTAAACCTCGATAAAACACCGAAAATTCGCGGTGTTTTACAAGGTATTAAAGGTCAATATCTAATTTTTGATATTGGTGTTATCAACATTCGTAAATATACGGGTTACGAGCTGATTGTACGTGCTTAAGTAGATCTAAAAAGCCCCTAAAAATGGGGTTTTTTTTACTTTCCAAGTACTTTTAGGATTGCTTGAACTGGATCTTCTGTATTTCCAGAAATAAGCTGTTTATGCATGGTTAAATGTTGCATCACTTGAATTTGAGCGGTTTCTACATTCATCAATTTTTCTATTTCAGCTGCTAAATTTTCAGGTGTTGCATCAGCTTGAATCAGCTCCTGAATCACTTTTTTACCCGCAATAATATTAGGCAAAGAGTAATAAGGAATTTTCACCAAGAATTTAGCAATTAAATAAGTTAACCAGTGCAATTTATAGAAAGTGACCATTGGTCGATGCATCAGCATTGCTTCTAATGTTGCAGTCCCAGAAGCTAAAGCGATAATATCACTTGCGTTCATGACCATACGACCGATTTTTGATTCACTATCCGTATTTTCTAAAATATGAATTTTTGCTTTTAACTGAGGCGCTAATTGTTCAACACCCTGCTCAATCTGTTGTTTACGAGCATCATTAATTGCCGGAATTAAAAATTGAATGTCAGGATATTTGGTATGCAAAATATTAGCAGCACCCAACAGCATAGGAAGAAGTCTCTCTACTTCACCCTTTCGACTCCCTGGCAACAAGGCAATATGTTTCTGATTTTCATTAATACCCAATTGTTGCTTAGCAATTTGAATTGGGTTCTCAAGTGGCAATTGTTTAGCTAATGGGTGGCCTACAAATGCTGCTGGAACTTCATATTGTTCATAAAAAACTTTTTCAAAAGGAAATAAGCAAAGTACTAAATCTATACTTTGCTTGATGCCATGTACTCGCCCTTGACGCCATGCCCAAACCGATGGGCTCACATATTGAACTGTTTTTATTGGAAGATTCTTTTCTTTAATACTTTTAGAAAGTCTGAGGTTAAAGTCTGGTGCATCAATTCCAATAAAAATATCAACTGGTTTTTGAGTCCATTGACTGATTAAACCATCCCTCACGGCGAATAATTTTTTTAAGTCTTTTAAGACCTCAACAATGCCCATCACAGACAGAGTTTCCATTGGGTAATAACCGTTAAAACCTTCAGCAATCATTTGAGGACCACCGATTCCTTCAAATTCGGCATCGATTCCCTGTTCTCGAAAACTACGCATAAGCTTCACACCAAGCGTATCTCCAGAAACTTCCCCAACTACAATGCCTATTTTAAGTTTTCGGTTTGCCAAGGTGATTTACCCAAGAATTTGAAATAATGCATTCTAGCATAGAGATTTATCAATCTTGAACTTGATCTATATGTACTTACCAAGAGCAGCCACAGCACAGGCTATCTAAAATTACACTCATTCACCATCTTTTAATCTAAATTAACAATGCAATTTGAATTGTAGCTTACATTTACAAACAATAAAATAAATGAGAATTATTTACATTATCTTTAATCTTATGAATATCCCACCTCGACCATTTAAGCTTACCGTAATCGCCTGCGCGATTTGTTATGCAAACCTCTCTTATGCTCAAGACTCAGAGGTACAAGCTTTACAGACGATTCAAGTTAAAGCATCAAATGCTGAACAGGCTTCTGAACAAACCAAAGCATATAATGTTAAAAATTCGAGTAGCGCAACCAAGCTTAATATTGAGGCTAAAGAAACTCCTCAAACCATTAATGTCGTTACTCGTCAGCAAATAGAAGATTTTGGTCTTACTAGTACTCGCGATGTTTTAAAAAACACCCCAGGTGTAACCGTCTCTAGTCAAGAAACCGAGCGAACTACTTATATGGCTCGTGGCTTTGAGATTTCAAATATTTTAACTGACGGCGTAGGCTTTCCCCTCTCAGGTTATAACTATAACAATACGAATCCTGATACTTACTTTTATGATCGTGTAGAAGTTGTTAAAGGTGCTGATTCTTTAACTAACGCCTTCGGCGACCCAAGTGCAACCATCAATAATATTCGAAAACGTCCAACTCAAGAATTCCAGGCAAGTGGCGGCCTAAGTTATGGCTCTTGGGATACGCAGCGTTATGAAGCTGATGTCTCTGGCGCAATTATACCGAGTGGAAAAGTACGTGGCCGTATTATGGGCTATGAGCAAACGGGTGATTCTTACATTGACCGATATTCTTCAGAAAAAAATGGTTTCGCAGGTATTGTTGAAGCTGACTTAACAGATACTACTTTACTCACCGCAGGCTATAACCAAGAACAAAATAAACCGAATGCGAATAACTGGGGTGCTCTGCCCTTACTCGATGCAAATGGCAAACAAATTTCATATGACCGCTCATATAATCCAAACCCTGACTGGGCGCACTGGGATAATGAGACACAAAATGCTTTTGTTGAATTAAAACAAAAAATTAATGACCTATGGACGGCTAAACTGACTTATAACTATCTTGATACCAAGCATAATAGTCGTCTTCTTTATTATTATGGATATCCCAAAGCTGATGGTTCTGATGTTGCTTTAACAGCTTGGGGAGGACAAGAACATCAAGAAAAACATGCTGTCGATTTTAATCTTGAAGGGAGCTATAAGCTTTTTAACCAAGAACATGAGGCAACTTTAGGCTACAGCTACGTACGTAACCATCAGCAAGATAAACAATCTTCAGGTTTTATTAACGATGCTGATATTTTGAATGATTACTCTCAAGGATATTTACGCCAGCTCACGACAAATTGGGCAAGCTGGACACCGCAATCTATAACTTGGTCAGATTTTACAGAAGCTGCAAACTATAAACAGAATATTAACTCCATCTATGCTGCGACGCGCTTACATCTTAATGAAGATTTAAAACTTTTACTTGGTGCAAACTATGTACAGGCTGAAAGTAAAGGTGAAAGTTATGGTTCTCCAATGTCATATAGTGAAAGTAAAGTCTCACCATATGTTGGACTAACCTATAACTTTACACCTGAATATACAGGTTATATGAGTTATACCTCAATTTTCCGTCCTCAAACTGGTATTGATAAAAATACCAATCAAGCTTTAAAACCTATTGATGGTAAAAGCTATGAAATGGGCGTAAAAAGCTCATGGCTAGATGACCGTTTAACAGGAACACTTTCAGTATTTAAAACTGAACAAAATAATTACCCACTACGCAGTTCAGATGGAAATCCACTTAATCGAAAAGTACCAACTAGTGATTTAGAGTCACAAGGTGTAGAAGTTGGTCTATCAGGTCAAATCACAGATAATGTGAATCTTTCTTTCGGTTATGCTCAATTTAGTATTAAAGATACCAAAAATGGTGGCGAGGCAAGAACTTATAATCCAAACCAGACGCTTAATTTGCTAACCACCTACACTCTGCCAGCTTTACCTAAGCTGAAAGTTGGTGCAGGTTTACAATGGCAAGATGGGATAAAGTTATATGATTCAAATGTAAACAGTACGATCAAACAAGATGCATATGCTTTAGTCAATTTAATGGCGAGCTATGAAGTCAATGATCATATTACGCTTCAAGCAAATGGTAATAATATTTTTGACAAGAAATATTTAAATAGTTTCCCCGATGGGCAAGCTTTTTATGGAGCTCCAGCCAACTATACAGTTGCTGTAAAATTTAAATATTAATACTGTAGCCAATCTCAATTTAGGGATTGGCTTTACTTATTATTCTTTGTTTATGTGCCAATAAAGATGTCCAAAACTGTAAATCTCCCAGTGTCATATCGTATAAAAGTTTTCTATCGTTTCTTGCTAGTTTTCGGTATGGGCTTTGCCTGTATGACGTATTTAAGTCTTGGACTCACTGGAATTTTCCTTTTGAATCTGGACAAAGCTGAGGCTATCTATCTTTCAGCATTTATAGCGATTTTATTTTACGTAGTCTTTGTGATTGTTGGGTTCTGCATTCAATCATTATTGCGACTGACCATTCTATCAATCGCGCTATTAGCCCTTTTCTTTATTGTGACACGGACGGTAGGTTATGCATAAAGGTATACGTCAATCTATGGCATGGCTACACTCATGGACTGGCTTAATTTTTGGATGGCTTGTGTTTGCCATTTTCTTAATGGGAAGTTTGTCCTACTACCGCCATGAAATTAATTTATGGATGCAACCGGCGCTTGCGCAATATGAAGTAAAGCAAGATATTGCTATTAAAACAGCCTATCAATATTTACAAGAAAACGCTCCAGACGCTAAATCTTGGTATTTAACTGTTGCAACGCCAGAAAGTCCGGTCAACACCATGTATTGGGAAAAAGCTGACGGCAGTTATGGCAATGCCACACTTGATGCTAACACGGGAAAAGAGCTTCAACTTTCGGCGACCCTAGGCGGCGATTTTTTTTACCGCTTCCATTACCAACTTTTTGGAATTCCAATCATAGTTGGGCGATTAGTCGTATGTCTTGCCGCATTTATTATGCTGATTGCTTTGGTTTCAGGCATTATTACTCATAAAAAAATATTCACTGACTTTTTTACTTTACGTACATTTAAGTCTCAGCGTTCATGGTTAGACTTTCATAATATTTCTTCAGTCGTTGCTCTGCCCTTCTTTTTAACTATTACATTTACAGGCTTAGCTATTTTCTCTTATTTATATCTGCCTTGGGGAATGCAAAAGCTTTACCCTGAAAACCCTTATCAATATTTTACCGAAATCCGCACAAAGACTGTGCTTGAGAATCAATCGATTCAACCTGCTCAAAACTTAGCTATTGAGAAGATGCTGAGCCAAGTTCAACAAAGTTGGGGTAACCAACCTTTATCAACAATGAGTGTAAAAAATCCAAATACGAACCAAGCTCAAATTACCTTTATTCAAAAAGAAGATCACTCTATTACCCGGAATCAGGCTCAAATTACATTGAATGCTTCAACAGGCAAAGTCTTAGCAGACACACGTAATAATAGTGCTATTGCAATGCTGAATGCAGGAGTTTACGGTCTACACATGGCAACATTTGCCCAGCCTTTACTTCGCTTAGGTTTGTTCTTTTCTGGCATTTTAGGCTGCGTCATGATTGCCTCTGGTTTACTACTCTGGAGCCTTAAACGCCAAATTCAAAATAAGAACAGTAAGTTTCACTTTGGACACTATTTAGTTGACCGTTTAAATATTGCAACGTTTGTTGGCTTACCTTGTGCAACTGTCGCCTACTTAAGCGCTAATCGATTATTTACAATCACTTCAAGCACAATCAATTATGAAATTTATAGTTTTTTCTTCGTTTGGCTAATCAGCTTAATCATTGCATTAATCACTAAAAAACAGCATTTGTGGCGAACTCAACTTAGCGTTTTTATTATGCTATGTATTGCACTTCCAATCTTAAATCTAAGTTATTTACTTAAACATGAGTATGTTCAAAGCCTCAGAGATTATTGGACGTTTGCACGTGTAGATGTATTTTTGTGGGTCTTTGCAACTTTAGCCATTTTTATATTCTGCAAAATTCAACCTATCCAGCATAAAGCTGTCGCAAAAATTCAAAAAAAGCTGAATAAACTAAATACTGAGGTGAGCTCATGATTCTTATAGCGTTCATCTTAATTTTATTAGGTATGTACTTGTTATTTATGGCGAGCGAAAAATATCGATCGCCGAAATCGACAGGTCATTTCAAATCGTTAGCACAAAAGTATTACCGACATTTCAAAATAGCCGCATTTATATTATTTGGTTTGTGTGCATTTATTCTTATTCAACAATATAAATTTTCAATTGGTTTTGTCAGTTGGTGGATCTTTGCAACGCCATTAACTTTTCTTCTTATACTTTTAATTAACCCACTAAAGTCATCAAAATAATCATTTTCTTAAAAAAATGATGAAAAATAGTACAAGCTAAGCAAAATTTTCGTTGCTTAGCTTTTTTTTGCATAAGTAAATCATTATTCATGACAACTGTTTATCTCTAAAAGGAATAAGATATCTGCGTTTCGTGATAAGTGGCGATAAAGATGTCTGGTGCTTTTGAATTTATCTTAGCGGGTATGTTAGTTGGTTTCTGTGTAGGGATTACAGGAGTTGGTGGTGGATCATTAATGACACCAATTTTAATTGGTCTTTTTAGAATTGAACCTCATATCGCGATTGGTACCGATTTACTTTATGCTGCAATCTCAAAATTTTGTGGATCAATGGTTCACGCAAGAAAGCTCAATATTGTCTGGCCAATTGTTTTATGGTTGGCTGTAGGTAGTATTCCTGCATCTTTTGGCACCGCATGGGTACTTGAGCATTATTTAAGCCAGTCAACACACTATAAAGCTGTATTAACTATGGTACTAGGCTTTATGTTGACCTTAACTGGTGTTTCCATCATTTTCCGTACTCGTATTGAGAAATTCTTTAATAAATTCAGGAATAAAGAAGTCGCTCAAACTGAAAATGAACAGTTGGCAATCCATAAAAAACGTAGCTTTATCGTGATTATGGGCATCATTTTAGGTGTATTCGTAACCCTTTCATCAGTTGGTGCGGGTGCATTTGGGATCATGGCACTTGTGATTATGTTCCCGAACTTGCCAATGATCCGAATTATTGGGTCGGATGTTGTACATGCAGTATTACTTACCTTAGTAGCTGGCCTTGGGCACATGAGTGCTGGTAACGTCGACTTTACCCTTCTGATGTGGTTATTGGTGGGTTCGATTCCAGCAATTATTATTGGAACATTAATTAGCTCTCGTATGCCTGAACGTTTAATCCGAAAAATTCTAGGGATTACCCTATTTGCCCTCGGTGTTAACTTTATGGTTCATCCAGTCAAAGCAAAACCGAAAGCACCTGTGGTACAACAACAAGCAGTAGTTGCCGAAAAAACAGGCAACTCGACTGAAAGATAGTAAAATCAATAGGATTTTTCCAATCTGAAATACTATGAGATGTAGTATTTTCATAATTATTTCATGGTATATTCAGTACACAAAACAACCTTTAGTATGATCGAACCAGTGACAGCAATGACTACACATTCAAATTCCGTTTCAAAGCCAGATATCGACGACGTTAATATTAAAAGCATTCAAACTCTTGTAACACCAGCTGAGCTTAAGTCAGAACTTCCTTTATCTGACGTTGCTTCGCAAACTGTTCTAAAAGGCCGCGAAACTATCCGTAATATTTTAGATGGTTCAGATAAACGTTTGTTTGTCGTTATTGGTCCTTGCTCTATTCACGACCCCAAAGCTGCTCACGAATATGCTGATCGCTTAAAAGTACTTAGTGAAAAAGTTAAAGATTCATTGTATTTAGTTATGCGCGTTTATTTTGAAAAACCACGTACAACTATTGGTTGGAAAGGCCTAATCAATGACCCTGATATGAATGACTCATTTAATATCGAAAAAGGTTTACGTATTGGCCGTAAACTCTTGCTTGAGTTAAATGAAAAAGGTTTGCCATGTGCAACTGAAGCACTCGACCCGAACTCTCCACAGTACTACCAAGACTTAATTTCATGGTCTGCGATTGGTGCACGTACAACAGAGAGCCAAACTCACCGTGAAATGTCTTCTGGTTTATCATCACCAGTTGGTTTTAAAAATGGTACAGATGGTGGTTTAACTGTTGCAACCAATGCGATGCAATCTGTTAAATATGGCCATAGTTTCTTAGGTCTAAATGAAGACGGCCAAGTTTCAATTATTAATACAAATGGTAACCCTTATGCACACGTTGTATTACGTGGTGGTAACGGTAAACCGAACTATGACGCAGGCTCGGTTGCAGAAGCAGAAAATGCTTTAGCAAAAGCTAAAGTGAGCAACAAAATCATGATTGATGCGAGCCATGCTAATTCAAATAAAGACCCGTACTTACAACCACTTGTTCTTAAAAATATTACTGAACAAATTTTAGATGGTAATAAGTCAATCGTAGGTATTATGGTTGAAAGTCACCTGAAAGGCGGCCGCCAAGATATTCCGGATAATCTTTGTGATTTAGAATATGGTAAATCAGTAACTGATGGTTGTATCGATTGGGAAACTACTGAAAAGACATTGCTTGAAATGCATGAAGCTTTAAAAGATGTTTTACCAAACCGTTAATTCATCTTTTTAAGATTGAAAATTAAGCCCTCATTTTTTGAGGGTTTTTTTATTTTTTTGGGTGAAATTCAATATCAAACTAAATAAAAATAACTTACGACAAAACTAAAAAGCAGTACAGTTTCACTAAGCTCAATCGCTGCCCCGACTGTATCACCTGTAATACCGCCAATTCTTTTAATAAACAGATATCTTAAATAAACCAGACTGATTAAAAAGCCAATAATGGCGATGAGCCCTTGCCATTCCCAATATAAAGCCAATAACAAAACTACCGCAGCTATTATCCATGAAGCAGTTTTGGGTAAATGGTCTGTCAAAGAACGGCCTAAGCCTTTTTCACGGACATATAGTGTAGTTAAAAACAAAATAGATGGCACAATACGTCCAAGGATAGGAACAAAGACTAAAAATAAAGATTGATGCTGTTCAATCAATACATAAACCAGTGCAAATTTGAGCAAACAAATAATAACTAAGCTGAGGACTCCAATTGGGCCACAACTTGGATCCTTCATGATTTGTAAAGTACGTAGTTTGTCTCCAAAACCACCTACCCACGCATCTGCAGTATCTGCTAGCCCATCTAAATGTAATCCGCCTGTCAGCCAAATCCATAAAGTCATTATGATGGCAGCAAGCAAAAGAACGGGTAATTTAGCTAAAAGACATGAGATAAGAAAAAGAATGCCGCCAATAATCAGCCCGACCAAAGGATAAAACAAAATAGCTCGACCATTTTGTTGCGCCGTTGGTATTGTCTTTAACTCAATAGGCAGAACAGTTAAAAATTGCAATGCTATCCAAAAAGGTGTCATATCCAAGTCTCTAACTGATCTATATCTAAAAACAAATTGAATTATGAAGAAATAAAAATGGGAATAGCAATCCCTATTCCCATTAAAGACTTCAAAAACTGAAAATCTATTGCATTTGATAGCACTGTTTCAATTTCATGTAGTCATAGTAAAAACTGGTTGGTGTGTAACGTGCATAATCACATGCAGATTTAAATAAAGTTTCCTTTTCGTTATAAAGCATTTTTACCAAAGTAGAGCCTTGACTATTTTGGTAAATATCCCACTGTACATTTGCCGCCATAGGTGAAACTACTTCACCACGCCATGCACTTGTCGAGTAATTATAAGTCTGGCGTAGTGGTAACGGCTGCATCATATTATGCAAATCTAAGCTAGTTGCCAGAGGAATAATAATTTCAGCATGGGCAAACCGTAAAACTGCTTTGTAAGGCTGAGCTTTATTCACCACAGCGTCAACTTGTTGGAACAGATCCTGTTTGAGTCCTTGGGCAATTTCACTTGTGACTTGATTTGACTCTGTAAAACTTGGACCTTTTTCGTAAAAATCGTTTGCATCATTAAATTCAGCGTAGAATTTCGCAGCATCTAATGGCATATATTTATCAAAATCGACACCTTTTAACTCATCTTTCATACCACCAGAAATTGAATAGAGTTCATAAATATAAGCTGCTGCATCAACTGCGCTGGCAATTGTGTTTTTACCCTTACCTTTTTCTGTAATTTGCTCACCTTTAGGTGAGGTTACCGTGAAAGATCCGGTATTGCTAAAGCTATAACCTGTTGTACCCAGTTTTTTAATAAAGTCTGCTTTAAAAATCGGACTGAGCACTGTTTGAGCTGTTTTTTCAGCCTCAGTATTTTTTGATAACTCATCTAACTTTTGTGCTAAATCTTTATTATTTTCTTCAAAATCTTGATAGGCCTGACTAGCATCATAAATTTTTTGTTGGCTAGCACTCAGGGGTTGAGCTAAGTCTTCGTCTGCATTCAAACTATGAAAATAGAGTTTGAAACGATCTACGCCGCCATCTTCAACACTCGCCACGCTCTCACTTGATAAATTGGTATAAGACAATGGAAAAATTTTATCTTTCAGTTGCGGTTGTTGTTTTATAAGTTCAGCAGTGAAAAATTTAGCACTATCTACCGCACGATCCACCCCAGAACTTTGTACCAATATAGAGGCCTGCGTATTTAAAAGAGTTGGTAAGCGCTGTAATAAGCGATCTGCAATGCCACGGTGTTCTAAGATACCAGTCATGGTTTCGTTTCCATAACCGTACTGGCGGATCCCTTCCACGCCATAACCTAATAAGATATTTGCCTTCATCATGGCTTCTAAATCAGCACCTAATTGCTCACCTAAAGGTGTTAAGGCATTTTCTGATTTTGCCTGTTTCCATAAATTATAAAGTGCCAAATCATATTTCAGACTTGAGAGGCCTCTTGAACCGTGACGCGCCACTAGCTCTGTAAAAACTGGCTGGAATCCATTCGGTACTTGTTCATAGTTTTTTATTTCTTGTTGAGGTTGGTAAGGTGTTTTTGTTTGATAATATTTTGATTGGTTTGTAGATGGTGCAGTTTGAGCTTCTTGATCATCATTGTTATTACAAGCCGCGAGCAATAATGATGCTGCAAGCACAGTTGTTTTAAATAAAATATTCATAAGCCAGATGTGTGATTAATAAGAAATGCCAATAGCTTAGATACTAGCAATGACAGTTCTATTACACAGGCTAAAATAACATTTTAAAAATAATAACTTACAAGTGTATAAAAATATAAAACTACTATCTTAACTTAAAAGTTAATTGACCATCTGTTTCAGAAAATTCGAGTGAATATAATTTTCCAAGCTCTGCTGGCATTTTAAGTAAGTCATCTAGAGGCTGTTGTCTGGCTAAACAAGTCAATAGCTTAATTACACCACCATGAGTAACAACTAAAGCATGCTGTAAGTTTTGCTTTTGCATATGTTCTAGCAAATCCTGAAAGCCTTTAAGAACCCTTATTTGAAACTGGTTTAATGTTTCTGCGCGAGGTGGACAATATTGACTCGGTTTTTGCCAAAAGTTTGCAAGTAATTCGGGTGAAGTTCCATAAATTTGCTGAGTTGAGACGCCTTCCCAATCACCAAAATACATTTCCTTTAAGTCATGATTCAGAATTAAAGGCAGCTGAGTTGTCTTCGCAAGTTGCTCAGCAAAACAAGCACAACGCTTTAATGATGAACTTATAATCACATCCCATGTCTGATTAGCCACTTGCTCAAAGGTTGACTGCATTTGCTGCCAACCTTTTGCTGTTAACTCATCATCTAAATGACCACGCAGAGTATGGCTATATTGACTTTCGCCATGTCTGAGTAAATCAATTCTAAATTTACCCAATTTTATCCCCGCTTACAGCAGCTTGAGCGAAGGTAGCCATTTGGTTATGTAAAGCGCAAGCCATTTTAACCAATGCTAAGGCAGCGCCAGCCCCACTACCTTCACCTAAACGCAAATTCATTTTTAAAATTGGCTCAGCATTGAGTTCTTGCAAAATACGTTGGTGGCCATATTCTGCCGATTGATGGCCAAAAAGCATCCAGTCACGTACTTTAGGATTCATTCGTACTGCGCATAAAGCAGCGACCGAACTAATAAAACCATCGACAATGATAGGTAAGCCCACTTGCGCACAGCGAATGTAAGCACCGACAATTGCTGCAATTTCCAAACCACCTACAACACAAAGTGTTTTGAATACATCACCAATGACATGTTTATGGTGAAGTTCAATTGCCTTTTCAATCACTTCAATTTTATGTCTTAACTGATCGGCACCAATTCCCGTACCAACGCCAGTTAATTGCTCGGCAGTATCATTTAATAAAAGACATGCTAAGGCAGAAGCAGAACAGGTATTTCCAATTCCCATTTCACCCGCAATATAAATATCTGCACCTTTAGATTTGGCCGTGTCTACACTGTTTTTTCCTAACTCTAAAGCAGCACGACATTCATCTGCATTCATTGCGGCTTGTTTGGCAAAATTTGCAGTGCCGGCACGAATACAATGACGTTCAACTCCGGTATATTCGTATGCTTCACCTACGGTACCGCAATCAATCACTTGCAAATGAGCTTGATGATATTTAGCAAGTACACTAATTGCTGCACCACCAGTCGTGAAGTTTTGCAACATTTGACGGGTAACAGCTTGAGGATACGCAGAGATATTTTCTTCAACTACGCCATGATCTCCAGCAAAAACTGTGATCCATGGATGGTTAACTTGTGGGTGAGCATTTGACTGTAAACTGGCAAGTTTAACTGCTATCAGTTCTAAATCACCTAAAGCACCTGTAGGTTTGGTGAGTTGGAGTTGGTGTTGCTCAGCTTGTTGTTTTGCCTCCAAATCAGGTTGCTGTACAGATTCTAACCACCATTTCATTTTTACTTCTCACCCTTTAAAATCATTGGAAAACCAGCCACACAAAACACAACCTTATCTGCAATTTGTCCTAAAGCCTGATGTAATCTGCCTGCTTCATCGACAAAACGGCGACTAATCTCACCGAGTGGCACAACGCCTAACCCTGTTTCATTACTTACTAAAATAATTTCGGACTGAAGTGTAGGTAAAACTTTTAATAGTTGTTCACACTCAAGTTGTTGAACACTCTGATCTTCTAACAGTAACAAATTGGTTAGCCATAGCGTTAAACAATCCACCAGAATAATTTGATTAGGTCGATCAATTTTTTGCAAAGTTTTTGCTAAATATAAAGGTTCTTCAACCAAAGACCAGTGAGAAGGACGCTGCTTTTGATGATGGGCTATTCGACTTTGCATTTCAGGATCAAGTGCTTGCGCCGTTGCAACATAAGTGACAGCTAATTGCCTATCTATTGCCGTTTGTTCAGCCAGTCGGCTTTTGCCAGAACGGGCACCACCTAAAATCAATTGCAACATGAATCACCTAAAAACAAATGCTGAGATGGATATAACTTACCTTGTAAAATTTGAGCTTGATAATAGCCAAAGCTTAAATGCTCAACTTTAAGATCAAATTCAGCCTGTGTGTATTGTACAGGTAATTGAGAAATTTTTTGTAAAATCAAATTACTACTATAGTCTTTCTTATACAAACCCAATGTAATGTGCGGGCAATAATCTAAAGCGGCAATTTCATTAGAAACTATACCTAATTTTTGCCGTATGAGAGATAAGTTATTTTCGGTGTCTTGGACTTCTACAAATAAAGCGCTACTAAAGCTATCAACTGAACCAATTTTTAATTGAAATGGTGCAATATCTTCTTTTCTTAAAATTTCCCTTTGCTGCACAAAGCCACTAAAACAAAAGTCATCATCATGAACTTTATTTTCATGGGTCAAGAATCCACATATAAACAGCGTGACATGATATTGACGGTGATTAGGTTCTACTAGATATTCTGAAAAATGCGCACGCAATTGATCTAGATAATGAACTAATTTCTGATCATTAATTTCTAGATACCACAATGCGTAATTTTGACGCCCAAGGTGCCATTCGGGATAATCCCGTATAGGTGTTGGCACCATGAGTGTGGAGGGTTTTAACAGCACAGTTTTAATTCAAAATTATTCAAATTTTGTATTAAAACATGTTTGTCTTTCAATTGTTGAGGTTAATTCAATAAGCAAACTCAAACATATTGATTTGATGTAGTTTTGGTATTGTTCAGCTTAATGTCCAAAGGTTGTTTACCTTGTTCAGAAAACAAATATTGGATAAGTTGAACCAATTCAGCTTCAAACTGTCTTCTTTGAGTTGTACTCAAGTCTAGGTTCTGAATTTGCTGCTGCAGATGTTCAACTGCTTTAGTCTCTTCAACTTCTAAGAATTGAATCGCATAGGCATAACCTAAAGCAGCGCCTTTTAATAAGTTTTTATAAGGCAAATCATGACGAATATTCACAGCAATTGAAGCCATGACACGTTCATTATGATTGAGTTTGCGTAGTGGATCTCTAGCTACGCGTTGACAAGGATCTTTAAATGCATATTCACATGAGTCTAGAAAACTTTGTGACATTCGATCCAGATCTTTTGCATAGTTAGGTAATACAATAGCAAGTCCCTGTTTCACTTCTGCAATTAAGTTCTCTGCAAATGCTTTAACTGAATGATCACCCATGGCAACACCAATAGATTCATAACCCATTAAAGATGCATACCAAGCAAGCATCGCATGTACACCATTCCATAAACGATTTTTAATGAGTTGAATGTCAGTAATTTGGTCAACCAATACCACCTGACGCAACTTTTCAAGTAAAGGACTGCCTTTCTCTACATAGATTGGCATATCAGTTTCACTATGGAACAAGATTAAATCCATGCTTTGTAAGATATGTCCCGGCTGGAAATTACGGCGCATGTTATCAACATAGATAGAAGCCTGATTTAGTTGATCTGGAGTTAGTTTATTACAGTCTTCAATTTCGATTTGGTCTTCTTGCTCCACATCTTCTAAATGCTGTTCAAGAAAATTATGCTTAATACGAAGTTGACGATATAAATTCTGATTAGAAAGTTTTGAAACCATACGGTTTACAACGGTGTCGCAAAAGTAATGCTCTTTTAAAATATGCTCGGTTACATCTTCATCGTTGGTTAACTCTAGTAGAGCTTCTTTAAGATGCTTCATAACCAAATATTTCGCACCAACCTTATTTAAAATAATTAGAAAGGTTAAAGGTTTTATACATGTTTCAAGTTGCGAATTAAAACGCGCATATAACCCTTTTGCAATTATCTTTGATTCAGGTTCGATCGCTTGCTCAGGCAAACATAATGCAATCAAACTTGAATGAGTATACATCTCTAACATTTGTTGTTCATTGTCAGAATCAACAATGGTCATATTCTCAATACGTTCATCATAAGAAAATTGCCCATAGCGAATACTATAGGTTCCAAACGCATTTACAGCTTCGCGGAAAAGACTATTTCGTGTTGATGCAATAATACGTTTTGGTTTTGTATATCCATCCCAATGTGACAAAATTTGCGCTATGTAACCACCGCCAATCGCACCGAAACCATGTATTCCAACTGTTAATTGGTTGAGACTTTGTGGAAAAGGTTCCTGCATTTCCGGCATGTCCATAACAGGGATAAATTGATCGAGATCGGTTAAAAAGTCATACATTTGTTCATAATAAAAATGTGCTTTTTCCAACATTTCGTCATTTGGTTCTTTAATATCTTTTAATAAAATCGTTAAACCTTTTGAAGTGTGAGCTGAAGTTAAACCATTTTCAGAATCTTCAAACATTAAACATTGGTTAGCGTCCAAGTGAAGTTGACTAGCAGCTTTTAAAAAGATTTCTGGATGCGGTTTACCTTGTTCTACTTCATCACCACAGGTAATCACATCAAAAAATTTATAAACATTCGCATTAATTAAATATTCTTCGGCAATTGCCCTACGGCTTGAAGTCGCAACAGCCATTCTTAAACCAGATTTTCGCAAACGCTCTAGAACTTGAACCAAACCTTTTTTAATAGGCACGCCGTGTTTTCGAATATATTCGAGTTCCATCTCATCAGCTTTTTTTCGAATTTCTTTATATGGAACATTTACGCCATATAGACGTTGCGCTAATTGCTCAGCAGTAGTTGCACTTAAACCTAGACATTGCATTAAATATTCGTGTGAAAATTCCTGTCCAATGAGTTCTTGAGATGCCTGTTGCAATGTTTGAAACCGCAAGCGCTCAGTATCAAACATTGTCCCATCCATATCGAAGATAGCTCCGTGAACAGGTTTTCCATGAAAAATAAGCACGTTTTTACCTCTTTTTTTGATCATGTTTTATTCAGGGTATACAAAAAAATAGCTAAAAAGACAGAATGTTAATAAATGAAACATTAGTGGTTATTTTTTAATCAAAAAACACATTTGATCTGTGACTGTGGCGAGTTAAATAACTAAAAGAGTTGAAATATATAAATAACTGTGAAATTAATTTTAACTACAAAAGCAGCAGGCCATCCTCGCCTACTGCTTTTGATTAGTTCTTTTTGTTGCGCTGATCATGTTTATTTTTCTTTGTTCCATTTACCGCTAGTTGAACCTGCCTATTTTTATAATGTCCTGCAGGCGCTCACATACCAGAAATCAACTCATCTTTTTCAACATCATTGTTATTGGAGTCTCTGGTATAACTTTAAATCGTCTTAAAACTTAGTCTTACAGTAGTAGGCGTTAAATTTAATTACTAGAACGTTCCTCAACTTTCAATATGTATAATGATAATCATTTTCATTTGTTGATGCAAGCATATTTTATTATTTTTCAAAATCTATTAAGGAATACCTATGATTTATAGATATTCCCTATCTCACTTCACATTAATAATTAAATGTATAACTGAGGCCGTAAGTACGTCCTTCGGCTGGTATGCTTTCTACAAGACCGTATACTTTTTCTGCTTGTTGACTATAGACAGTTCGATAATCTCTATTCCAAACATTATATACACCAAAATCTATACGTCCTTTCCAAGCTGGAAAATGTGCCAAAACATCCATCGTGCTATAGCCTTTAATTTTTACAGCTGAAAGTGAGCCATCTTTTACGGCTTCATTTGTACCTTTTATAGCAAGCATTTGCACACGAGCACCATATCCTTCATCACTGTTCCACTCGGCAAAAATCGTACCTTTAATTGGTGAGACTTGAAAAGCATTCAACTCTTTCCATTTACCATCCGTATCTTTATATTGACCACGCGTATAACCCAGTGTTCCCCCAACTTTAAACTCTTCCATAAATGGGTAGGTCGCCGTTAGTTCAGCACCATATACACGCTGGTCTTTGTCCATAACCTCAGCAACAGTTTCTTTATTACTGTTCTTGTAGAATTGAACAACTTTGTCTGAGGTATTATAGAAACCTGTTATACCTAGATTTAGACTCTGCTCTCCTTGTAAACGCCAGCCTAATTCATAGCTGTTTACACTAATAGGTTGGATATTCGCTGTTGAGATATTAAATGCATCTCGCATCATCCGTTGTACATCTGGAAAACTAAAACCTTGAGAGAAATTAGCAAATATTTGCTGCTCATCTGTTAATTTATATATCGCTCCCAAATTAAATAAAACAGCATCGTCATTTACAGATCCGCTTGGCTGTATCCCATTTTTAGTCGAGTACTGTTCTGTTTCAGCTTTAATATATTGATAACGAGTACCAGCCTGGACATTCATACGGTCTGTTAAAGCGTAATCACCTTGTATAAAAACGCCAGCACTTTGAATTGTTGTATTTGGACCGGCATCGGAAGTTTTACCTGTAGGTTTATAGGTCAAACCTGTATTAAATGCTGTGAAATGCTCGTAGTGTTGTTGATCTTTTTCATGTTCATAATCTAAGCCATAAGTTAGATTAAGATCACGATTCATAATATTTAAATCACTTTGTATTGTTGAACGCAGACCAGCAACTTCGATTTCAGATTGAGATTGTTTTGCTTCTGTACCTTCTCCTCCTAAAAAGACTGGAAAGAAACGAGCATCTTCTTTACGGTAATATCCTTCTAAATTTAAGACCTGACCTAAAATATCTTTATTTTGGTATTGAGTGTTGAATGCATAGCGCTCTGTAAAAGGCTGATTAGGTATTTCTAAACCCTTCTTCCCAATATATGAGTTAGGCGCTCCTCCATAAATATAATTTTTCCCATAATCAGGACCATAACTCGTATCTTGTTCATCTTTATAATATTGCGCACCCAAACTTAGTGATTGGTTATCAGTTAAACCTATATTTATACGACTATTAATATCAATTGTATCAGTATCAGGACGGCTACCTTGCATAGGTGCTATAGCAATACGATCATCATGGCTATCGAACTGAGATCCGCGACTAGTGAAATTAGCCCCTAAGAAACCATTTACATTATCTTTATTAAATGAAATAGATTGGCCAATTTCATAAGCTAGACTATCACTCCGAAATGTATCGGAAGACGTAATACCAAGTTTAGTTTCAAAACTTACTGGTTTAGTCGAATCAGCACGTTTCGTAATAATATTAATAATCCCGCCGGTAGAACCTGATCCATAAATACTTGTAGCTCCTGAAAGAACTTCAATACGTTCAATCATGCCTGGACTAATACTATTTAGCTGCCGAGCAACATCGCGTGATCCATTTTGTGATACGCCGTCAATCATAATCATGACATCACGACCACGCATTGTTTGCCCATAGTTGGTAGTCGTTCCACTACTCACCCCGAGTGATGGAACCAACTGAGCCAGTATATCGGCAATTTTCCGTCCAGCAGTTGCCTGTTGTTCAATTTGCCGCTTTTCAATCGTTTGAACTGTGCCTGCAATTTCAGCAATATTTTTTGGCGTCCTTGTCGCCGTCACTATAATTTTTTGCAATTGAGCTACAGGCTTTTGTGCCGGTTGATCATTAAGGGCTGCCTTTTCAATATTTGTATTTGCATAACCCTGCTGCGCAAATACTGCTGCAAGAGCAATACAACAAGGTTTTAATTTAAAATACCGTGATTCAGCACACATCAGATGATTCGAGTTAACCCCAACCTTTTTGTAGTGATGCATTTTCCCTTTCTCCAAACCCAAAAGTTATTAGATAGTTATAAGGCTCGGAATAATACTAAATATAAATAATAATGAGAATTGTTTTTATTAAAAAATTTGATTTAATACTACCTATCTTAAAATTAGTTAATTTAATGACATAAGAAAGAGATTTATTTTACTAATCTAGTACATCAACAAATTGAGCATTTAAGAGTTGAGCTAGATCTTTAGGGTTTAAGCCAATATCTAGTCCCCGTTTCCCTCCACTCACATAGATTTTGCTGAACTCTTGTGCAGATGCATCAATAACGGTTTTTAAGCGCTTCTTTTGACCTAACGGACTAATCCCTCCAACCAAATACCCTGTTAAACGTTCTGCGTCTTTTGGATTGGCCATTTGCAATTTTTTACAGCCAAACGCCGTAGCCACTTTTTTTAAATTTAATTGGTGATTAACTGGCAATACTGCAACAAAAAAATTCTTATCATCACTCACCATTAAGGTTTTGAATACTTCCCTTACATCTAAATTTAGTTTTTCAGCTGCCTCTAATCCAAAACTTTTGGCATTTGAATCATGTTCATATTCATGAATAGAAAATTCGATTTTATTACTTTTTAACAGTCTACATGCAGGAGTCATAATAAGTAGTGTTATAGATGAAATTATTTGGATTATAGTTTTTTTAGAAAAATTTTTAAATTTGCTTAGGCTATTTACAAGAATTACATAAAAAATCAAACAGCAACTGAATAAAAAATAATCTCAACTTGATATTCATGGCTCGACTCCATATATTTTATTTAAATTTAAGTCTGAGCTGACAATTTTATGAGTTATAAACACAACAATCTGATGGCTATGCGTCACCGTTTTTGGGATGAATCTTCAGATTATGTCTTAAATGAAAAGCAGTTTTTACAGCAGACGTTAATTGAACAAGGCATCTTTAATAACGCAACACTCGAGGATGTTAAGTATTTTTTCTATACCTTACCCAGCATTATTATTGTAAAAGCTCATGCACTTGGTTTTATGCATGATTCAGTCAAACAAATGTTATTACAGCATATTCAGTCCAATCGCCTTCACTTAATGCAGAAGTCTGAATTAAAGATCCAATTTAAAATGTAATTTAAGTTTTTGTGAAAGATCCGTTTTTTACCCTAGTTTTACTCACCTGAACGCTGTAAGTTTCTTAAATTTTAAAATTGCTTAGGCTATTTTAAAGTTAATGAAATAAAGATAGCCATTTCGACTGATCATTCAGTCTGAGAGAACTATTTTAATACGCTCAAAACATGTAATATTCGTTACAATTTTAGATCACCAGCGTTTGGCTGCATGATGCGCATAGGATTCTATTTTCATGTCAAATCAGAAAGATAAGCTTAAGAGTTTAAAAACTTCTTCCATGGATCGACGCTTATCAATCGCGAAAGCTTCTTTACTTGCAGGAACACGTTGGGCAACTGCAAGTGCCTCTTCTTTATTTTCTAATGAGGAAGAAAAAGAAAAGAAACGCAAAAAAGCGATGAGCGAGCAAGCTAATTATCTGGTTTCTGAAATAGGTAAACTTAAGGGTTCTATTGTTAAGATTGGCCAAATGATGGCCCTTTATGGTGAACATTTTTTACCTGAAGAAATTACACAAGCATTAAACACCTTAAATAACCAGACAGTTGCTTTAGATTGGCCTGCAATTAAGCCGCACCTTCAAGAGCAATTGGGCGCTAAATTAAATGATTTAACAATTGATCATGAGCCAATTGGTACGGCCTCTCTCGCACAAGTACACCGTGCAACGCGTAAATCAGATGGTTTAGAGTTAGTTTTAAAGATTCAATATCCGGGCGTTGCAAATGCTATTGACTCCGATATGAGCTTGTTTAAAAACATGCTTAAACTGACGCGTATGGTTCCACAAACTCGTGAATTTGATCAGTGGTTTGATGAAGTACGTGAAATGATGCATCGCGAAGTTGACTATGATGTAGAAGCTGCCACTACTCGTCGCTTTGGTGAACGCTTAAAAGATGATGAGCGCTATATTGTTCCTACAATTGTAGATGAATATTGCACAAATCAAGTACTCTGCATGACTTTTGAACGTGGTGTGCCAATTAATAGCCCTGTGATGTTGTCATTACCTCAAGAACGTCGTAATCAACTCGGTGAAGCATCATTAGAGATTGCGGTTCGTGAAATTTTTGAATGGGGCGAAATGCAGACTGACCCTAACTTTGGTAATTACCTTGTGCGTTTAGGTAATGGCCAAGATATTCAGGACAAAATTGTATTATTAGATTTTGGTGCTATTCGCCAGTTTGATGAACACTTGCTATCAGTTGCCCGTCAACTCATTCAGGCAGGTTATCAACATAATAAAGATGCGATGGTAAAGGCCATGACTGGTTACGAGTTCTTTGATGCAATGCCTGAAAGTATTAAACCAGGTATGGCTGATGTCTTTTTACTTGCGACGGAAGCATTCAGTACTCCTGGAAATAACCCAGATATGCCTGCTGGTCTTATGGATGAACACGAACGTTATGACTGGAAGAAAAGCCAGCTCCATAGCCGTGTTATGCAACAAGCCAGTAAATCAATGGCTTCACGTTATTTTTCAGTCCCGCCAAAAGAATTTATGTTTATTAGCCGTAAATTCATTGGAGCCTACACATTTATGACGGTTATTGATGCAAAAACCAATGTGCGACGTATGATTCGTAACTTTGCTTGATTTAATGAATGACTAGAATGATTCCATGTCATTCTAGTCAATCCTTCTCGACTCGCCCAATATTGAAATTACTTTAAATAAATAAAATCAAAAACTTATATTTTTATTATTTTGTATTTACCATTTATCTACTCATTTTTCTAATGTCAGTAACGACATAGTTTTTTAATATAAGGCGTGTCAGCATAAAACAATAACAATGTGTTAGGACACCATAATCATGACAAGTATGATCAATAAAGCTCAGGGTTTGGGTTTATCGCTGATTACAAGATTGGCTGGAAGCGATGTACTTGATCAACTCAAGTTGCGTAAATTTGTTGAAAAATCTCTTTATCAAGGTTCAAAAGCTGGCTTTAGAGCATTAACGCAGACTCAAAAAGCATTTAAGCCCAAGCAAATTTCACAACAACGTTTACCTCGCCAACAAAAAAATTTATTTGATTTAAGTCTAACTGAAGAACAACAAATGACTGCTGAGGCAATGTCTCAATTTGCTAAAGAAGTTTTATTAGGGTTGGCTCATGATGCTGATCAGGAAGCTCAATTTCCTGAAAGTCTTTGGCAATATGTTGAAGATTTAGGACTTAACTACTATGCACTTCCAGAGGCATTAGGTGGTGTCGCAACCGAACAAAATATTGTTAGTAACTTATTAATTGCTGAGAAACTAGCTGAAGGTGATTTTAGCCTTACAGCAGGATTACTCAGTACGTTTAGCGTTATCAATGCAATCACACGTTGGGGGTCTGCCGAAGTTCAGTCGATGTATCTAGCATGTTTTGCGGAAGACTCCGACATTACAGCAACCTTTGCTGTACAAGAAGCAACTCCAGCATTTAATCCTTACACTTTAAAAACCAAAGCATCACTTGAAAATAATCAATTTTTTATTGATGGTGAAAAAACATTAGTGATTTTAGGTGATTTAGCTGATGTATTTTTAGTAAGTGCAGACTTTAATGGTAAGCCAGATGTATTTGTCGTGCAGAGCAACGAAACTATTTCTATTAAAAACACTTCAGCCATGGGGCTTAAAGCCACAGAAACAGCAACACTTCACTTTAATCACACACCTGCTCTACGATTAGGTGCAACAGACTTTGATTACACAGCCTTTGTAGATTTAGGCAACTTAATGTGGTGTGCAATGGCTGTAGGTACATGTGAAGCTGTAAAAGCTTACTGTATTAAATATGCCAATGAACGAACTGCGTTCGGTGAACCTATTTCTCATCGACAAAGTGTCGCTTTCATGATTGCAGATATGGCTATTGAAATTGATGCAATGCGTATGTTGGTTTTAAATGCCGCAAGCCTTGCTGAGTCAGGCAAACCATTTCACCGCGAAGCTTACTTAGCACAGATACTTTGTGCTGAAAAATCCATGAAAATTGGTACAGATGGTGTACAAATTCTTGGTGGACATGGCTTCACAAAAGAGCATCCAGTTGAACGTTGGTACCGCGATTTACGGGCTACTGCAATTTTACAATCTGGCTTACATGCTTAAATGATCAATCAGAGGATACTTTAATGAATTTACAAAATCCTAAAAAATTCAAAATGATGATTGATCAAGCACATGATGTTGCGATCAATGTTTTACGCCCTATTTCTCGTAAATATGATAAAGCTGAGCATGCATATCCAAAAGAACTTGATATGCTTGCCTCTCTCATTGATGGCATGAATGAAGGTGGCGAAGGTATTAATGCTGGAGCTGCAGGAGCTGGAAAGCGCGGTGATACCGACAATGAAGGTATTCGTAACGGAACCAACATGTCGACCGCTCTTGGAATTATTGAGATGTGTTATGGCGATACAGGCTTATTACTGAGTATGCCTCGTCAGGGTCTTGGAAACTCAGCTATTGCTGCTGTTGCAAATGATGAGCAATTAGAGCGGTTCAACGGAACATGGGCAGCAATGGCAATTACTGAACCAGGATGCGGCTCTGACTCTGCCGCGATCCGCACCACTGCAACCAAAGATGGTAATGACTACATTCTAAATGGTGAAAAGATTTTTGTGACCTCTGGTGAACGTGCTGATTCTGTTGTTGTTTGGGCCACGCTTGATCGTAAACTTGGGCGAGCAGCTATTAAATCATTTGTCGTACCCAAAGGTACGCCTGGAATGAAGGTTGAGCGCCTTGAACATAAATTAGGAATTAAAGCATCAGATACGGCTGTGATTAGTTTTATTGACTGCCGTGTACCTGCAGAGAACCTTTTGGGCAATGCTGAAGTAGATGTTGCTAAAGGTTTTGCTGGAGTAATGGAAACTTTTGACAATACTCGTCCTTTGGTCGCAGCAATGGCAATCGGTTGCGCTAAAGCTTCACTAGAACGTATTAAAGAGATCTTTAAAGATCAGCTTGACCCTGACTATTCTACCCCCTATCTGCATGCTTCTAACCTTGCAGCACAAATCTATCGCATGGAAGCTGAATGGGAAGCTGCTCGCCTACTCATGTTAAAAGCAACATGGATGGCTGATAACAAAAAGCCAAACTCTAAAGAAGCTTCTATTGCAAAAGCAAAAGCAGGTCGTGTTGGTAACGAGATCACTTTAAAATGTGTCGAGTTAGCAGCAAGTGTTGGCTATAACGAAGATGAGTTACTTGAAAAATGGGCACGTGATTCAAAAATCCTTGATATTTTTGAAGGTACTCAGCAGATTCAACAATTGATTATTGCACGTCGTGAGCTTGGCAAATCATCGAGTGAGTTAAAATAATAGCTAAAGGGAGTTTCAAAGCTCCCTTTATTTTCTATATAAGTCAAAATTTAAAAAGCCCTCTAGTCAAAATACTAAAGGGCTTTTACTTTTAAGAAATAAACTTTCTATTTATTCAGTAGATGTTGATTCTAATGATTTATCAACCACACCAAATTTCTTAAAAATTTTTGCACGTCGTTTTGATGAAATATTCGCTTTGTTCAAATCACCTTTATAGTGATCAAAAACTCGTTTATCCATCATTTTGAACCACAACGAAGGAATTAACGCAGGCAGTAACATACTTGCATAACCACTTGGTAATTCTGGCGCCTCATCAAAATGACGCAATGCTTGGAATGGACGAGTCGGATAAGCATGATGATCTGAGTGACGTTGCAATTGGTACAAGAATAAGTTTGTTACAACGTTGTTATTATTCCAGCTATGCTCTGGCATTGTACGTTCATATTGACCATTTTCTTTTTTCTGACGTAGTAAACCATAATGTTCAATGTAGTTAATAATTTCAAAAAGACTAATGCCATAAAATGCTTGTGTCGCTAAATATGGAATTGTGCTTTTACCAAAAATTCCCACCATAGAAGCATGGAAAGCAGCGCTCATTCCCCAGCCCTGTAATAATTCATTATCTGCTGACCAGAACTCTTTTCCTTTACGTTTTAAACGATTTTTCTCGATTTCAATTGCAGATTTAAAAGACCCTACAACTGTACGTGGCCAGAACTCATAAAATGTTTCGCCCATACGTGAAGAAGCAGGATCTTCAGGAGTTGCTGCACGTTTATGGTGTCCATAAGGATGTTCGATACGGAAATGGTTATAACCAGTAGGAACCAAAGCAAGATGAGATAAAATATGATCAATACGATCATGTTTGTGGCTTAATTCATGGGCTGTATTAATCGCAATACCATTAATCGCCCCCATCGAAACACCGAGCAAAATTTTATCAATAAATGACGTGCTTTTGCGGCTTGTTAAATAACATGCATAAACATTTGCAGCATATTGCAGTGGAATAAAACTCTTCACAAGACGTGAGTAATACGGATCTTTTTCAAGGAGTTTAATTTCTTCATCAGTTGGATTACGTGCATCCTTCCCAATAATCGTATCAATTGCTGGAATCACCACATGTAATAATAGTGGACCACCTAAAGCGAAAACTTTTTTTAATGGGCGTGGACCAAAATGGTAACCAGCTAAAATACCTAAACCAATTACAGGTAGAGCTGGACTAATCATCCATAAATAGCGCTTACGATCTATCTCACGCATAGACGCTAGCACTGGCATAAGTTCTTGCTGAACATTTACTGGTGCATTCATAGTCATATTTCCTTTTTCTATATATCTATATAGTTAAAGAAATACTAATTACTTAACAGTAGTAACCGTCCAAAAAACCTATTTCAAAGTCTTTGGCATTTTCTTCCACTTTTTTGTCCTAAAAACACATGTTGATCTATTCTTATAGCTCACTATAATTTTAATAAAATAATGATTGATCATATAAACATGGATGCACTAAGTAAGTTTTTTGATGATATTCACCTCAATAAGTCTGAATACATCTATTTAAAAGCTCAAGGAGAATGGGCTTTTAAAACACAAGATCAATCTGCTTTACTTGCCTATATTGTTTTAACTGGTTCAGTATATATTCAACTTAATGCTTCAGAAAAAATAATTGCGACAGCAGGAGATATTATTTTAATACCTTCTGGAAAAGCACATAGTGCCACTGACTCAAAATCAACAGCGAATAAACTAGTAGATTCAATAGATATTACTTCGTTTTTTAATGGTCATAGACAAGACGCTATTGAGTTTGGCACCTCCTCTCAAGATACAACCTTATTGCTCTGTTTGCGCTGTCAGATTGATACTCATATGGCAGGCCCTTTGATTAATGCATTGCCTTCTATCATGCATATTCAACATGAAAATCAAACCAACCCACCCGAATGGCTACAAATTGGGCTTTATTTTTTAGCGATTGAAACTCAAAAAATCAGGCCGGGACATGACAAAATTATTGATCATTTAGTCAGTATTCTTCTCATTGAATGCATTCGTGATCATGTTCAACAAATGACAGATCAACAAAACTGGCTAAGTGCATTAACCCACCCTGAATTGAGTAATGCCCTATCTGCTATTCACAGCCAACCAGAAGTTGCTTGGACAGTTGAGTCTTTAGCAGAACAATGCTGTATGTCCCGTTCAAAATTTGCAAATCTATTTAATAGTATTATTGGGGAACCACCTCTCACTTATTTGCAACATTACCGTTTCCGCTTAGCTAGCCAATATCTACGCACAAGTAATTTTTCAATTCAGCAAATATCAAACAAAGTCGGCTATTCATCCGAGACTGCTTTTAGTCAGGCCTTTAAAAGAATTTTTGATTTATCACCTAAACAATATCGACAGCAATATATCGAACATCATCTCGATTAATAGAAAATAAAAAAAGCGCCGAAGCGCTTTTTTTATTTGATCAAATTATTATTTAATTTTTGCATGTGATTTTAAATATTGGCTGTAATCTTCCAATATTTGTTGACCACGTGATTGGCGATAAAGTTGTTTTAACTGTTGTAACTGATCGGCAGGAATGGCATTTACAGCTGATGAATTTACATTTGAAACTGCAACTACTACAAGCTCATTTGGTAAGTTTGCTGTTGTAACAGACCACATACCTGGCTTAGGTGTAGCCAAACTAAATGCAGCACGTTCAATTTCGCGTTTTAAACCTTGTGATCGAGTAAACACACCAGCTGACTCAAATGCGACTTTGTTTTTAGCAACCACCTGGTCTGCAGGTTGAGTTTTAAACTCAGTCAACATAGTAGCAATTTTTGCTTGAGCAGCCTTACGCGCTTTTTCATCGATAACTTTTGCTTTTGCTTCATTCATCGCTTGCGCTAATGGTTTTACACCAGCTGCGTGGTAATCACGTACTTTAACCCATACCGTATCACCATTCGCTAACTGAATATTAGAGGAAGTATTACGGTCACCATTCTTCACATCATCATTAAATAATTTAATTTTGACGCTTGGATCACTTAAATATGGATTTTGAGTAGCTAAAGTTACACCATTTAATGATTCAACTTTTGTACCTTTTACTTCTTGGACAACAGCTTCTAAAGAATCATTGCCAACAATCGTTTCATTCAAACTATTTACGGTATCTGAATAAACGGTCGCAACTTTATTCTTCTCAACCTCAGCAGTTAAACGAGCCTTCTCAGCTTCAAATGAAGGGATTTGGTTAGCTTGAGTTTCTGCTTCAATAATATGATAACCATATTGTGTTTTTACTGGCTGTGAAACTTGTCCATTTTTCAAACTTAAAACAGTTTTATCAAATGCATCCGAGAAAACACCTGGTGCATATGCTTCAACTAAACCGCCTTTTGCTTTTGAACTAGGATCTTCAGAGAACTGTGCCGCAGCTTGTGCAAATAAAAGACCACCCTGAATTTTCGCATAAACTTCTTTTGCCAGTTTTTGAGCCGCTGCATCATCACGAGCATCAGTAGTAATTAAAATATGCTTCACAGTTCGCTTAGCATCTTTTTTCTGAGTTTCAACAAACTTAGCATATGCTTGCTGAAGTTCAGCCTCAGTTGCAGGGGCTGGTTTCGCTATCATTGAAGGAGACAATACAACATAATCAACATCAACCGAAGCCTGTTGCTTAAACTCACCTTGATGCTTGTTATAATAATCTGTAGCTTCTTGATTAGAAGCAGTTAAACCTGTTTTGTAAGCATCTAATTTAATGCTAGCTAAATGTAATGTACGTTGTTCAGTTTGCAAATTCGCAATTTGCATGAGATCAACTTTGCTTACTAATGAGTAGTCAGTAAATGTTGATGTTAACATTTTCAAAGCATGATCTTGACGTAGGCTTGATATCAACCCCTGACTCGTCATGCCAATCGAACGTAAGTAGTTTTCATAAAGTTTTTGTGAAAATTGACCATTCTCTTGCAAACTAGGCTGTTGAGCTAACATTTGCTCAATTTGAGCATCACTCAGAGAGATACCTAATTTTTCAGCTTGCTGTATCAATAAATTACGTGACACTAAAATATCGAGTGCCTTAGCCTGAATAACAGGCAAATTGAGTAAACTCTCATCCCCTTTAACAGCAGCTAAATATTGTTCTTTGTAAGACTGAGTTAAAGTTTCAAGGTCTTTTTTAGATATTTCTTGGCCATTTACTGTCTTAGCAACATCAGCCTTGTTTCCCCTATTAAAATATCCTTCAATACCTACAAGTGCTAAAGGGGTCAAAAACAAAATTAGAAGGACTTTGCCGAGCCAACCCTTAATGACTGTACGAAACGATTCCATAAGTATTCCAATATTTTATTTCGAGGAGAATTTTAACTGAAAAACCACAATCAATGAATGAGCAATATTGGTCAATTCAGATATTTAATAAAAAACGCGCCTATTCTGGCGCGTTTATTCATCTTAAAAGATTAAGCTACTGAATCTTTAAGACCTTTACCAGCTTTAAAGCTAGGTACTTTTGTTGCTTTAATTTGAAGCTCTTCACCAGTTTTTGGGTTACGACCAGTACGTGCAGCACGTTCTTTAACACTGAAAGTACCAAAACCAACTAAAGTTACTGTGTCACCTTTTTTAAGTGCTTCAGTAATTGACGCAATTGTCGCATCGAGTGCCTTGCCTGCATCAGTCTTAGATACTCCCCCTTTTTCAGCAATTGCATCGATTAATTCTGATTTATTCATGAATAAAACATCCTCTTAATATCGTTTGTTTAAGGTCCAAGGCTATAGTTTAAAAGGCCATGACGCCTTTATAGCAATGCTTTAGGGGAAAACGCAATACTAGAGCAGGGCTTTTAGCAAAAATAAATGCTAAAAAACTGTTATATATTTGCTAAATCCCAACATTTTTTTACTTTTTATTCAATTTTGCTTTCAACTGTTGATTTTCTTCTATTAAAGCATCCACCTTAATATGCAGTTGTACAAGCAACTGTTCGATATGTTGTAAATCCTTCGGTGTCACCAATCCAATACGATTTAAAGAGTGATTAACACTCGTATCAAGAATCTTTTCTACTCTGTCTTTTGTTTCAGATACAGACTCTTTTGCCTTTTCTGTGACCTTACCGACAGTATTGTCTGCTAAGTCTCCAGTTTTTGATTCTAGCTCCTCACCTACTTTAACTAAGGAATCAAACAGCTTATTTCCTTCTTCTTCCGCACGAGAAAAAGCGCCTAATCCAGCTAACCAAATTTGCTTAGTATACTTCCTAAAATCCAAAGCTGATTTTCTTGAACTTTTTGATTTTAATTTATTTTTTTCTTCCGACTCTTCTATCTGGGTATCTATATTTGCATTATCCATTAATCTAAACTCCTAATCAGATGAGAGAAATGATGACTGATTTGACCACAAAATATTTCTATAATATCAAAGTAAAGACTTGATCCATTTACAAAACTGTTCTACAAAGCAAATAAGTCATGTAAATATATTTAACACGACATTGTGTTAAGTTTGGGATAGGATGTCCCATTCTTCAGTTAATTGCTATTTCTAAGGATAAACTTTTATGAGTGAAACGCAACAAAGACAAAAACATCCGCGTCTGTTGCTAAATATTGTTCTAATTATCTTAGAAACTTTTTTTTCATTTATTCTCACCCACGATGGTGCCCTTCGCTTGCAAGCGAAAAAGTTTATTTTGAACAAAACAACGATTCGTATTAATAGCTATTTACCTTTCTTTGATTTCTATGTTCAATTTACAGAAAAAGGTTTGTTATTCGATATTCACTCTTTTGATAGACGTATTGATCTTGAGATCAATAGTACGCTTATTGATCTAATTAAAATTTTCGGATTTTCTAATCAACGCAGTCTAAAAAATATGCGTATTGATGGTGATGAGGAAACGAAAAAGGAACTTTTAGATTTAATTTCTCATGTGACTCTTCCAAAATTGCTAGTTGACTGGAAGCAGTGGTTTAACACCCCAGATGATGAAGCTGAAACCCTTGCTTCACGTAAACGAATCGCCCCATTACTTGAGAAAATTGATCAACAAAGATCAGAGATCAACTCCCTTCACGTGGAAATTAAACAATATCAAAATCGAATTAATCGCTTACAACGACGTCAACGAAATATTAACTTCTCCTTTGGTATAATTAGCCTAATATTTATTGTTTATTTCATATATAATTTGTGGGTTGCCTAATTTATTTTTCTATTTTGTTCCTACACTTGAATTAAAAATAAAAAAACTTGACTATTTTAGTCGGGATTCATAAAATCCTATTATCTAGTCTTAACATGTGTATCGAATCATGCGCCTTACAACTCGCGGTCGCTACGCAGTGACTGCTCTACTTGATTTAGCTTTGCAGCCAACTGAACAAACGATCACGCTCGCCGAAATTGCCGCACGCCAATCCATTTCAGTTGCTTATTTAGAACAGTTATTCGCAAAACTTAAGCGTCATGGGTTAGTTTCTAGTGTTCGTGGTGCAAATGGTGGTTACCATTTGGCTCGAAATGCTGATGAAATTACTGTGTTAGAAATTATTGAAGCTGTAAATGAAACGGTTGATGCAACACGTTGTGACCATAAAGGTAATTGCCAAAATGGTGCAATGTGTCTCACTCATGATTTATGGCAAGAACTCTCTCATCATATTGCCGACTATTTAGCAAAAATCTCTCTTGCCGACCTCATTAGCCGAGACAACGTTCAAACTGTTGCATTACGCCAAAATGTAACTGGCACAGATTCAGCTCTTTTATCGGGTACAGGTATTTGATATGAAACGTCCAATTTATCTTGATTACGCAGCAACCACTCCAGTAGATCCGCAAGTTGCAGAACGTATGATGGAGTGTTTAACTTTCGACGGTACCTTTGGTAATGCTGCGTCTCGTTCACACGCTTATGGCTGGCAGGCAGAAGAAAAAGTTGAATATGCACGTGAGCAAGTAGCAAATTTAATTAAAGCTGATCCACGTGAAATCGTTTGGACTTCTGGTGCAACTGAATCAGATAACCTTGCCCTTAAAGGTGTAGCTCAATTCTATGCATCTAAAGGCAAACATATTATTACAAGTAAAATTGAACACAAAGCTGTTCTGGATCCTTGTCGTGAATTAGAAGAACAAGGTTTTGAAATTACTTATTTAGAGCCAGAACCACAAACAGGTTTAATTACTCCTGAAATGGTTAAGGCTTCCCTTCGCCCAGATACTATTCTTGTTTCTCTTATGATGGTAAACAATGAAATTGGTACAGTTACAGATGTAGCGGCGATTGGTGAATTAACACGTGCCAACAAAACATTTTTCCACGTAGATGCAGCGCAAGCAGCTGGTAAAGTTGATATCGACTTATCTACGATGAAAATTGACCTTATGAGTTTCTCTGCTCATAAAATTTATGGTCCAAAAGGTATCGGCGCATTATATGTACGTCGTAGCCCACGTGTTCGCCTAAAAGCACAAATCCATGGTGGTGGTCATGAACGTGGTATGCGTTCTGGTACTTTGGCTACTCACCAAATCGTTGGTATGGGTGAAGCTTTTGAGATTGCAGGCAAAACAATGCATGCAGAACAAGAGCGTCTCCGTAAACTTCGTGACAAACTTTGGAACGGTTTACAAGACCTTGAACAAGTGTTCTTAAATGGTCACCCAACTCAAAACGTTGCAAACTATTTAAATGTTAGCTTCAACTTTGTTGAAGGTGAATCTTTAATGATGTCGCTTAAAGATGCTGCAGTATCAAGTGGTTCTGCTTGTACTTCTGCAACTTTAGAGCCTTCATATGTTCTTCGCGCATTAGGTTTATCTGATGAGCTAGCACACAGCTCAATCCGCTTTAGTTTTGGTAAATACACAACTGAAGAAGACATTGACCACGTGCTTACAATTACCAAAGCCGCTGTTGAGAAATTACGTGAACTTTCTCCGCTTTGGGATATGTACAAAGAAGGTATCGATCTTTCTACAGTTGAATGGGCAGAACACTAATTATTGAAATTAGTGTTTTAACCCTCATATTAATATTAGGCTGACCCCGAGGTTTGGAGAAGCGAAATGGCTTATAGCGAAAAGGTAATTGATCATTACGAAAACCCACGTAATGTTGGTGTTTTAGATAAAAACTCTGAAAATGTTGGTACAGGCATGGTGGGTGCACCTGCATGTGGCGACGTGATGCGTTTGCAAATTCAGGTAAATGATAGTGGTGTGATTGAAGAAGCACGCTTCAAAACTTATGGTTGTGGTTCTGCAATTGCATCAAGCTCACTTGTAACTGAATGGTTAAAAGGTAAGACTCTTGATGAAGCTCAAGCGATCAAAAATATTGATATCGCAACTGAGCTTGCTCTTCCTCCAGTAAAAGTTCACTGCTCTGTACTAGCTGAAGATGCAATTAAAGCTGCGATTGATGATTACCGCAGTAAAAAATCTAAAGCTTAATTTGTTACCATTGTAAACGTTGGAGTTTTCATGATTCATTTAACTGAAAATGCTGCGACTCATATTAACAATTACCTTAAAAATCGAGGTAAGGGTGAAGGCATTCGCGTGGGTGTGAAAACTTCTGGTTGTTCTGGGTTGGCTTATGTTCTCGAATTTGTTGATTCTGTCGATGAACATGACCAAGTTTTCGAACAATTTGGCGTTAAGGTTTTTGTAGATCCAAAAAGTCTTGTCTATTTAGAAGGCTTAGAAATGGATTACGTAAAGAATGGCCTTAACGAAGGGTTCGAATTTAACAATCCCAACAAAAAAGGTGAATGTGGTTGCGGTGAGTCTTTCACTGTATAACTCCCTCTCTCCTTCCATCCTTTTCATTAAAACAGTGACTTTTTATAGCACTGTTTTAATGTATTTAATTAATGTGGACCTCCTTTCTAATGAATCATTTTGAGTTGTTCAATTTACCCGTAGAACTCGATATCGATTTGGCGAGCTTAAAATCTAGTTTCTTAAGTTTGCAGCAGCAATATCACCCAGATAAAGCAGAAGATAAAGATCAGGCATTGATCAAATCAAGTGAAATCAATCAAGCTTTTAAAATACTTTCGCAAGTAGATAGCCGCGCTGCTTATCTATTAGCGTTAAAAAAGCAAGATCACCACCTTGATCAATCCATTAGCGATTTTGAGTTCCTACAATCAGCTCTAGAGCTTCGTGAGCAACTTGATGAAGCAACTTCACAAGAGCATTTAAGTACTCTTAAGCAAGAAGTTTTTCAGTGGATTGAGGGCTTAGTTCGCGAATTTAAAATTGACTACTCAGATGAAGATTGGGGCGAAGCTCGAGATACTGTACGTAAATTACGTTTCTTTCAGCGCGTTCTTAACGATATTGAAAAAGCAGAAGATCAAATGTTGGATGATGAAGACAACTTTGATTTAGATGATGATTTTTAATTTGCTTTTTCCAATTTATATTCAAAGGATTTAACTCATGGCACTTTTGCAAATTGCTGAACCGGGTCAATCCAGTGCCCCACATGAACACCGCATTGCGATTGGTATCGACCTAGGAACAACACATTCTTTAGTTGCGACAGTGTTATCAGGCAAACCAAAAGTCCTTAACGACGAAAAAGAAAGAAGACTTCTTCCTTCTATTGTGCATTATGGAAATGATGTCACTCATTATGGTGAAGAAGCGAAACCTTTCATTATTGCTGATCCAAAAAATACAATTGTTTCTGTAAAGCGTTTTATGG
Source organism: Acinetobacter sp. 12966 (assembly GCF_031196995.1). NCBI lineage: Bacteria > Pseudomonadati > Pseudomonadota > Gammaproteobacteria > Moraxellales > Moraxellaceae > Acinetobacter > Acinetobacter sp. 12966. The sequence continues at coordinate 99,630 of NZ_JAVIMC010000030.1, forward strand.
GACGCTCAAAAGCAGATATCAAATTTCAACACCCGTATGAATTAGTGGGTTCTGAAAATGAGATGCCAGCTTTCGAGACACGCTCTGGCCGCAAAACACCTGTTGAAATTTCAGCTGAAATTTTAAAACAACTAAAAGAACGTGCTGAATCAAGCTTACAAAACCCAGTAAATGGAGCGGTAATTACTGTTCCAGCCTATTTTGATGAAGCACAACGTCAAGCAACACGCGATGCTGCACAGCTGGCTGGTTTGAATGTATTACGCCTATTAAATGAGCCAACTGCTGCTGCTGTGGCTTATGGTTTAGATCAAGAAACAAATTTAGCTACAGATCATAACTATGTGATTTATGATCTAGGTGGTGGTACTTTCGACGTATCAATCCTACGTTTTTCACAAGGTGTCTTTGAAGTATTAGCTACAGGTGGTCATACTGCTTTAGGTGGTGATGATTTAGATCGTCTCATTGTTAAATGGGCTAAAAAACAATTAAATATTGATACGCTAAGTGATGAGAGCTATGCAGTATTTATTGTTGCTGCTCGCCAAGCGAAAGAACAACTTTCTACACAAGAATCAGTTCAATTAAAACTAGTTGAAAATGTACTAACACTTGATCGCTCAACCTTTGAGAGCATTATTCAAGTTGCTTTAGACAAAACAATCAGTGTTTGCAAACGTGTTTTACGTGATGCAAAACTTGAATTATCAGATATTCAAAATGTTGTTTTAGTTGGTGGCTCTACCCGTTCGTATGCTGTTCAGCAAGCAGTTCGTAATGTGTTTAACCAAGAACCACTTTGCACGATTAATCCTGATGAAGTAGTTGCAATTGGTGCTTCTATTACAGCAAATCAATTAATTGGAAACAGCCAAGACGGTTCGCTACTTTTAGATGTTACTCCTCTTTCCCTTGGCTTAGAAACCATGGGTGGATTAGTAGAGCGTCTTATTTCTCGTAATACAGCTATTCCGGTTGCTCGCCGCCAAGAGTTTACTACTTATCAAGATGGCCAAACTGCCATGCTGATTCATGTAGTTCAAGGTGAAAGAGATTTAGTCGAACACTGTCGATCGTTAGGAAGATTCGTTCTTCATGGCATTCCCCCAATGACTGCTGGTCAAGCACGTATTGAAGTTACCTTTCAGGTAGATGCAGACGGCTTGCTTACCGTTTCAGCTCGTGAAACAACTTCAGGTGTACAAGCTCAAATTGATATTAAACCATCTTATGGTTTATCAGAGTCTGACACTGAACGCTTATTAATTGAAGGTTTCCAACACGCAGAAGAAGACAAAAATCTGCGTCATTTAAAAGAAACCAAAGTTGAAGCTCAACGTGAGCTTGAAGCATTAGAACAAGCTTTGAAAGTTGATGCTGATTTACTCAATGCTGAGCAGCTCGAAGCACTTAAAACCGCTGAAAATATGCTTAAAGTACAACTTGATGGCAATGATATTCAAGCGATTGAAAAATCTGTAGAACAACTTAAAGTACATAGTGATGCTTTTGCTGCACTACGTATGAATCGACATATTGACCACGCCTTAAAAGGTACAAAACTTGAAGATTGGTCAAATTCAAACTAAAGGTATAGGTGATCAATATGCCCCGCATTAAAGTACTTCCTCACGCTCAATTTTGTCCTGAAGGTGCAGAATTTGAAGTTGAACAGAATGCAAATCTTTGTCAAAGTTTGCTGGATCGAGGAATTAAAATCGAACATGCATGTGACATGTCATGCGCTTGTACAACATGTCACGTAGTAGTTCGTAAAGGTTTTGATAGCCTAGAAGAAATGGATGATGTTGAAGCAGATCTTTTAGATCGAGCTTGGGGTCTTGAACCAGATTCTCGCCTTTCATGCCAAGTAAAAGTTGTGGATGAAGATTTAGAAATTGAGATTCCTAAATATACAATTAACCATGCTTCAGAAAATCATTAATCGTGTTAATAAAAAAGCTGCTTTAAAAGCAGCTTTTTTATATTTTATAAACTCTAAACTTAATCTTGTTGGTCTATTTGTAAAGGCTTAACTTCATCTTCAAGTCTTAACTGCGCTATACCTTGAGTATTCACTAAAGTTTGTTGAACTTTAATTCGTTGAATCATTTTCTCAAGCACTTCTACTAATTCAGGATATTCATAGTTTTGTACTTCTTCTAAGTTAAGTACCAAATGAAAGCCTTTATACTCATAATCAAACCATTGCTGATGATCTGACTTATTCCCTGTATATTTCTCCATCACTTGCCATGTCTTTACCGCACCTTGAATACCTTTTAGATAAATCGGTGTTTTTGGAGCACAGAGGAAATCACTTTTGATTAATTGATAAGTATCGTCTGAAATTAAGATTTCATCTATTTCAGCAGCATATTGCAGACGAGCCGCTAAATTTACATCACGACCCACAATCGTATAAGCCATACGATGGGTTGCCCCATAATTTCCTACGTGGCAATAACCAGTACTAATACCCATTCGGATATGCAATGCTGAGTAACCCATCTTTTTCCAGCGCTCGCGCAACAATTTCATTTGCTGACGCATAGCGATTGCCATTTCTACACATGCTTTGGCATCTTGTTCCACACCTTGTGAATTTGGATCACCAAAAAATATCAGGATGGCATCTCCCATAAATTTATCGACTGTGGCTTCATACTGTTTAGCGATTTCCGTCATATGACTTAAATAATCATTAAGCAAGAATGCTAAATCATCTGGAATTAAAGTTTCTGATAACTCTGTAAAACCCTGAATATCAGAAAAAAACACTGTCATTTTTTTACGCTTATATTCAATCTTTGCTTCAGCCTCACCGCGCATAATAGACTGCCATAACTGTAATGGCGCATAACGGCTTAATTGATTAGCAAAAGCAATATAGCGGGTCATTTGGTCATAGTAATGTTGACGCTGCTGACTGATTTTTTTTACCCAACGATGCTGGTAGTAGTTTCCGATGGTAATAAACATAACCAAGCCAAGAAGTGTAATTACAGTCAACTCTTGGCTAGTAGGCTCAAAATATGTATAAAAACCAAATAAAAAGAATGTACTTAAATAAAAAATAATCGCGCCTAACAAGCTGGTCAAACAAATGACTGCGAAAGAAATACGGCTATTAATTGCTGAATAAAATAATGCAAAAAGTGCAATAAATGTAGGCACCAAATTGAGATGCAGACCTGCTAAGGTAACAGCTACAACAATTGCATCGATTGCAAAGAAAACACTTTTTTGAGTTTTTTTATCGAATTGGTACTGAAGCCAATGTTCTAACTTCGAACTAATAAAAAGCAAGAATAGGAAAAAAGGTGGAACATAGATCTGATAATTTGTATTAGGTGAGGTAAAAGCATAGATCACTAAAATTAAGGACAGAATTGAATATCCCATCAAACGATGAAAATATGCAAACTGCTTGGGCTCTCTATCGATAAACCTCTCTAATTGCACCCTATCCTCCACACCTCAATGTAGCCACATTCATATAAATGTGGCATTGCATTGATTTAGTCCATGCGCCAATCAAATGGCATATCACCTTGACCACGTAACGCAAGCATAAGAGTTTGACGCATATGAGCCAGCACATCATTTGTATAAGGAACCACAGGTGTACCCCATACTGGTTTAGGCCATGCAACATCATTCTGATAACGTACCACATGATGGAAATGCAATTGAGGCACCATATTTCCCAAAGCGGCAACATTCATTTTATCAGCGCGGAATACACGAGATAGCTGGCTAGATAACCAACTTGATTCACGTAAAAACTGTTCTTGGTCAGCTTGGCTCAACTCATATAATTCTGTGATTCCCGGCACACGAGGGATTAAAATCAGCCAAGGGAATTGCATATCATTCATTAAACGACATGTTGAAAGCGGGAAATCGCCTACAAAAAAAGTATCTTGAGCAAGTTGTGGATGCAAACTAAACATATCTTTTATAAATGACAATAAACAATAATGGCTAATACTATCACATCAGTTTTGATGTGAGTATTGCTAGTGTCTGGTTTGATTACAAATAACAATGATTTTATGCACTTATTACCCCAACAGACCGAGAAATCGTGCATAAAACTCTGTTATCAACATACAAAGAATTTATATGGAATGAAAATCACTTTAAAACACTATTTAAGCATGTAATTCATTCAATAATTTCGCTAACAAATCATTAATAAATTGGATCCGTTTTTCCTGTTCTTCAAGCTGAACCATAACCTTTAAACGTTGACCACCTTCCATACGATAATAGGTTGGATGCTTTTGCATGAGTTGAATAATACTAATGGCCTGAACAGGTGTATCAGGCGAGAATTCAATATTGCCACCTTGCGTATTAATATCGATCTTAGTAATCCCTAGCTGTTCAGCTTTCAGTCGAATTTGGTGAACACTAAATAAGTGTTTAACTGATTGCGGTGGAACTCCAAAACGGTCAATAAGCTCCATACGGATATTGTCGAGCTTTTCTTGGGTATCTGTATTACTAATACGCTTATAGAATAATAAACGCTGATGCACGTCACCTAGATACTCATCTGGAATCAGTGCAGGAATGTGTAAATTAATTTCTGCAGTTAATGATAAAGGCGCATCAAAATTCGGTGTTTTACCTTGCTGAATCGCTTTAGTAGCTTTTTCCAGCATTTCCATATATAGGCTATATCCAATTGCCTGCATTGAGCCACTTTGCTGCTCACCTAAAAGCTCACCTGCGCCTCGAATTTCTAAATCTTCTGTAGCCAGCATGAAACCAGCACCAAGAGTTGAAGCACGTTGAATTGCATCTAGACGTTTTTCAGCATCACCTTTTAAATGCTTTATGGAAGGAACCAATAAGTAGGCATAAGCTTGGTGGTGTGAACGTCCTACACGGCCACGTAGTTGGTGTAATTGAGCTAAACCAAGTTTGTCAGCCCTTTCTATCAAAATAGTGTTGGCATTTGGAACATCAATTCCGGTTTCAATAATGGTTGAGCATACCAATACATTGTATTCTTTGTGGTAGAACTGTTGCATGACTTGCTCAAGTTCTCTTTCCCTCATTTGTCCATGTGCGACGGCTACACGAGCTTCAGGGACAAGCACACGAATATTTTCAGCTGCTCTCTCAATCGTATCAACTTCATTGTGCAAGAAGTATACTTGACCACCACGTAGTAACTCACGCAAGATCGCTTCTTTAATAGATGCTTCGGTATGTTCTTGTACAAAGGTTTTAACAGCTAAACGACGGGCTGGCGGTGTAGCAATGATAGATAAATCACGCATTCCCGAAAAAGCCATATTAAGCGTACGTGGAATTGGTGTAGCTGTAAGCGTTAACATATCTACATCTGCACGTAATGCTTTAATACGCTCTTTATCACGCACCCCAAAACGGTGCTCTTCGTCGACCACCATTAAGCCTAAATCTTTAAACTGTACATTTTCTTGTAAAAGTTTATGGGTGCCCACCACAATATCGACTTTGCCTTCAGCAAGGTCTTCAATATTTTTCGTATGGGTTTTATTTGAACCAAAGCGTGATAGTACTTCGATACGAACAGGCCAATCGGCAAAACGGTCTTTAAAAGATTCATAATGCTGTTGAGCAAGTAATGTCGTCGGTACTAATACAGCGACTTGCTTACCATTTTGCACCGCAACAAATGCCGCACGCATCGCAACTTCTGTTTTACCAAAACCAACGTCCCCACAAACAAGTCGATCCATCGGTTTAGCTTGTTGCATATCATAAAGCGTCGCTTCAATAGCATTGGCTTGATCAAGTGTTTCTTCGTACGCAAATCCACTCGCAAATTGCATATAAAGCGACTGATCGACTTCAAAGCCAAAACCAGGTTTCGACTGACGACGTGCTTGTATATGTAGCAACTCTGCTGCAACATCATGAATTTGTTCTAAAGCTTTACGTTTAGCCTTACTCCATGCGTCAGTTCCAATTTTATGTAATGGAGCTAAATCTGGATCCCCGCCACTATAGCGGCTAATCAGATGCAAGTTGGTCACAGGCACATAAACTTTTGCCTCTTCAGCATAGTCTAGTTGCAAGAATTCATAATCTTGGCCTTCAATTGCCAAAGTAATTAATCCAGCATAACGCCCAACACCATGATCGATATGAACAACAGGAGCGCCTATACTTAATTCGGTCAAACTACGAATTAGAAACTCTTCTGAAACTTCTTGCTGACGTTTACGACGACGTTGAACTACGCGATGCTCATATAACTGATTTTCCGAAATAACCGACAATTGATCGGTTAAAAGCAAACCACGGTCTAATGGCGCATTCGTAATCGCAATCGCAAACTGACTTTTCTGGAATTGCTCAAAACTATCTACACTAGGAATATCTCCCAGACTGGCACGCAAACCATCTCTTAAACTTTCTCGTCGACCAGCACTTTCTGCAACCAATAAAACAGGATGATTTGCTTCATCAATATATTTTTTAACTACCGCAAATGGTTTGTCTTTTTTCGGATCAACTGGCAACTTAGGTGGTTGCTCAACCTTAAGATTTAGAGCCCCAACTTTTTCTTCAACTGCTTCAGCGCTCACAAGCATACGTGGGAACTGATTTAAGGCACTTAGTAAGTTATTTGGTGCAATAAATAACTCATCAGGAGGGAGAATTGGCTGGTCTGCGTTATGGCGCCTATCTTCATAGCGACGAAAAACTTCTTTCCAAAAACTGGTTAAATCAGTATCCACATCATTATTTGTAATTACAATGCAATTCTTTGGAAAGTACGTTGTAAGTGTACTTTGAGATTGCATTTGAGTTTTATCAAAAAATAACGGTAAATAAAACTCGATTCCCGGAGATGCGATTCCATCAAGAACATCTTGGTAAATTGGGTTTTTCTTAGGATTTGCGGTCGGAAAAAGTTCAGAATAACGATCTCTGAAAATGGAACGAGCTTCTTTTAATGGGAACTCTTTCGCGGGAAGAACTGTAAAACTTTTTAAAGTTGTGGTGGTTCTTTGTGTTTCTGGATCAAAGAATTTTAATGTATCAATTTCATCATCAAACAGGTCAATACGGATAGGTGCATCCTGACCAGATGAAAAAATATCCATAATGCTGCCACGTACAGCAAACTCACCATGGTCGTAAACTGTATCTACTAAATGATACCCAGCTTGTACTAAACGTAGCTTCTGTTGTTCTAAATCAAATTTTTGCCCCACACGTATATCAAAATGCTCACCTAAAACCCAAGAATAGGGTGCAACTCTTTGAGCTAAAGTACTTGCTGAAATGAGCAATACACCTTTTTGCGGCATATTGGATAAAATCGCGAGACGTTCTGAAACAATATCTTGATGAGGTGACAAACGGTCATACGGCAAAATCTCCCAATCAGGGAAAATTGTCGGTTTTATGCCATAAAATTCAAGTTCACTTTCTAACTGAGCAACATGTTGGTTATTTCGAGCTACTATAACGAGCAAAGATGAATGCTGAATTGCAATTTCTTTGAATAATAATGCAGCAGATGAACCTAATAACGACCCTACCCAACGCTTTTCACCGGCTTTGAGCTGTTGTAAATTCAATTGAGAGATTTCTTGTTGAAACATGTATATGGCTTTTATCAGCTAAGAAGATATGAGCTCAATAGTAGCATGATGTTTTTAGTGAAATGAGTTATTTTTTTGAAAATCAAACTACTAGTTGGCCCTACTTTTTATATTTTTTAATCAATCAACTATGATTATTTATCACGCAAAAACAAAACGTAATATTGATTCAATATTTGTATAATCGCTTTGAGTTGAAGTAGTTTTTCTTGAGTATTTTCTAATCTTGCAACATAACGCTGTGTTGCAATTTCTAGATCAATCTTTTCATTAATTTGTGGCGTAATTTGAAATAACTTTTGAAGATTATCAAAATTCTGTAATTTACGGTTTGAGAAATATTCCAGATGCTCTGACCATTTCTGATTAATCAATACATCATTAATGATAGGCCCACGTTCAGAATCAAATTTTAATTGGTTCTCTTGCAAGTAAATTTGTTCAGGTGTCTCTTTCGAGCCTTGAAAAAGCTGCGTTATCTTTTTAAACATTTCATCACATCATATTTATTTCAATTTAAATGATGGAAGTATCTAGTCCCTTCCATCATTTAAGTCTTCTAAATTAACGACTATTCATCGCCCAAATCATCAAGAAAATCTACAGTCGGTACAAAAAATAAAGTACCTGTTTGAGCAGTACTAAAGTCAAGTAACCGATCTAGGTTACCATGCTCGTTGCCTAGAAACATGTTCTCAAGCATTTGTCGGGTTGTACTAAATTTACGCGAGTAGCCAATAAAGAATGTGCCATATTCATTTCTAGAAGGATTTGAAAAAGGCATATTAGCTCGCATAATTTTAAGTTCATTACCTTCCGCATCATGAGCTTTACTAACCACATTATGAGCAGTTAAAGGTTTTTCATCATCGCCGAGCTCAACATCATTGAACTTTTTACGGCCAATCACTTTTTCTTGCTCTTCGTCAGTTAATGAACGCCATTTGTCCATATCGTGTGTATATTTCTGGATAAAAGCATAACTTCCCCCGATAAAATCAGGATCTTCATCGCCTACTAACGCCCACTGCGCTGCAATAACAGGTTCAGGATTCTCAGTCCCATCCACAAAGCCAATAATTGCACGCCCATCAAAATAACGAAAACCATGAACTTCATCAATTGGATAAGTTACCTTACCAAGCTGTTGATTAATTATATTGCCCAGCTCGTAACATAAAGTCTGACGATCAGCACGTATATGAAAAAATAAATCACCTGGAGTTGAGACAGCCGTGTATTTCGGACCTCTAATTTCTTGAAATGGTTGTAACTCTTGAGGCTTGGATTGCTCTGGAAATAATATATCCCATGCATTGGAGCTAAAACCTAAAGTAGCATTAAATTTACTATCTGGATAACGGTTAGTTAAACTTCTGGTTAGTGCTGAAAAATTAGCAGCAAAATCTTTTACTTTTTCTATTACAGAATCACCTTGAGCTAGTCCCAATACAATAAATAATGCATTTTCACCAGCAGCACTCGTTACAGGTTGAATTCTCATACATTCCATAAAATATGCCTTGTTAGGTATTTAAGCTTATTAATTTAGCATACTCATATTTTTTTCATACAAGCTGTTAAGAAATCTGATGTTAATAAGAGTTTAAGTAAAACGCCTTAAACTCTTACTCAAATTAACCTCACTCAACGTCCATATTGCTTTTTTAAATACTTTACGATTTGAGCTGACTCAAACATCTTCACTCCCGTATTTGGATCTACCAAATACGGCACCTGCATTTTATCCTGCATAATCGGTAATAGCTTTTCCCTTTTTCCACCTTCTAAAGGTATATATTTACCCGGTTTTAAGCGAAGAATAGCAGGTCCCATATCTTGCCATCTCTCTTTTGCCACATTATGCAAAATATATGGTAGCTCAAGTTCAGAGAGTAGACTTCTTACAATTCGTGAATACGGACTTGCTTCAAAACTCCATAACTCAAGTTTTTGTTCAGGTGAAGCTCTATTAACAATTTTTTTATTTATCCATATTCCACGAGCTCCATTTAATATAGTTCCTGCAACTGCAACATAAGGCATGTTTGGGTAACTCGAAAATTTCTGCGGTGTTTTCCCGGTCTTACCATAATGTTTAAATAAATGATGAATAATATCCTGTGATTCATATAGCTGATCGCCAGTATTTTCATCAATTAAAAATGGAAACTGTAATTTACCGCCTTTTTCTTTTACAACTGAACGATACTTTGTTCCACCTTTAGGACATGGATAAATTTCAACGTCCAGATTCAAAAGTGTAATCACTTCACGAACGCGACGACAAAATGGTGAACCTTCAAATTCATATAATTTCAAAGCCTTTACAGGCTGTTGCGGAAATGCTGTTCCTGAAACACCTCTACCACCTTCAGCAATTGCAGATACAACTGCTTGAAGTACTTTAATTTGATGAATCACCATCGTGCCTTCCTTTATATTAGAGAATTAGACTAATTTTTCTTTTGCTATCACAATCCCATTATTATCAGCATAGATAAAATCACCAGATTGAATTGTGACTCCACCAAAATACAAATTAATATCTACCTCACCAATGCCCTTACGATTACTTTTTTGCGGAATTGCAGCCAATGCATGTACTCCCAAATCTAAGGTCGCAATTGCATCAACATCTCGTACACAACCGTAAATCACTACACCATTCCAGTTGTTTTTAACTGCTGACTCAGCAATCAAATCACCCATAAGTGCACAGCGCATAGATGCACCACCATCAACAACTAATACTTTACCTGTACCATCTGTTGCCAATAACTCTTTTACACGTGAGTTATCTTCAAAGCACTTTACTGTTACAACCTGCCCCCCAAAAGTTTTACGTGCTCCATAACTTTGAAAGAACTTGCCATCCATTGATGGGATTACAACCTGTAAGTCTTTTTCAGGGTTATCATCTAATAAATCACATGTTACAAATGGTACTGTTGACACTTTAATACTCCCTTATCGAGTTTGTTGTATGCTCAGATTATCATATCGTTTAAAGGCTTCAATTTGCGTTAGCGCCGCTACGACCATCGTATGAGCCAATTGCTCCGCAGTTACTGGCTTATATTTGAATGGCTTTTGAAATTTATTCTCGATAAGTTTAAATAGACTTTGTCCTAAGTCTTCAATAAACCGTACATCGCTGCGTTTACCAATCAGTAAAGACGGTCTAAAAATTGATAGTTTTTCGAGTTCTAAACTCTCAATATAATCTTCTAACTGTCCTTTCACTTTATTATAGAAAATTGGAGAATTTGCATTTGCTCCAAGGGCACTCACTAGCAATAGATGAATATGTTTATCTTGTACTAAATCTGCTAAATGAGCATTGATTTCATAATCCACAGCGTAAAAAGCCTGTTTTGAGCCTGCCAATTTTAATGTCGTTCCAAGACAGCTAAATGCATGGGTATGGCCATTCACATCTTCATCATTGAGCAATAAAAAATCCTCTATAACGAGTTGAGTAACTTTTTTATATGTATTAAGTAGTTGTGATTCTTTTCTCACCACAACAGTAATCGCTTCAAATTCTGGTGTTTGCTCAAGCTGTTCGACAAGCGCTAAACCCACAAGCCCCGTAGCACCTATCACAATTGCTTTTTTAGTACTTATAGTCATTTTTTATCCAACCCTCTTTAAGTTTGTATCAAATTTAACCTTTTCTTACCGTTTTAGCAGCCCCTAAAACCGCTTAAAATGCTCGCAAGGCTTGACTTCACGGTGTTGATTCATCACAATATGGCACTTGTTTACGGGCTGGTGATGGTTACACCAGTTTACTGAATTGACCACAGCCCGCCCAGACCAACTTATTTTCAAGGAGTGCAAGAGTGGCAAACTCTGCTCAAGCTAAAAAACGTGCGCGTCAAAACGTTACAGCGCGTAAACACAACGCAAGCTTGCGTTCTATGGTTCGTACCTACATCAAACGTACTTTAAGTGCAATCGCTGGTGGTGATTATGCTGTTGCTACAGAAGCTTACAAAAAAGCTGTTCCTGTAATCGACCGCATGGCTGATAAAGGCATCATCCACAAAAATAAAGCTGCTCGTCATAAGAGCCGTTTAAATGCTCAAGTTAAAGCGTTAGCTAACTAATTTGAACATGTAAAAAAAGCCCAATAGGGCTTTTTTTATTATCTATCGTTTTTGAGCTTATAGCACTTTATGAAATTTAGCTACATTCAGCTCATAGGCCTTTCCTCTCCAAATCCACTTTAATTTACAATTTGGAAACTCTTCACCTTCAAACCAGACAAATAATCCTTCCATCATTTCCGGCCAGTCTTCTTTCTTAATTTTATTCTCGCCAGAAATTACAGCAACAATTGCTGCAATAATCGTGTCATGACTCACGGCTAAACTAAGACCGCCTTTAGTTTTTGGATGAGTCCGGTAAATAAGCTCTAGTACATCTAAAACACCAGTAATGGGATGTTTCATACCAGGTAATGCATTATTTACAAAACTATTAATAAAACCTAAAGCGCCCTGCTTTTTAAAATAAGGAGCAGCTTGTTGTATATCCAACACAAAGCTACCCGGTTCAACAAGTAGCCCTTGCTCAATAATTTCAATCGTATGAGTATTTGATTGAGGACTTACATCGTCAGCCCCTTCAATCATGAGTGCCGCCGTATCGACACAGCGTTGTATTGGACTTGAAATACAATGCTGAATAACACGATCTGTATTTTTGATTAAGTAATTACCCCATGCCTGCGCAAGCTCACGTCCTTGAGGAGTAAGTTGGAGATCATAACCAGCCAAGCCCTGCCCATCTACAAGTTCTCTTAAAGAATGGCGCGTAAATAAGGTTACAGGAGTTGAAGCATCGGGCAATAAATCAATTGCTTCAAACATACTTTTAGGCAATAAATCGAGTGCCATCTTTATCTTGTCATCTTTTTTCAATACTTTGCCACTATAACATGTCTGGCATAACTCTCAATCGATAACACCTGATTGGGCTAATGCTTCAAATGCTATTTTTTTGCTTTCCTGATCACGAAAAGCGATAAAGCCCTTATTTAAAACCGTGCTTCTTTGGTTATATTCAAAAGGTTTTCCATCAAGAGTAAGTAAACCACCGCCTATACTTTCTAACAGACCTTGACCAGAACTGGTATCCCATTCAGAAGTAGGATGAAAGCGTGGGTAAATATCAATTTCACCTTCTAACATCATACAAAACTTATAGGCACTCCCAGCTTCTCGTCGAATAATACGATGTTCTTTTTCAATAGGTTGAATAAATTTTTGGTATTTTGGATTTTTACTACCGTGACTAAGTCCTATTTGTATAGGTGCATCTAGCGAAGTTGAACTAACCTGATATTGATACCATTGTTGTTGGCTAAAGCTATATTTAAAAGGTAAATCTTGCAGATATCCTAAGTACACAACTTGTTCACATGGCACAGCAATAACGGAGAAAACTGTTTCTTTGCCGTTGATCAAGCTTAGATTGATCGTAAATTCATCACGTTCATGTATAAACTCTTTCGTACCATCAAGCGGATCTAACATCCAACAAGTAGACCAGTCATGACGGGCACTATAATCACTTTCTTCAGACAATACAGGCAAATCTGGAGTAATCTCGGCCAGATGCTTTAATAAAAATCTATTTACCTTTAGATCTGCTTGGGTTACAGGTGAATCATCTTGCTTTTCATGAATAGTAAACTCATAACCCGCTGAATAGTTTTGATATTCTTCTAGTAAAATCTGACTCGCCTGTTCCAAAATCGGCAGAAGTTGATTAATTAAATTATCTTGTGGGCGCGTAGTTGTTATAAACATAAATATGCTCTACATAGTTTCATTTCTATTATAGGTGAATTATGAACAATTCTATATTCGCCAACAGTTTGATTTACTAAAATAGTCATTTATCCTAATCATTAGCATCGTTACTTTCCGCCTATGCTATTGAGGTAATATGAATAATTTTAATATTTATAAAAGTCTTTATTCCGTACAAAAAACAATCTATAAGTTATGAAAAATAAACAACTTAAATCAGATTTATCCATTTCCTTTTCATATATTTCTTGGTATGTTCAAGGACACAATAACAAGATGGAAGAAAGTGCACATGATGCTATATGGATATCATTTCTCAACAATAGAACATAACTGGGAAGACCTTAAGCCCTTAAATGAGTTTCTACAAACATTTGCAGATGATGATGGTGATGTTTCAACACGAGATAAAGAATCTCTCAAAGAAATCATAGCGAAATCTGATACAGCTTTGGCTCTCGCTAGAGAAATGGGTTGGGATGGTAGTTATACAGGCTGCCCTTATCTATTCTGGTTACCAAGTAAAAATAGCCAATCTTTTGAATATGGCTTTGTATTTAAACAGACCTCAGATAATACAACTTTTGTGATTTCACCGATTGAATTGAGCTATTTAGCTGAAGATTCTGAAGTACAAACATTAAGTAAAAATATTGAATAAGTGATATAGGTTATTGATTCAAATTTGACATCAATAACCTCATCTTAATTTTAGATAGATTAGTCAAACATACTTAACTGTGGTGTCGGTTTTATAACTTTTTCTTTTGGGACATGAGAGCATTCAAACTCTTCAACTGGAAAACCTTCAATGAAGCTGGAAATATCTGGTGTTTCTAAACTTAACCACTCTTCTAGTCGATCATGTGGAATCACAATAACTGATCGTTTAACATCGCCTGGTTCGTGAAAGTCTTTCATCATGGGATGGTCTATGCCGTCCATAGTTAACATGCTTGCAGAACGAATAACCGTCTCATTAATTTTGCAAATTTCATAGATTGCTGCGATGAAAAAAGCCTGCCCATCTTTACGGCGAACACCCCACCGCTCAGGTTTATCATTTATATACTTACTTTCATAAAATTCGTTCACTGGAATCACACCGAATTTACATTTAAGTGCGGCTTCTTGAAAGCTAGGTTTTTGAAAAATAGTCTCATGACGGGCATTGTAGGTATGTTTTGCTATGTTTGTATCTTCAGCCCATTTTGGAACCAATCCAAACATCACTTCGCGCCACTCAAGCCCTTGTGATGATTTGAATAATAGTGGCATTGTTCCAGCAGGATAAACCTCTTCGGCATAGCTAAAGCCGACCACAGGCAACTGAAGTTGCTGTAATTGGGCAAGCGTTGAAGGTTTAAAATTAGCGCACATAACAAGAATAAAATACTCTACATTTACTTCTTTTTTATTTTATAAGCATTTACCACATAAACCAAATAAAAAGGCACTCGAAAGTGCCCTTAACGACATAACTTTACGCTTATGAAACGTGTTGAATCCCTTGAGGAATCGCCTGTAATAGTCGTTTAGTATAATCATGTTGAGGATGTGCATAGAGTTCATCTGAATTAGCTATTTCAACAACCTCGCCATGATTCATGACCATAACCTGATCAGAGATATATTTCACGACCGATAAATCATGTGAAATAAAGATATAACTCAGCCCAAACTCATCTTGTAAGTCTTGCAATAAATTAAGTACTTGTGCCTGAACTGAAACATCGAGCGCAGAAACAGATTCATCACAAATTAAAATTTCAGGCTTTAGCGTTAAACAGCGTGCAATGGCAATACGTTGACGTTGTCCACCTGAAAACTCATGTGGATATCGGTAGTAAGCTTGTTCAGGTAAATTGACTCGCTCAAGCAAACTAAGCGCAATTTGTTTGCGCTCAGCATCATCTTTACCAATACCATGAATTTGCATAGGCTCTAGTAATATCTGCCCGATGGTAAAGCGTGGATTAAGAGACGCATAAGGATTTTGAAAGATGATCTGGATTTTCCGTTGATATTTAGCAAACTCTTTTTCAGTTAATGAAAGAATATCTTTACCTTCGATAAAAGCCTGCCCACCAGATGCCTGATGTAAGCGCATGAGTAATAGCCCAATGGTCGTTTTACCTGAACCTGACTCACCGACTAAACCCAAGGTTTTTCCTTTAGCAAGTTTAAAAGAAACTCCTTTAACGGCCTGAAACTCTTCTTTGCCAAATAGGCCTTTACGGCTATAAAAACTTTTTTTCAGGTCTTTTACTTCTAAGATGATTTGCTCATCACCATTTAAACCACGTTTGCGCTCGGGAATTTCTGAAACGTCAAAACTTTGTTCGACCAATACATCTTCTTCTTGACGCATAAAATCGCTCGTCACAGGCAAACGATAAGGTCGTTGTGACATTTGCGGGCGGCAATATAACAAAGCTCTCGTATATACATCTTTAGGCTGTTCAAGGACCTGATCAGCAGCACCTTGCTCTCTAATCTCGCCATGACGCATTACAATGACTTTATCTGCAATTTCACCAACCAATGCTAAATCGTGGGTAATAAAAAGCATCGACATTTGACGGCGCTTACGCAATGACTCGAGCAAATCAATAATTTGCTTTTGAATTGTGACATCAAGTGCAGTGGTAGGCTCATCAGCAATCAGCAGTTTAGGTTCACAAGCAATCGCCATAGCAATCATGACACGTTGCTGTTGACCACCCGAAAGTTGATTTGGATAAGCATCAATTTTAGTTTCAGGTGAAGGAATACCTACTTCTTTAAGCAACTCTAAAACACGTTGTCGAGCCTGTTTACGGCTCAACCCCATGTGTAAACACAAAACTTCTGCAATTTGATTGCCAACCGTAAAAACAGGATTTAATGATGACATCGGCTCCTGAAAAATCATGGCTATGTCTTTACCACAGATTTGTCGCATCTCTTTACGGGATAAGCTCAGTAAATCTTTTCCTTCAAATATAATTTTACTTTGCTCATCAATTTTGCTCTGACCGACAGGAAGTAATCCCATAGTTGCCAAAGAAGTAACCGATTTGCCGCTACCCGACTCGCCAACTAAAGCAACTGTGGTATTTGCTGGAATATCAAAGGAGATTCCTTTTACAGTTTCGATATACTTTTTGTCTTCACCTTTAAAGCTTACACGTAAATTTTCAATGTGAAGTAATGGCACATTCTTATTTTCTTGTTTTGACATTAGGGTTTCCTCTTATTTTAGTTTTGGATCTAATGCATCACGAAGAGCATCAGTAAACATAGAGAATGCAGTAACTAAAACAGCCATTGCGACAGAGGCTGCTACAAGCTGCCACCATTTGCCTAAAAGAAGTTCACTTTGTGCCTCATTTAACATGCTCCCCCAAGACACTACGCCTACCGGTACACCGAAGCCTAAGAAACTCAAAATGACTTCAGATTTAATAAAAGACACCACCAAAATTGACATCTGAACCAAAGCAATATGGCTGACATTAGGGAAAATATGAATGAACATACGACGGAAATGTCCAACACCAATTGCTTTAGCAGCCAGAACGTACTCACGTGCAGTATGCTTCATATATTCTGCACGAATTAAACGATAAACACCCGTCCAGCCCGTTAAACCTAAAATCAGAACAATGGATAAAATGCCTTTTTGTTGAAGTACGGCAGCAATAGCGAGAACTAATAATAAATATGGGATTGAGGTAAAAATGTTATAAAACCAGTTGAGAATATCATCCACCCAACCACCGAAATATCCAGAAATTGCGCCTAAAAGTGTACCAATCCCTACTGCAAGTAAAGCCGATATCACCCCAACAATAATTGAAGTTTCAGCACCTTTAATAGTTTTCTTTAAAACGTCCTGTCCCCATTTATCAGCTCCAAAGACAAGGGTACTTTTAAGCTCTGCTTGCTGATCAAGTAAATGTCCGCCCAGTTGCTGATCGATAGCTTTCATATCATCGGCTAATGGGTCAACTACACCATAATAATCAATTGCACTTCCAGCACTCTTTTCTTGTTTAATTTCAGCCTTAAGCTTGTTAATTACATCTTTTAAAGGATCAACTGGGTTTTCTGGTAATTCCTCCTCAATTGCTGCTGAATTTTGTCCAGCTTCTGTTGTCTTATCAGCTCCTATAAATGTCGGTGGTGCATAACTGACTGCAACCTCTTTATTCCAGTCAGATGCAATCACACCAGTCATTGATAGAAGCAAGATAATAAAATAAAGCAATACAATCACTAGTGATGACATCGCGATCTTGTCTGCCCGAAGACGTCGCATGGCAAGTTTCCACAAACCAGATGAATGAGCTTCAGCTTTTGTTTGTTGTTTTCTTTTTGATAAAACGCTCAGCATAGCCCACCTACTTCAACTGTACACGTGGATCAACCACTTTGTAGACCAAATCGGCAATCAGATTAAAAATCATAGTTGCTGCGGCGATGTAAACTGTAATTGCCTTAATAACAGGAAAATCACTTCGCTCAACTGCAATAATCACCTCTCGACCAATCCCGGGAATACCAAAAAAACGTTCAATTAAAAATGCGCCTATGAGCAATGCAGGTAAAGTTGACATCACGTCGGTAATAATAGGAATTGAAGCATTACGCAGTACATGTACACCTAAAATTCGGCTTTCACCTACACCTTTAGCACGTGCTGTTCGAACATAGTCCTGATTAATTTCATCAAGCACAAAACTACGATATAAACGTAAAGTCGGGGCAATACTCACCACCAGCATGATTAGAATTGGTAGTAAAGCAAACTTAAATAAATTATCAGTAAACGTGTCGCTCCAGCCTTGCACAGGAAACCAACTTAGCTGATACGCAAGAACATATTGAAAAACGATAATGTAAACTAAGATGCTGATCGACATGCCGATAGTGCATAGCATCATGACCATGCGGTCAGTTAGAGATCCACGCACCGCAGCAACAGCCAATGCCAAAATAATTGAAATAACCGTCTGTAAAATAGTCAGTGGAATTAGAAGCGTGAGTGAGGGTCCTAATCGGGTTAAAATAATTTGAGAAACAGGTTCGCCAGTACTCCAACTCGCACCATAATCAAAAGTCAGTATTTGTTTAATGAAAATCCAGAGCTGAACGTAATAAGGCTGATCGACACCTAACTGCTTACGAATGTTTTCGATCTGCTCAGGATTAGACATCTTGCCCGCTAAAATATAAGCAGGATCTCCACCTACCCAGTTAAAAAGAATAAAAATAAGTAAGACTACCCCCAACATAGTTGGAATCATCTGCCATAAACGCCGAATAACATATGCCAGCATAGTGATAATTCCTTATTTAACCCGTTGTCCGGTAATTTCGTTAAAGAATGCTTTATTGTCAGGATCACGACCGAGGAAATCTTTAACTAATTCAGCTGCTGGTTTTTGGCTACCTTGCGATAAGATCGTTTGACGGTAACGTTGCCCTACTTGTGGGTTATTAAGGTTGTCCCCATAAGCAGAAAGCATGTCTAAAGCTAAAACCTCAGACCACATATAGCCGTAATAACCGGCTTGATATCCCCCCATCAAATGCCCAAACTGTCCCGGAAATTCGGTTGTTGGTACATAACCTAAAGCTGTAGCAGCTTCCATTTTTTGCCAATTTTCTAAAGGTTTTACTTTTAATGCATCGGCAGTATGCAATGACATGTCGTACTGTGCATAAAGGGTCTGACGCGCATAACGCAAGCCACGACCATAGTTATGTACAGCTTTTAAACGGGCAATTAACTCATCGTCAACACGTGGGCAGGCTGGATCGCAATAATCGGCCACTTTAGATAAGGTTTCTTTACGGCGAGCCCACTCCTCATACATTTGAGAGGGTGCCTCTACGAAATCACGCTCTACAGAGGTTCCAGACTGACTCGCATAACGTGTATTTGACAAAATGCCGTGTAAAGCATGACCAAACTCATGGACAAAAGTTTCAAGCTCGTCACTGTTTAGCCCTTTTCGATTAAAGTTTGTGACTAGGGCTGAAACTGGTAAGCGGTTTGTTAATGTACTACCACCGTACACTCCCCAAACGGCAGCATGGCCATACTTCCCTTCACGAGGGAATTTATCCATATATAAGCCACCAAGGAGTTTTCCTGTTTTCTTATCAACTACATCGTAATATTCAACTTCATCCTGCCATGCTTTAACTTTGGCAGGTTTAAAATCAATACCATAAAGGTCAGATGAAATGGCAAACAACCATTTTTGAGCAGCTAAAGTTGGAAAATAATCACGAAGCTTTTCCTGATCAATTTGATATTTGCTCTTACGAAGTTTTTCACTCCAATAAGCTTCACTCCAACGTGTTATCTCAGTTTTTTCTAACGGCGTTTTTAATGTTTGTGCTTTAAATGCTCGGAGTTCTTCTACTTCTTTACGCTCTAGTGGTGCTACTGTTTTTTGTACTTCTGCCAAAAACTGATTTACAGCTTCGGGCGTTTTTGCCATGCGGTCTTTTAAAACCCAATCTGCATAACTTGCTTTTCCAAATAACTGTGCAAGCTCATAGCGCAAATCAATTGCCTGTTTAAGTAGTTTTAAATTTTGTTCAGTACCCCGTCGAGTAAAGGCAATTTGATATCTTTTTCGAGCATCATCATTATCTGCCAACTCCATAAAAGGACGATACTCTGGATACTCAAAACCTAATAAATAATTGCCTTTAGCATTTTTCTTTAATGCTGAAATATAACTTTGAGGTAAGCCTTTCATCTCTTCAGGAGTAAACTCAAGTTTCTCCGGATTATCACGGACGTTACGAGCATATTCTTGTTCGAGTTTAGTCAGCTCATCCAGAATAGCCTTCATTCTTGCACGCTTTACTGGCTCAAGTTGAACCCCTGTGTCTTCAAACTGATCTAAGATATCTTGACGGTATTTTTGGTCAATTGGGTCTGTTGCTTGTGTATTTTTAATTAAATTATATAGCTTCGGGTTCTGAAATATATCAGTGTGAAACTGATTAATTTTGATTTCACAGTCTTCTGCTGCTTTACGTAACTTTGCATCTGGGTCTACGTTACTATATAGACTTATAGGACCTGAGAAATCTTCAAAATGCGCAAAAATTTTATCCCACTTTGCCAATATAAATGCCGCTGCTGCATTATCTTTCACAGGCGTTTTTTCTAAATTTGAAATCTCTTTCTCAATATTTTTTAAATTCGCATCACACCATGCTGGAAGTTGCTGTGCTTTAAGTAATGGCAAAGTAGGACGTGTTGTCTCTGCCGTTGCAAATTGACTTATACCCATGGTCAACACACATAAGGTTGTCATTTTCAGTGCGTTATTTTTCATCGTATCTCCAATTTTTTTCATTTAATGATTAGATTTAGTATTTGTATCAATATCGAAATACATCCACTCTGCATGTAAAATTGGATGCTTCTTATATCCAATGATTTTTGGTTGAGCCAGCATATTCCGGTAGCGTGCATAAGCGATTTGTACAGGCATATAAACTTCTAACAACCGTGTCATTTTTCGATAAAGTGCATCTCTCTCAGGACCTGCTTGCATTTGTTGCGTTTGGCGATACAACTGATCAAACTCTGGAATAGAACCACAAGACCAGTTCGTCATATGTGTATTAGGTCCATAAAAATTCTGCATAAAATTATC
Organism: Acinetobacter sp. 12966; assembly: GCF_031196995.1. NCBI lineage: Bacteria > Pseudomonadati > Pseudomonadota > Gammaproteobacteria > Moraxellales > Moraxellaceae > Acinetobacter > Acinetobacter sp. 12966. Next base: position 120,750 of record NZ_JAVIMC010000030.1, read on the forward strand.
CCCATCTGGATAATCGGCTATCCATGCAGAAGACCCGAACATACCGTCGCATTGTTTTTGCGCACGAATAAGATCTGCAAAGAGCATGGGTTTAAAGACCATACGGATATTCAAGCTATCAAAATTTTTCTTCCAGAGCTCAGCGCTTTGCTGCCCAATACTGTCACTACGCGCCATATATTCAATGACCAGAGGTTTTCCGTCTGGTTGCGTACGCCAACCTGAGGCATCTTTTTTATAGTGATATCTATCTAATAGTAAATTTGCTGCTTTCACCGAATATGGGGTACTGGTTCTGTATTGAGGGTCATTACCCACTACACCTGGTGGAATTGGAAAATGTAGACGCTGTGCATCATCATTTCTTACTAGTTTAATTTCTTGATCTATCGAACGAGACATCGCAATCGCACGGCGTAAAGCAATTTTTTCTTTACTCATTCCCCCAACAACTGGATTTTTAAGATTCCAATAAATATAGCTAATTTCGGGGTCAACAATGCGAGACAACTGCACACCATCTTTAGCAAGTTCAGGTCTTAGTTTGCCGTCTTTAATCGCTTTTGCGACCAATTGACCTTCAAGCTGAAATATATCAACCTCACCACGCTGAAATGCTAGCCACCGCGATTGGTTTTCTTCCATCACCTGAATATCAATTGTGCCGATTTGAGGCATTTTTTTACCTTTAAGGCGTTTTACTATTGCCTGATCTTCAGGGCTGCTGGCAGTAAAGTTCCAAGTAAAGCCGCGATAATCAGGATTCGCTTTTAAAACAATACGAGATGCTGGTACCCACTTGCTCAGCACATAAGGACCCGTACCTACAGGATGGCCCATTACATAACCAGCTTTGTCTTTATACTTTTCGATGACTTCACGTGCCACTGCACCTGTCGGGTCATGGGCCAGTAATAAAGGAAAGTTATAGTCTGGTTTAACTAAACGAATCACCAAAGTGTATTTATCAGGTGTTTGTAAACCACTAACCTTTTGATCATAGTTAAATTTTCCGGACTTATTGGCTGCTTTCACTAAAGCATCCATACCTTCAATTTTGTTTTCTAATAACCAGCTATTTGGAGAGCGCAGATTCGGGTCCAATAAACGCTTAAAAGAGTACGCATAATCATTGGCTGTTAATTCTCTAGGTTTGCCTTTAAAAACAGGGTCTGGTGTAAAATAAATTCCCTTCTTAATACGAATGGTATAGGTCAAACCATCGGCACTGACTTCTGGCATAGCGGTTGCTATTTGCGGAATAAGTTTTGCCGGCCTTGCTAAATAATCATAGGTATATAGAGTTTCAAATATCGATGTGGTTACATGCGCAGAATATAAATCATGGATATAAGCCGGGTCGAAACCTGTTTCAGCTGTTGGAAATACATAACGTAAAACTTTATTCGGATCGGCTGGGCTTTTCGCAAAAATACTTGTAGATCCCGTTAAGGCCATACTAGCGAATAGCAAGCTGATACTACAGTGCTTGAGCTTTTGTATTAAATTTTCAGTCATCATGATCTTTATCTAAAATTATTTTTTAATAGGAGTAATATCAAGATATTGCCAGTTTGTATTCATCATAGGATGGGGTTTAAAACCCTGAACTTGTGGCCGTACTAACCAGTTACGAATACGGGTTAGATGAACGATCCATGGATTATCAGCTTCAATCTGGCGATTAAGTTTTTCATAATATGGCAGGCGTTGTTGCGGTGGTAAATGAATGGCCTGAGTATAAAGGGCATCATACGTTTTGGATTGATAACAAGCATGGTTCCCCTGCCCAGCATTTGGTCCATAAAGCAACTGTGCAAAATTATCTCCTTCAGGATAGTCAGCAATCCATGCCCCACTCCAAATCATATATTTACATTGAGTTGCGGCTTTTAAGTTATCTGCAAAATTACTTACCTTAAAGTCAACTCGAATGCCAATTGCATCCAGATTCTTTTTCCAGAGTTCAGAGTGAATAACTGAGGCCGAGCTATTTTCTGTATTGATTTTTAAAATCAAAGGTTTCCCGTTTGGCTGGGTTCTATAACCATCAGCACCTTTTTTATAACCATAATAATCAAGTAATTTATTTGCTAGCAGCGGGTTATATCCTACGCTACTTTTATATTTCGGATTATAGCCATTCACACCTTCAGGTATAAACATTTCAGCCCGAACAGCTTGCCCTTTATAAGCCTGTTTTATACTTTCTTTTTGGTTGTACGACAAAGTAATTGCTCTACGAAGAGCTATCTTTTCTGGGCTAAAACCACCAATGACCGGATCACGCATGTTCATCATCGTATAGGTAATTTCAGGTTCCTTATATGGGAAGTGTTTAATTCCTCTCTTCTTAAAAGAAGCTTTAAGCTGATTTCCATCTAAAGCTTGAGGAACAGCATCTGCGGTAAGTCTGTCAAAGTCTAGTTGACCCGACTGAAACGCTAACCATCTTGACTGTTGTTCTTCAATAATACTGACCACCACCTTTCCAATTTGTGGCATTTTCTTTCCAGACATTTCCTTAACAAGCTCGTTATCCCACGGTGTTCCTGTCGACTTAAAGTTCCAGACGAAACCACGATAATCAGGATTGGCAACCAACTCGACCTTACTTCTTGGTACATATTTACTTAACATGTATGGGCCTGTGCCTACGGGATGCATACCAATACGGTCACCGTAATAATCAACAACCTCTTTAGCAACTCCGCCAAAAGTAATATAGGCAAGAATATAAGGAAAATTATAGTCTTGGCGAGTTAAGGTAAATTGTAGCGTATATCGATCAAGCGCTTTAACTCCTGCAATTGGAGCAGCATAATCAAATTTTCCAGTTTTCTTTGCTTGGGCTACAACCGCATCAGCACCTAGTAACTTACCATCAATGAATGAAACAGACGGCGCTCTATTTTTAGGATCTAGAATACGTTTAATTGTATAAACATAGTCTTCAGCCACTAACTCACGGCGTTTACCTTTAAAAGCGGGATCATTGGTAAAATAGATCCCTGGCTTAATTCTAAAAGTATAAACTTTACCGTCTTGTTCCACTTTAGGCAGGCTCTCTACTGTATAGGGAGCTAACTGTAATGGACGTGCTAGATAGTCATATTTAAGTAAAGGCTCAAAAATTGCTTCAGCAATATTAGCACTATAGAAATTGGTGGTTTTAACCATATCAAAGCCATCATCTGGGGCTTCATAGGCAACATGCAAAATTTTGTTTAGTTGCGCTGGCGTAATTGCGTAAGCACAAGGAACTGATGTAATAGCCAGACTTAAAATGGCGAGCTTAAAAAATTTTAATTTCAAGTTCATACCCACGTAATTAGTTTTTTAAAAGATATTATCCTTTTGAGTAACATCTAAATCTGCATAAGAAAAGTTCTTTTTCAACAGATAAGCCTATTTGGGCTTAATTCTTTACTTTTCTATGAGCCTTTTTATTTGAACAAATGGAAAAATAAAGTCAGAAACCCAATCTTTTGTAACTACTGCAAATAAAGCGAATTTCATGCCATTTATTAATATTCATCACAAAATAATTAATAATATTAGAAATTCATATTTTTATTAGGTACTTAAAATGGTTTGAACTATATAAATAAAAGTAACTTTTTGCCAAAAATTATCTTTGCATATGTTAATCATCTAATACCTTAAATGCACAAATAAAATACATTAAAAATTAATTATGTTCCACATTAGATCAAGCTAACCCCATACATAACCACCATTCAATATATTGATTTATAATAAAAATATAACTCAAAGACATAGCAATAAATATTATAACATTACATCTTAAAAGGCTCTAAAACGATACATTTTTATTTAATAAGCATGTGAAGAGTCTAGTAATGTATATTTTTTACACAAATAAATTTGAAACTTTTAGCCAACATTAAAAAATTTTCCAAACGGAAAATTTATTTTTGTTTAATAAAAGATGAATCGACTTACCAAACCATAATAAAATCAATATATATCAATATCTTGCATAAACTAAAAAAAGAAAAATATATAGTTGGCACTTGCTTTGCTTAAAAACTTTCCAGCAATATCGCTAACGACAACAAAAAGGGATCAAATCCACGATGAAAAAAAAATACAATGTTCGATCTCAGGCAACCCCCAAGATCAGCAAAACAATTCTTAAATTAAGCACCCTTAGTTTAAGTATGATGTGTCTTACCCTGGCACAGGCAGCAGAAACTGAACAATCAAATACTGATGAAAAACCAACAAAAGTCGTAAAAGTTGCCGTTACAGGTTCTTCAATCAAAGGAGTTGCAGCACAAAGTGCTTCCCCCATTACCATCGTAAAAGTTGATGAAATCTTAAAACAAGGGGTAACAACAACAGAGGAAGCATTAGCAAAGATCAGTGCAAACCAATCGAACTTTGTGACTGCAAGTAATGTAGGCGCAAGTAAGACGGTGGGTTCAGCAGCGAACCTTAGAGCCTTAGGTGCCAATAAGACACTTGTTTTACTTAATGGCCGTCGATTGGCTGCAAACGCCTATGACAGTGGCGTTACCAACTTAAATATTATTCCACTCGCAATGTTAGACCGTATTGAGGTTTTACGAGATGGTGCCTCTTCCATTTATGGTACTGATGCAATTGGCGGGGTAATTAACTTCATTACCAAAAAACAGTTTACAGGACTTAATCTGACTGCTGGCTATCAAAAACCAGAACAAAAAGGCGGTGAGCAACAAGACTACAGTATCTTTGGCGGCTTCGGTGATTTAGATGAAAATGGCTACAATGTTTTTGGTGTTGTGGACTATCGCAAAGGCGGTGATGTCATGGCCAAAGACCGTAAAGTTAGTCGACGTGGAGGCATATTACCTGAATTAGGAATCCATAAAACTAGTAGTGGTTCATTCCCTGCCAATGTACCTGGATTAGGTAATCCCTATGCATCTACAGGTTGTGGTAATAACCCTCTAGTAGAGACTGATGGTCAAATTTGTAAATATAACAGCCAAGCAGTAATTGGTATTGTTCCAGAGACAGAAGACATCTCAGCTATGGGCCGAGCTACATTTAAACTGAACGATAACTTTAATGCGATTGCAGAATATTTATATGCAAGAAATGAAGTTACAACGTCAGTCGCACCAGATGTATTTTTTGATTTGACGCTTGATCCTAGTAGTAAATATTATCCAGGTAAAGGAATCACTCCAGCTTTAGCAGGCGCTACTGGAACTATCCCTCTATATCTACGTTCACAATCGGGTAATCGTGTAAGTAATAGTATTAATCAATCACATAGATTATTTGCGGGTATTGAGGGTGAAACTCATGGTTGGGATATTAACTCCGGGGTTACCTATGCTCATAGTAGTGCATCGGATGCTATCGTAAGTGGCTATTTAAATTTTGATAAAACACAAGAAGCTTTAAACAATGGTATTTTAAACCCATTCGGACCACAAAACCCTGAAGATGCTAATGTATGGAATGAGTTAGGAGTTGAAGGTAAATACTTAAAAGCTAACCTAGATACAACTACTGTCGATTTCACTGCAAGTAGACCTATATTTAAATTACCAGCAGGAGAAGTGGCTTTTGCAGTTGGAGCAAGCTATCGTTATGAAGATTGGACCTCAAAAGTCGTTACTGATGTTGCCCGAGTTGCACCTAGTACAGGCGTAGATCCTGATGAACCAGTAAATACTGGCGATCGTAATATTAAATCGGTATTTACCGAATTTCATATCCCCCTTCATAAAACTTTAGAAGCTCAAATCGCTGCTCGTTATGATGACTACAACGATTTTGGCGATACGTTTAATCCAAAATTTGCACTTCGTTGGGAACCTATTAAACAGTTAATGTTCCGTACGACTTATAGCACGGGCTTCAGAGCTCCCACACTTTGGGAAGTGAATGGACCAAACTCAGTAACCAATACAGGTGGATACTATTATGATCCCGTACTCTGCCCAGGTAATGTATTAAAACCAGGTGGTGTAAGAGAACGTGATTGTAATATGCAATTTGATAGACAAAATGGGGGAAATAAAAGTCTTGATCCGGAAGAGTCAAAGTCTTTTACTGCTGGCTTAGTATTTGAACCAATTAAAAATTTAGCCTTGACTCTCGACTATTTCAATATTGAAGTAGACAAGCAAATTGCTACGCTTTCAGAAACTGCTATTTTTGATGACCCTGTGAAATATGCAGACAAATTTGTACGTAATCCTGATGGTTCATTAGATTATATTATTACAACACAACAAAATTTAGGTGGAATTAAAACATCTGGTTTCGATGTGGGCTTAAGTTGGGTTTCTCCAATGACTGCTACAGGTCGTTTTGGTTTCAATATCGATGGAACATATATTACGGATTACAAATATCAAGCCGAGCAAAATGGTGAATGGAAAAGTGTTGCAGGCACTTATAGCGGTCTAGACTACCAAGCTATTATTCTTCGCTGGAAACATACTGCAAACCTAAATTGGAATTATGAGAATTGGGCTTTAAACCTACAACAAAATTTTTCACGCGGTTATGAGGATCAAAATTCAAGTTCTTCAGTTAAGGCAGACTATCGAAATCACAAAGTGAGCGACTATACAACCTATAATATTTCAGGCACCTACAAAGGTTTCAAAAATCTAGAAGTTACAGCAGGCATTAAGAATATCTTTGATGAAGACCCTCCTGCGTCAAATGTTGGTGACAACTTCCAAATGGGATATGACCCACGTTATGCCGATCCTTTAGGACGTACTTACTTTGTACGAGGTACATATAAGTTCTAAATGGTTGTTCTGCAAATATAACTCTCAACGGTTAGTTTGCAGAACAAATACTCACTCTTAGCCAAACAGTCATTTTAAAAATTGTTTGTCTACAGTTTCAGGAGTAACTATGGGCATGACTTTTACAGACATAGAAAATAAATCTGCCAAACGCTTAATTGGTATTGCTGCAGTCATTTTTCTGCATCTTCTTGTTGCCTATATTCTGATGTCAGGTTTAGCAAACAATATTCAAAAACCAGCAGAAAAACCTGTGGAATTACAAATTATTCAGGATATTAAGCCACCTCCTCCACCAAAGCCGGAAGAGACAAAACCTAAGGAAAAACCACCTGAGCCACCAAAAATGGTAGAAAAAGTTGCCAAGGTTCCTGAGCCAGTGAAACAGGTCGAAAAAGTGATACCTGTACAAAAAACAACTCCAGTAACTCAACCAACTAAAGTGGCTACCCCAGCTCCCGCGGCACCTAGTACCCCATCTCCAAGCCCTGTTGCTGCACCTGCTCCAGTGGCTGCTGCGCCGGCACCAAAACCAGCTGGTGTGAGTCGTGGTGTTTCAGAGGGTTCAGCTGGCTGTGAAAAACCAGAATATCCACGCGAAGCACTTATGAATGAAGAACAAGGTACGGTGCGCATACGTGTTTTAGTTGATACATCCGGCAAAGTTATTGATGCCAAAGTAAAAAAATCGAGTGGTAGCAAAATTTTAGATAAGACGGCCACTAAAGCTTACAGCTTATGTACGTTTAAACCAGCAATGAAAGATGGCGTACCTCAGCAAGACTGGTATGAAATTGAATATCCATTTGTAATTGAATAAACAATTGAATTAGCAAGAAATTAAAAAATATTGGAGATATATGATGAAAAAATCAACTCAACCCTTAGTTCGTTTCGCTTCTGCAAGTTTAATAGCAGCATGCTCTTTACTTCCATTAAGCTCGGTTTTTGCAGAAGAAACTAATACTCCAGTTGCAACAGCAACCGCTGAGACAACTTCAAATGCTGCAACTCCTACTCCACCACCAAAGCCAGCAACGAGTGAAACTGTTAAAAACCCATATGGCCTAGAAGCGCTTTGGCGTGAAGGTGATTTAGTTGCTAAGTCTACTTTATTTATATTAGTACTCATGTCGATTGGAACTTGGTACATCATCATCTCTAAACTATTGCAGCAAGGTAAAGTCAAACGCCAAGGCAAAGAAGCTGAAAAACATTTCTGGGAAGCGACTTCCCTTGATAATGCTGCAGAAGGTTTAGAACAAAGTAGCGCTTATCGCTTTATTGCAGAAAAAGGCATTAATTCAACTAAATCACATGGCGGTTCTTTACTTGAACGAATCGATTTTAATACATGGGTGAGCATTTCAATTCAACGCGCAATTGAGAAAATACAAAATCATTTAGGTGGTGGTTTAGCCTTTTTAGCAACAGTAGGTTCTACCGCACCATTTGTTGGTCTTTTTGGTACGGTCTGGGGAATTTATCATGCATTAACAGCCATCGGTATCTCAGGTCAAGCATCTATCGATAAAGTTGCAGGGCCCGTTGGTGAAGCTCTTATTATGACAGCGATTGGTCTTGCAGTCGCAGTACCTGCTGTACTTGGTTACAACTGGCTTACTCGCCGCAATAAAGCAGTTATGGAAAATGTCCGTTCATTTGGTTCAGATTTACACGCGGTTTTATTAAGCGGTGAAATTAATACCAATAATTCAGTTAATCGCAGTATTAAATAATCAGGAGCAAACATTATGGGTATGAGTGTTGGTTCTGAAGATGATGACGAAATGATTGGCACAATTAACACGACACCTTTAGTTGATGTCATGTTGGTTTTACTTATTATTTTTCTTATTACTATTCCGGTAGTCACACATACGGTTCCAGTGAAACTACCAGAAGAAAAAAATACTCCATATGCAACCACGCCTGAAAATATTCAACTGTCAGTAAATAAGAAAGGCGATATTTTCTGGAACGAAAGTTATGTGCCTAGTAAAGAAATATTGCTGGCAAAACTTCAAGCAGTTGCACAAAAACGACCTCAGCCAGAAGTTCATATCCGGGGTGATCAGCTTACCCATTTTGAAGCGATAGATCAGGTCATTAGTACGACCAAAGAAGCTGGTATTGGCAAAATTGCTTTTGTTACTACCCCTCCAGCTTCCCCGTAATTAACTTAAGGAGAATTTTATGGGTATGAATGTCGGTTCAAATAATGATGATGATGTGATGTTGGAAGTCAACATGACACCCCTTATTGATGTCATGCTGGTACTCATTATTATGTTTATTATTACCATACCTACACCAAACAACGCGATTAATATTAATTTGCCAAATGGCACACCGCCACCAACAAATGAAAAGCCACCTGAAGTGATTGATGTAAGAATTGATGCAGTAGGCAAAGTATTTTGGAATAACCAAGAGGTTTCTGACCGAAAGGCACTAGAGACTTTATTTCAAGGTGTTGTTGCTAAAAAAGATCAAGACCAGATCAAACTCAAACCAGACCAGATGGCTGAATATAAGAATGTAGCGATGGTCATGGCTACAGCACAACGTTTAGGTGTCACTAAAATTGGAATTGTGAGCAGTAACTAATATTGCTTTTCAATATATTTAATTCTATTAACTCCTGCGCTAACTTGAATCTTCAGTTAGCGTTTTTTTTAATTATAAATATTCAACTCTAAAATAATATCTCCACACTCATCATATTCTCCAGTTTCTTGAAAACCCTTTCTTTTATAAAGTTTTCCAGCCACATAGTTGGATGATTTATACATTGTTCGAATACGCTTAGCTCCTTTTGCAGCCATTTCATCAATTGCCATTTGCAACGCTAAGGTACCATAACCTTTAGCTTGATGATCTTTGCCAATCATAAATCGAAACAACCAAAATAATGTCTCATCAGGGGGATCAATTTCCACACAATACATTAAGAACCCAACCACCTCATCATTAAAACAGATCACTCTTGGGCAATAGTGTTCCTCGACTTTAGACTCAGCAATAGAATATACATTTGATGCGACATAGTCCTTTTGAGAATCATCTAATGATAATTTTGCGCATAGAAGCCAATTCTCACGATCGAGATCTTTTAGACTAATCAAATTCAAAACCTTTTAGCTATAAATTCCATTTCTATAAGCACAAAATATACCGAAAATAAAAAAGCCTCCGAAGAGGCTTTTTTCAAAACAGGATGAAATTAATCACCTGTATAACCCTTTAACTTCAAACGAGCAGCATGAAGTAAAGGCTCAGTATAACCAGAAGGCTGTTCACAACCTTTGAAGATAAGATCAGAAGCTGCTTGGAAAGCAATATTTGTTTCAAAGTTAGCTGCCATTGGTTTATACAATGGATCATTCGCATTTTGCTCATCAACAATTTTTGCCATGCGTTTAAGCACTTCTTCAACTTGTTCACGAGTCACAATACCGTGACGTAACCAGTTCGCAACGTGTTGAGAAGAAATACGTAATGTTGCACGGTCTTCCATTAAGCCCACGTTGTTAATATCAGGGACTTTCGAACAACCTACACCTAAGTCAACCCAACGAACAACATAACCTAAAATACCTTGGCAGTTATTTTCAAGCTCATTATTAATCTCTTCTGCTGACCAGTTTGTTTCTGGTGCAAACGGCGGGGTTAACAAGTCATTTAATGACAACATTTCTTCAGCTTTTAACTGATCTTGACGTGCTTTTACATTCACTTGATGATAATGCATGGCGTGAAGTACCGCACCAGTTGGAGATGGAACCCAAGCACATGAAGCACCAGCATTTGGATGTGCAGCTTTAGTTGCTAACATATCTTTCATGCTATCTGGTTTTGGCCACATGCCTTTACCAATCTGTGCTTTACCTTGTAAACCACATTTCAAACCAATTGCAACGTTACGGTTTTCGTAAGCAGCAATCCATTTTTGTGTTTTAACCGCTTCTTTACGAACAACTGGCGCAGCTTCCATAGAAGTATGGATTTCGTCACCCGTACGGTCCATAAAGCCAGTATTAATAAAGATCGTACGGTCTTTTGCAGCAGCAATACAGTTCTTCAAGTTTACAGACGTACGGCGCTCTTCATCCATAATACCGATTTTTAACGATTTAGTTGGTAATCCAATCGCCTTTTCAGCACGCTCAAATAACTCTACAGCAAATGCAACTTCTTCAGGACCATGCATTTTTGGCTTAACAATATACATAGAACCTTTACGAGAGTTTTTATTTTCGTTTGTACTACGGATATCAGCAATTGATAACAATGGAGTTACCAATGCATCCATAATACCTTCAAAAATTTCTTCGCCGTCTACCAAAATAGCTGGGTTAGTCATTAAGTGACCTACGTTACGAAGTAACATAAGTGAACGACCATGAAGTTTTGTTGTACCACCAATTAAGTTTTTAATTTCGCGATCTTTATTTAGATCACGAACAATCGTTTTACCGTTCTTTTCAATAGATTCTTGAAGTGTACCCTTCATTAAACCCAACCAGTTACGGTAACCTTCAACTTTTTCTTCTGCATCAACAGCAGCAACAGAATCTTCCAAATCTTGAATTGTGGTAACTGCCGCTTCAAATGTTAAATCTTTAACACCCGCTGAATCAGTTTGTCCAATTGGGCTATTTGCATCAATTTCGATAATGACATGAAGACCATTACTTAAAAGTACAACTTCTGAAGGATTTGCTTCTTCACCATTGAAACCAACGAACTGAGCTTCATGGGCTAAACCTGTTTTTGAACCATCTTTCAAAGTTACAACAAGTTTATTTTGCTCAATTGCATATTTTGTTGCATCTGCATGTGAACCTTGAGCAAGCGGGAAAACTTCATTTAAGAAATTCTTAGCGAACTCAATAACTTTTGCACCACGAACAGGATTATATCCTTTACCCTTTTCAGCTCCACCTTCTTCAGAAATTACATCGAAGCCATAAAGTGCATCATATAAAGAACCCCAACGGGCATTTGCTGCATTTAAGCAATAACGTGCATTACGTACAGGTACAACTAACTGTGGTCCTGCCAACAACGCAATTTCTTCGTCTACGTTTTCAGTAGTAATTTGAAAATCTTCAACTTCTGGCAATAAATAACCAATTTCAGTTAAGAACGCTTTATAAGCACCTAATTCAAATTTGTTGTTACGGTGCCATTCATCAATTTTTGCTTGTAATTCATCACGCTTAGCCAATAATGCTTTATTTTTTGGGCTAAGATCGACAACAACTTGCTCAAAGTTCTTCCAGTAAGTTTCACTATCTAAACCAGAACCTGGTAAAGCTTCATTTTCGATAAAATCGTAAAGTTCTTTAGCAATCGCTAACTTGCCTTTTTGAATACGTGCAGTCATTGTCTTTCCTGAAGTTGCTACTTTTTATACCAAGAGAATCCTAGTATACCGATTTAAATTAAGCTGAATACTAATATCACATTCCTAAATAGTAAGCATTTTCCCTTGCAAAACTATTGACAAAGATAAAGTTTTCTATATAGGAAATATTATAATTCTAACTAGGATTCCCAACAATTTATTCAATATTTAAAGATACCGAAACTAGACTTTTTGTTAACAGACAAAAAAATTTCACTATCTTGTTTTTCTAAAGCGTATTTAGTTATATCAAACTTTACAGCGTGAAAAAGCACTATTTAACTAAATTTATCAATTTTTGTTGTAAAAAAAGCGCCCAATTTAGAGCGGTTGTTACTTATGTAAATCAGTAGGTTAAATAAAATTGCTACACTTTTGTTGCACTATTTTTTAAAACTGCATTTGTCTTGTTTTACGTATTTTTAAACCACATTCAAAATTATTTTAAATCTACTTTAATGGGAAGCTCCCAACGGCGTCTATTAAATGTCACGGTTCCATCAATGCTTATTGGTAATTGATTGCCGTTGTAGTCGAAAACCTTTAAAACTTTACCGCCTTTGTTTACCTCAGCAAGCAAATTACACGAATGCTCAAGCTTTCCAACTTCTGTGACCATAATCATTAATTGCTGCATGATAAAACCTCGAGAGAATACAGTTGAGAATAATTTTGCTCAAAATGTGCAATTATCCAGATTATTGAGCAAATAATTGCACATTAATAAAGGATCTTACTCAAGAGCCTTCACAATCGCACCGTGTCTTGCTTTGCAATCATTATATTTTGCAACTGTATCAACTGACCAGATCATTAAATCTTTTCCAGTTGTACCCTTAATTTCACTTAAATTAGGGCATGGCTGAATGAGATTAGCTGGTATTGCCGGCTTTAATGAGTTCATTGAGTTGCTGCATCCCGTCATCATCAATACAGCTAGACTTATAAACAGGACGCTCCACGATCTTTTGCACTTCACGCTCAATATATTCGACTTTGGTGTTTTGCTCTGCTTTGACTTTTTCATAGTCTGCGCTCACTTTATTGATCTGATTTTGCTTTTCGGCAAGGGCCTCTAAGTTTTTCTTTTCAATTTTCTGGATCTGCGACAAACACTTTTGATCGGCTTGGTTAATTTTTCCAGCTAAGTGGTTTGTGTACCCAATCTGGATTAAGTAAAGAACTGACAAAACAATGATTAATGACCAGCGCTTATTGTTTAAAATCCATGTCATGAATTAACCCCTATACATTTCGCGTGTCGTTCAAGCTGTCTGGTCCAAACTCCATAGCAGCCATTTTTACGAATTGAGCAATCACGCTTTGCAACGAATTTATACTTAAGTAATGAGTCACAAGCTGCTCTGTATTTACCTAGTTTTAAGTTTTTAAGAATTGATGATTTTGCGAATGTAGGTACACCGTATTGATAAGAAAAATCCAAATAAAGATCATATTCAGTTTGTGATAATTTCACGCCCTTCAATGAATCTTTAAATGCAACTTCACGTTTAGCCACATCATTACGCAACCATTTATCTGCGGTAGCGCGTGTAATAGGTGGATCCGTCATTTTTACGGGTGAGCCATCTGGTTTGAATGTTGAACCATGGCCCTGTGTTGGACGATCCCCTTTGACGGGTATTACTGGCTTTGATGTAAACCCTTCATCGTTTTTTACGCCCACAAAAAAAGCAGCCGAAGCTGCTAAGAATGCTGCGAAATATTTAGTCTTGTTTGACATTACAGTCACCTTTTAACTTTTCGATCCGAAGTTCATATTCAGCCTTTCTTAATTTGTGCTCGACTCTCTCACGGCGATTACGGGCAATTGCAAAATAAATTTGAATAACCAAACCAAGTGCCGCAATAAATAAACCACCCCACGCAATAACATCAATTTTGGCTATAAATCCGATAAACGACCCCACACCAGTAGTTGCTGTTACTTTTTGCGTTATTGTTGCTGCCGTAACCCCAACGGCAGACTGAGTTTCAGACATTTTATTTCTCCAGAATTTCGCAATAAAAAAGCACCCGGTTGGGTG
>NZ_JAVIMC010000031.1:0-260 GCF_031196995.1 Acinetobacter sp. 12966
GTTGCCCAAGACATCTGTGTAGCTACCATCAGCCACCGCAATGCTTGGTGCTGTGCCTGTACCGTCCGGTGTGAACACCGCTGTCCAGGTGATGTTGTCAGTCGTAGTCAAGCCAGTCAATGTACCGCCTACAACCGTGATGTCGCTTGCATCAAAGCCTGCTACCGCCTCACTGAACGTGAAGCTAATGTTCGCTGTTTCACCTGCCGCAAGTGCAAGGTCATCTGCGCTAATCGCAAGGCTTGGTGCTGTCGCATCAA
>NZ_JAVIMC010000032.1:0-204 GCF_031196995.1 Acinetobacter sp. 12966
CAACAATTATTAAAAGATGCGTTATTTTATAATGAAGTTGTTGATATCGAAGGCAAGATTGTTGATTTTGAAGAGTTCCGTTTGTAATTGATTCTCTCCAGTGAATATGATGGAACAATAAAAAAAATACATGCTGTTCGCGGCAATGTTTATTCGTATGAAACTGAATTTGGAAAAAAGGTCAAGTCGTTACCAGAATATCCA
>NZ_JAVIMC010000033.1:0-1701 GCF_031196995.1 Acinetobacter sp. 12966
CATAATGGTGACCGGCGTTTCATCGGCATGGATCACCCGCTGTTGCAGCACCACCTGTTTTAAGGCATTGGCCAGAGGTTCCAGTTCCACACCGCAGCGACCAATCCAGTCAGATAACGTGGATCTGGACAGATCAATGCCCGCCCGCTGATAGATCAGGCGCTGACGGTACAGCGGTAAATGATCGGCATACTTCGATACCAACACATGGCTGAGCAGTTCAGGTGAAGCAATGCCTTTATCAATCACATAGGCTGGCATCGCTTGCTGAGTCAGGGTGTCGCACTGATCACAGACCCATTTGCCACGGATATGCTGTTCCTTATAGAACTGTGCCGGTCTGAAATGCAGTTTTTCACTGACATCTTCGCCGATACGCCGGAGTTGGCATCCACAAGCACATTGGGTTGATGCAGGTTCATGCTCAATACGGATGGTGTGTAGATGATCTGGCAGTGGTCGACGTTTAGGTTTATTGACTGTGGCTTTGTGTGTCACTGCATCGGTTTTATCTGCATTCAGCCGCTCCAGTTCTAGATCAACCGCGGCAATATCTTCTTCAACCGCTTCATCCCACAGATGGATTTGTTTTGCCGTTAAGTGTTCATTCTTTTGGGCGAATTTGTGCTTTTTAAACAGCGCCAGTTCATGCTCGTATTTTTGAGTGAGAATAGAAAGATGTTGAACTTTGGCATCCAATTGCTGGTTTGATTTTTCTAACTCTTGATTTGATTCTGCCAGAGACTGATGCTGCATTGCCAACTGTCTGGTGAATTCCAGCAGTTGTTCATGGGTCAGTTGGCTTAAGTCAGGCAGCGTATTCATGACCGCAGTATGCCTGAGGTCATGAGAAGAATGAAATAGAACGTTTGGAGAATAGCAGAATGGAACAGTCTGGTTTAAAGCATCGTCACCACCTGCTGTCGTCCAATGCGCTGCCAAGGTAAACCCTGGATCAGTGCCTGTAACTGTTCCGGACTTATCGCCATGCTTTCACCCTGGTGAACCTGCGCCCAGTGGAATTTTCCCTGTTCCAGCCGCCGGGCACACAGCCAGATGCCCAGTCCATCATGTACCAGCACTTTCATGCGATGGCCACGTTTATTACAGAACAGGTAAGCACAATGCGGTTTGATGTAGCCAAAGGCTCTCACCACCTGAGCCATGACAATATCCATCCCTGCTCGCATATCCAGAGGTTGGGTAGAAAGCCAGATTTCATCAATGCGGATCATGTTGCAAGTGCCTTGAGTAATTCTGCTAAAGCAGATATTTCTGATACTTGCCATTTCAAGCCAATTTCTGCTTTTGAGTGGGGTAAAGTAATTTGAACCTTTAACATGTCAGTAGGAGTAGGATCTAATGGTGCAGAGCAAGATAAGGCAATAAATGCAGGTTTATTCGGTAGTGGTGAGCGATCATTCCCTGGCTTAGCATCAATTAAGCGAATCCATTTGGATACAAGATTTGTATTCAATCCATGTTGCAAAGCGACCGAAGCAATTGAAACGTCCGGTGCTTTACAAGCCTGAACGATCTGCTGTTTAAATTCAGCACTGTATGTTCTTCGTTTTTTCGCAAGAGATGCGATGGATGTCTGGTGATTTGTAGTCATAAATTTTAGTCCCCACTTGTTTTTAAGTGTGGACTAAATTAAGGCTTATAGGATGAATTCAGAAGGTGTGTTCAGCGGACGCTTAC
>NZ_JAVIMC010000034.1:0-55166 GCF_031196995.1 Acinetobacter sp. 12966
CACAAAATTTAGAACAGTCCCCTTTTAGGCCCTAAACTTTCAGCAGTATAGCTATATGCTGAACCTGATTTTTCTGAATTTTGACTAAATCTTGCATAGCTCCAAGCGGTGAGTAGCATGGCACCAAGTGCGAGCAAATATGCCAGTGGTACGTGTCCATTGGTAATTCCAGAAACAATACCGAAGGTATCAAATACCGTCATAGGGGTCATGTAGGCAATACCAATAATCGTGACTTGCCAAAGAGACAGTTTTTTTAAGGAAGACGTTTTATTTTCCATGTCATTTCAACCTCAAATTCGTTGTTTTGCTTTTCATCCGGAAAAGCGATGCTATTTTTGAGCCAAAACTTCCCCTAGACCTGAATAAACAAGTCTGTTTGGAGAAACTTTGAACAAAAGCTAGGGGCTGTTTCGCTTTAGTGATGCCCTAAAGCAAGATCAGATATTTATATTTTCGGCTTCACTCTAGATCACGACCAGTTGAAAAGATTGACACGGTCGTGAGAGAACCTGCTCATGGCTTTGGTCTTTAAATAATGTGCCTGTTCTGATGGTGATGTCATTTGAAGTAATCACTCGAGAAGAGTCGTTAATCACAATTGCTTTTTGCTTAATATTCTTGAGCTTCGGCATAAGAAGTTTTTCGAGTGCGGAAACTAAAATATCGGTAGCAATTACACCGATAAATTGATCACGAATCATGACCGGATGGGCAAGGGTGATGGTGTATGCGCCATTGCAAATATAGTCGACATAGGGTCCATGGATGCACGGACTTTTGTTTTGAGCAGGCTTATGGAACCATTCGAAAGAGCGAAAATCTAAAAATCGCTGAGCATTTTGATAGTTTTCAAGTTTGGCTTGCTGTAACTGATCTTCTTTTTTATACCACCATTCGAGTGTCCAATAATCCTGTTCTTCTTGCGTTGCAGGACTATAACTTGCAAAACCAATACCTTGACTGTAATGGCTTTCCTGTAATGCCTTTTTAATTTCCTTTTGCAAAGCTGTGCGTTCTGAACCTGAAAGCTTAACGTCTTTTGTTTTTTCAGGTTCATGTTTTGAAAGAATTTTGCTCGCTTTAGTTGCCAGCTTTTCTGTAATGGCTGTCGTTTCTTCAACCACCGTCTTTAACAAATTTTGAAGCTCTTCTATATCTAAATGTTGGGTCATTCCTATAACTCCTAAAATTCCGTATTTCTCACTCGATATTTGATAAGCGCTCTGTTTTATTATTTTTATTCGATAGATAACTTATATCGAAGCATTTGGTCTGTTAGCATCGAAATGATTTTTCGCGCTTGAATAACAGCATCATCTTCATTGCCTTGAACAAAAGATGATAAAAGTTGGTGGTGTTGAGCGACGACCAGTTGATGAAATTGATCATCTTGATAAAGCACTGCGATGAGCGGCGCCCATTCGGCTTGTATAGTTAACTCTTGATTTGCCAAGCGAGCTGATTGAGCAAAAGAGGTGAGTGTGAGCAAGCAACGTAAATCAAGTTGGGCACGAGTGTCTGCTTCAACGGCCTGTTCAAATTGATCGATAAGTTCTTTGATTTTGCCCAGCTCATATTCAGTGGTTCTTTGTGCTGCCAAATATGCAGCATGACTTAAAATTGCACTATGAAACTCGCCTAAATCAGCTAGATATTCATTGGAAGCTTGACGCAGAGGGTGCTTGTTTAAGAGTAAATCGGAAGGTAACTCGCAAACAAAGCTTCCGCCGTTTCGCCCACGTCGTGTATCAATCAAACCTTTTACGCGTAAAGTATTTAAAGCTTCACGAACTGTAATGGGTGACACTCCCATTAAGCGAGCTAAATCCGCTTCGTTAGGAAGCTGTTCATTGCTTTTGAGCAATCCAGAGATAATTGCATTTTCCAAGCGTTCTACAACTTGTTCCGATCGAGTTGCCTGAGCGATAGGTGCAAAAATTATCGTATATGCTGACATGGCGAATTCTCTAAAAGCTAAGTCCGAGACTTAGCTTAATGAAACGGATAAATGGTTAAAACACGCCATATTGATGGACTGCCTGTTCATCTTCAGGCACAGCTGGTATTGCATCCCAAAGTTCAACAATTTTGCCATTATCTACACGCCATAATTCAAAATAGGCATGTCGATTTCCAGCAATACTTCCTTCGGAATGTGTCAAGACAAATTGACCATCAGCAATGGAGCGGTGAGTTTTGGAGTATACCAAACCTTGTCCTTCATTACGGATATTGTTCAAAAAATCAATCACTGCCTTAACACCATCGCCAATATCTGGGCTATGTTGAATGAACTGATCGTTGTGAGTGTATTCTTTAAATGCTTCGTAGTTGCCATCAATTAATGACTTCTTAAAGAACGAGGTCACAATCTCACGATTTTTCTCTGGATCATGATGAGTGACGATTTCTGTTGGACCATCTAATTGTGTTCTACCACTCACATTCGGAGCTGCTTCTGCTACCAGTCCATCCCAATGTTCCACAATTTTGCCGTCTTTCACTCGGTAAATATCAAAACCAACTAACGGGTTTTCATCTAATCCTTGAAAGCGGCCATGAATTGCAACCAAGTCACCATCTGCCAATACACGTACAGCTTCATGTTGCATGTCAGGACAGTCTTCTACCAATTGGCGAAGGCCTGAAATGCCATTTGCAACGAGTGGTGAGTGCTCTATAAAGTCTTCAGAAAAATAACGGTCCAGAGCAGTGGTGTCGTGCAAATTAAAGAGTTCGTGATGGGCTTTAGTCACCAAGTCTTTCATTTCTTGTTTATTCATTTTGATTTCCTTTCAAAACTCATTGTTATTATTCATTTGAACTCATTACATGTTTAACGCGGGTATATTCTTCAAAACCGTAGCCAGATAAATCTTTACCATAACCTGACTTTTTGAAGCCGCCGTGTGGCATTTCTGCGGTTAAAGGAATATGGGTGTTAATCCAAACTGTACCGAAATCGAGTTCACGAGACAGACGAGTTGCGCGGGCATGGTCTTTGGTCCAAACACTTGAAGCTAAGCCATATTCAACATCGTTGGCTTTTTCAATCGCATCATTTTCATCTGTAAATTTTTGAACGGTAATCACTGGTCCAAAAATTTCATTTTGAATTGCTTCGTCGTGTTGTTTTAAGCCACTAATAACCGTCGGTTCAAAATAGAAGCCTGGACGGTCTGCCTGTTTCCCGCCCGTTTCAACTTTAGCGTGAGCAGGTAAGTTGTCGATAAAGGCTTTAACATTTTTCAATTGGTTGGCATTGTTAAGTGGGCCATAAAGTGCGTCTTGATCATCTGGATCACCAAAACGGGTATTTTTTGCAGCTTCAACAAGTTTAGCTAAAAACTCATCATGAACTGCTTCAGACACAATTACACGTGTTGCCGCAGTACAGTCTTGGCCTGCGTTGAAATAGCCCGTTAATGCAATCATTTCAACTGCTTTATCGAGGTCGGCATCTTCAAAAACCACTACAGGTGCTTTACCACCAAGCTCAAGATGAGCTTTTGCTAAATTTGCCGCAGCAGAAGCAGCAACTTGTAATCCGGCGCGAACTGAACCTGTAATCGAAACAAGTGCAGGGGTTTTATGTGATACAACTTTTGAACCGACCTGAGCTTGGCCTAACACCACGTTAAATGCACCTTTAGGGAAAAATGGTGCAGCAATTTCTGCCAGTAAAAGCGTACTTTCAGGCGTAGTATCACTTGGTTTAAGCACTACTGTGTTGCCTGCGGCTAAAGCTGGAGCAATTTTCCAAACAGCCATCATGAGTGGATAGTTCCAAGGTGTAACTTGACCAACCACACCAACTGGTTCGCGGCGAATTGAAGAGGTTAAACCTTCTAAATATTCACCTGAAGCAGTGCCATTGAGTAGGCGAGCAGCACCTGCAAAGAAACGAACCTGATCTGCTGATGCACCCACTTCTTCCGATGCAATTAAGTGTTTTAACTGACCCGTATTACGACTTTGAGCCTCAATTAAACGCTCCGCATTTGCTTCAATAGCATCTGCCAAGTTGAGTAATGCTTTTTGACGAGTCGAAGGTGTACTGCGTCCCCAAATTTTAAATGCTTCTTTTGCAGCAGCATAAGCTGCATCAACTTCTGCCTCGGTTGCATTCGGTGATTGCGCATAAACTTCACCGGTCACTGGGCTTACCAAGTCGAAATAATCATTTCCTTTGCTAGCAATATATTCGCCGTTAATAAAGTGTTGTAGTTGAGTTTTAGCCATTTTTTATACCTTGTCCTTAGGTTTTAACATATAACATATAATACTATATGTATTATGTTTTAAATTTTCTGTCAAATGCTTTGATGAAGGGAGTAAGTGAAAAAAGTTGGAATTTAAATCAAATTGGATTTTAAGTTTTTGATTTGATTGTTTAAAAAATATTAAAAATTTATTGAAGATTTTTAGGAGAGGTTGATTGTCGTACTAGTTCAGTAGATTTGATGAAAGACAATTGAATAATTTGCTAATCGAGAGCAGCTTGAGGAGCCAAGATTCATACTTAGCTCATCAATTTTTTGATCTTATGATTTGAAATTAAAGTGAATGATTAGGTTTTATGACTCGCAAGCAGAATGCTAGTTTCACTGTTATAAATACCTGAAATATTCCTGATTCTTTCTAAAACTTTATCGAAGTTTTCTAAGGTGTCAGAGCGTAGCTCAACCAAAATGTCCCATTTGCCATTGGTTTTATGCAAACATTCCACGGCACTTTCTAGGCGTAATTCTTTAATCACAGACTGTGCTTTAGTGCCTTCGACCATAATGCTCATCCATGCACGGATGACGTTGCGTTCAGCATTCGGTTTAAAACGAACCGTATATCCGGTAATAATGCCCGAAGACTCAAGATACTCCATTCTCTTCTTAATAGTTGCTCTTGAAACGTGAACTTTTTCGGCTAATTCAGTAACAGACATCCGTGCGTTATCTTTAAGTAAACCTAAAATAATTTGATCAATGTTATCCATATTGTAATTGTCAATTATCAAATTGGTAAAAAATAATTCATTTTTGACTGAATTACAAATTTTGTGAATCAATTTGATTTTGAATAATAGGGTCATCAGTTAAGCCTAATAATTCAATTTAATGGACTAGATAAAATGAATAATTTTGCAGTTTCTCGTGATGACTTTAATGAGTGGATGGTTCCAGTTTTTGCACCGGCAAATTTCATTCCGGTACGTGGCGAAGGTTCACGTATTTGGGATCAAGAAAATAAAGAATATATCGATTTTGCAGGCGGGATTGCAGTAAACGCATTAGGTCATGCACATCCAGTGGCAGTGAATGCTTTAACAGAACAAGCAACAAAACTTTGGCATGTAGGCAACGGTTATACAAATGAACCCGTTCTACGCCTTGCAAAACAACTCACCGAAAATACATTTGCAGATAAAGTATTCTTCTGTAACTCAGGTGCAGAAGCGAACGAAGCTGCACTCAAGCTAGCTCGTAAAGTTGGGCTAGACAGTGGTGTAGCTGGTAAAAGCGATATCGTTGCATTTAACAATGCTTTCCACGGCCGTACCTTATTTACCGTTTCAGCGGGTGGTCAACCTAAATATTCACAAGACTTTGCACCACTTCCAAATGGCATTAATCACGTTGCCTTTAATGATTTAGAAGCTGCCAAAGCAGTCATTAATGAGCAAACTTGTGCCGTGATTGTTGAGCCGATCCAAGGTGAAGGCGGCGTTATTCCTGCTGACATCGAATTTTTAAAGGGTTTACGTGCACTGTGTGATGAGTTTGGTGCCTTACTTATTTTTGATGAAGTACAAACCGGTGTTGGCCGTACAGGTGCACTGTATGCTTACATGAACTCTGGTGTTATTCCAGATGTGTTAACGACTGCAAAAGCACTAGGTGGTGGTTTCCCAGTAGGAGCAATGCTAACAACCGATAAGTTTGCTCCGCATTTTTCAGTCGGTACACATGGTACGACTTATGGTGGTAACCCGTTAGCGAGTGCGGTTGCAGGAGCAGTATTTGAGTTTATTAATACACCTGAAGTGCTGAATGGCGTTAAAGAGCGTCATGACTACTATAAAAACGCTTTAAATCAATTAAATGAAAAATATGAAGTCTTTAAAACGATTCGCGGTGAAGGCTTATTGATTGGTTGTGCATTAAAAGATGAATTCGCTGGTAAAGCAAAAGATATTAATAATCTTGCGGGTGAAGAAGGTTTATTGAGTTTAATTGCTAGTCCAAACGTTGTACGTTTTACACCGTCTTTGATTATTCCATTTGCTGATATTGATGAAGGTCTAAAACGCTTTGAACGTGCGCTTGCTCGCTTTGTAGAAATGCAAAAGGATGAACAAGCAGCATGATGATTATTCGTTACATTGAACCTAAAGATGTTAATGACCTTTACCTGTTGGCGCAAAAAGCAGGTTTTGGTTTGACATCTTTGCAGCCAAATATGGAAAAGTTGGCTGCACGTATTGAACGGGCCTGTAAAACCGTAGCAGGTGAACTTCCAAAAGCAGATCAAGTTTACTTATTTGTTTTAGAAGATACTGAACTCAACAAAGTTGTCGGTGTTTGCGGAATTGAAGTTGCACTTGGTTTAAAAGAACCTTGGTATAACTTTCATGTAGGAACCCAAGTTCATGCATCTGAACCCTTAAGTGTTTATAACGCTTTACCTACTTTATATTTGAGTAATGACCATACCAACTGTAGTGAGCTTTGTACTTTATTTTTAGATCCTGACTATCGCTTAAATAAAAATGGCAAATTTTTATCTAAAGTCCGTTTCTTATTTCTCTCAGCATTCCGTCAATATTTTGAAGAAACGATTGTTGCTGAAATGCGTGGATACTCTGATGCAAATGGACAGTCACCATTTTGGAATGCGGTAGGTCATAAGTTTTTTAATATTGAATTTACCAAGGCCGATTATTTAAGTGGAGTTGGGCAAAAGGCTTTTATTGCTGAGCTGATGCCGAGACATCCACTCTATGTCGATATGTTGCCTGATGATGCGAAAGCTGCGATTGGCATTGTTCACCCAAATACTCGACCAGCCTACAACCTCTTGCTTGAAGAGGGACTACGCTACAAAGGCTATGTCGATATTTTTGATGGCGGTGCGACGCTACAAGCAGATATCGAAAATTTACGGGCAATTAAAGAAAGTCAGACTGTAGCGGTACAAATTGAACAACCTGAAAATATCGCTGTAGGTGATGAAGCTTACATTGTAGCCAATGATGACTATGAAAATTATCGCGCCATTCTTGTGTATAGCAAACCGCACCAAAATATATTGCAGTTAACAAAAGAGCAGGCAAACCAATTGAATGTTGAAAATGGCTCTTTAGTTCGGGTGCTAAGTGTTCAAGTTAAACAAATTTCGAATCCAGAAGTGGTCAATAAACTCAAAGCGACTGAACATTTTCGAATGGCTGTTAATTAAGCGGAAATTACTACACATTTCACCAAATTTAAGAAGGAATAATATATTATCGCTAGCGCAAGATGGGTATATGGATAAATACAATCTTGCTCGCTGAGCTGGAATTAATTAGCCTGTTTTTCTATATAAAAGGTAAATCAATAAAATATTTAATTAACTTATATATTTTAAATATTTATTGAAAATATATTGAGAAGAGCGGGCTAATATAATAACGAAGGAAAGGAATGATGAATAATTTTTATTGTTATAGGTGATAGCTTTTTAAAAGGAATTTATAAGGTCTTAAGTGATTTAATAATATCTTTAGAATGGTTTAATGGACTAAATTAATAATCATATAATTTATTTATTATTAAAGCATTTACGACGGTTGCTATAAATTGGAGTAAATATTACATGAGTAAGAATAACGGAAAGCAGTTCCTGGAAGGAGATCTTCTTGGTAGTCAACATATGACTGAGCAAGAAGAAGAGAAATTGCA
Source organism: Acinetobacter sp. 12966 (assembly GCF_031196995.1). Classification (NCBI taxonomy): domain Bacteria; kingdom Pseudomonadati; phylum Pseudomonadota; class Gammaproteobacteria; order Moraxellales; family Moraxellaceae; genus Acinetobacter; species Acinetobacter sp. 12966. The sequence continues at coordinate 7,944 of NZ_JAVIMC010000034.1, forward strand.
GCGCTCACTGACAAATCGTCATATTCAGATGATCGCAATCGGTGGTGCAATTGGTACTGGATTATTTATGGGTTCCGGGAAAACATTAAGTGTTTCGGGTACTTCAATTGTTTTAACCTATTTAATTATTGGTTTCTTCTTTTTCTTCGTGATGCGGGCAATGGGTGAATTGTTGCTTGCCAACACGAATTTTAAAACCTTCGCCGATTTTGCAACAGCTTATCTTGGTCCGTGGGCGGGGTTTTTCCTTGGTTGGTCCTACTGGTGTAACTGGATTATTACTGCAATTGCCGATGTGATTGTAATCGGAGGGTACATGCAGTTTTGGTATCCTGAGTTACCCGTTTGGATTCCTGCATTTACTTCATTGGCGATCTTAACCATACTCAACTTTGTGGCCGTTCGATTGTTCGGTGAACTTGAGTTTTGGTTTTCACTTATCAAAATTACTGCAATTATTCTATTTATTCTGGCTGGTATTTATTTAATTGGGACCGGGTTTACTTCTCCAAATGGGGTTAAGGCCTCAATGAGCCATTTGTTTGAAACACAATCTATGTTTCCTTATGGTGTAACAGGTTTCTTAGCAGGCTTCCAAATTGCCATATTTGCGTTTGTGGGTATTGAACTGGTGGGTACAACTGCTGCTGAAACCAAAGACCCGCATAAATCACTTCCAAAAGCGATTAACTCTATTCCTTTACGAATTTTATTATTCTACGTAGGCGCATTGGTTTGTATTATTGCGGTCACATCTTGGGCAAAAGTTTCACCAGAAAAAAGTCCATTTGTAGAAATGTTTACATTGGTGGGTTTACCAATTGCGGCGGGTTTAATCAACTTTGTTGTTGCGACTTCGGCTTTATCTTCAGCAAACAGTGGAATCTTTGCAACCAGTCGTATGTTATACGGTCTAGCATTAGATAATGATGCGCCTAAAAGCTTTAGTAAGCTGTCAAAAAGAAAAGTTCCAATTCGCGGACTCGTATTTTCAATGGCGTGTGTAACGATTGGAACATCTATTTTATTTATTGTTCCCAATGTCATGACAGCATTTACAATTATCTCAGCGCTTACTTCAATTTTATGTATTTTTACGTTTATGTTGATTGTGCTTTCATATATTTATTATCGTAAGAAAAGCCCTGAACTACACATCCAGTCAAAATATAAAATGCCGGGTGGGTTATTTATGGCTTGGATGACCATGTTGTTTTTAGTGTTTACTATCGTAATTTTGGCTTTGGACCATGATACTTTAATTGCACTGGAGTGCTCACCAATCTGGTTTATTGGTTTATTTATTGCCTATAAATATAAAAAGAAAAAGATGTTGCAGCTTGATATCTTAAAAGCACAGAAGGTTGATTATATTTAAATAAATTTTAGTGATTTTATTAGAAATCTTATTATTTAAAACCCAATAAAAAAGCCTCATTACGAGGCTTTTTTTATATTCTTTATTTAATATTCGGATCGCCTTTTTTCAAGAAAAAGCGAAGCGCTAACTTTTGTAAAAATGTTCCATAAGGAGGGTGGAAAAGCTGAGTTGGGAAGAACCGATGGCGAATAAAAACCGTTTTAGCATGTGAAAGTTCACGGAAACCTTCTTCACCATGATATGACCCCATGCCCGAGTTGCCGATACCACCAAAAGGAGCATCATGGTTAACTACATGCCAACCCCAATCGTTGATGGTCACACCGCCCGAATGAGTTTCACGTAAAATACGATCACGTTCTACGGAACTATGCGTAAAGAAATAAAGCGCTAAAGGTCGTTCGTCCGATTTCACATAGGTAATCGCATCATCTAAAGAATCATAAGCCACCACAGGTAAAATAGGGCCAAAGAGTTCTTCTTTCATAATGCGCATATCTGGCGTGCAATTCAGCACAATCTGTACAGGCATCCTGCGACCTTGTTGGTCAAAGCTGTAAGTGTCACAAGGAACAATACGTGCACCTTTTTCTTGTGCATCGGTCAAAATATCTTGAATACGTTTTAAATGACGGTCATTTACAATCGATGTGTAATTCTCATTGTTTGTGATGTTTTGACCAAACATTTTTATAAAGCTTGATTTCGCTGCATCCACAAACTCATCAATACTTTCTTTTGGAACCAACGCATAGTCAGGCGCTACACAGATTTGACCACTATTAGTTGCTTTGCCATGGGTAATACGTTTTGCTGCATCGGCAAGTGGATAATTACGGCTCACAATGGCCGGTGATTTGCCACCTAACTCAAGTGTAACAGGTGTTAGATTTTCAGCAGCAGCTCGCATGACGACTTTGCCAATGGTAGGAGAACCTGTAAATACAATATGGTTAAATGGCAAAGAGGTAAATCTTGCTGGGTCTGTAATTTCTTCACCAAACACGGCCACTTCATCTTCATTAAAAACTTCGGCAAGCATGCGTCGAAGCATGGCATTAGTATTCGGTGTAATTTCAGGCAGCTTAATCATGACTCGGTTGCCTGCAGCTAAGGCGGCAATGAGGGGGCCAAGTGCTAAATAAACCGGGAAATTCCAAGGCACAATCACACCAACCACACCTTTCGGTTGGTATTGCACACTTAAACGGTTTGATAAAAATAAAAGCTCGGTACGCCGTTTACTTGGACGCATCCAGCGGCGTAAATAATGAATGGCATGATCGGCTTCCAACACAGAGCCAAGCAAATCTAGTAGTTTAGATTCATCAAATGATCTAGAACTAAAATCGGAATTAATCGCAGCAGCTAAAGCATCTTGATAACGGATAATTTGTTTTTTGAGTTGATGCAGTTTGGTGCGGCGTGCTTCAAGGCTTGGGTAAGGATCTGCCTCAAAATTGGCACGTTGTTTGGAAAAAATAAGTTCCATATGTTCAGTGGCAGAGCCGCTATATTCTTTTAAGGTAGACTGTTCCATTATTATTCCTTCCATACTTTTGCTTATCATACTTTATGCTTGAAGCGTTGTATGGTCGATGTTAAATTGAGACAACAAGAGGTAGTTTAGTGCCATTATGCATGTCACTCTAGGGATGGTGTGAATTAAATGCCTAATAATGTTTATAAAAATACAAATGCGGTTATCGAAGGAAATTATGATAATACATCCTTAGGTGCCAATACATATTTGCTAGGTTTGACCAGTTTATTTGATGAAATGGGTTCGCAAGACCATTCAATATCAAATGTTCTATCTGGCACAAATATTTCACCAGATGCGATGAATCAATCCTCTTTATATATTTCCCAAGTCCAAAAAATTCAGCTATTTCAAAATATTCAAAAGCTATCTCATGATCCCTTGATCGGACTACGCGCAGGGCAAAAGCAGCGGTTGTCTGATTTTGGGGTATATGGCTATGCGTTATATTCCTCACGTAATTTTAGACAAGCAGTCGAGCTTGGCATTCGACACATTAAGCTTGCAGGGCCTATTTTAAAGAAGTCTTTTTATATTCGAGATGATGTTGCCGTTTTTGAAGGGCAGGATATTATTGCTCTTGGTAAGCTTCTGCCTTTAGTGTGCGAGTTTGGGTTTAGCTCAATGCAAACCTTGATTGAACGGGTGCTTGAAGGGCCGTTCCAAGCGAAGAAGCTTTTGTTGCCCTATCCAGCGCCTGACTATGCAGAAGAATATGAAAAAGTTTTTCATTGTCCTGTTCAGTTTAATGCTGGGGTGATGCAATGGCACTTTGATTTAAAATGGCTCGATGTGCCTTGCCCAAATGCCAACCCGATTACTGCGGACATGTGTAAGTCGTTTTGTGAGCGGATGTTGGGTGCTGCTGAACTTGAAGAGCCTGAGCTGGTGAAAACGATTCGTTTAATATTATTGGATGGAACGGGGCTTTTTCCATCGGCTCAAGAAATGGCTGAACGCTTACATATTTCAAAACGGACTTTACATCGGCGCTTGGCAGGTTTTAGTCTGACTTATCAAGAGTTATTAGATGAAACTCGGCGTCGTCTTGCGGATGAATATTTGCGAGGAACAACTTTAACCGTAGATGAAATTGCTGAGAGAATCGGCTTTTCAGACACCTCTAATTTTAGAAAAGCCTACCGTCATTGGACAGGCATTTCACCAAATGAGTATCGAATACAGTACCTAAATTAGAATCAGCGTTGTCTGCTACTTAAATCGAGAAAGTAACTTTTTCTGCAAAAATGGATTACAGAGCAAAATCGCAAATAAAATAATAAATATGCCGATAATGCTGAATAGATCCGGTAATTCATGCCAAAAAACAAATCCCCAAATTCCTGCAAAAATAATAGCAATGTAATTCATTGGGCCAATTTGTCCTGCCGGTGCTAAGCTGTAGGCATAAGACATAAACAGTTGACTAATATTAGCTAAAAGTCCTGCGGCAATGAGGAGTGCTAGTTCATGCCAAGTGAAAATACGCCAATGCCAGAACATTGGAATAGAGGAAATTAAACTACCAAAAACACAGAAGTAAAAAACGATACGTTCAGGCGGCTCTGTACTGGTTAAAGCCCTTACGGTGACAAAGGCCATTGCTGATAAAAAGCATGCACCCAAGCCAATAAATGATAGTGCGTTAAATAGACCTTGATCGGGTTTAGCGACAAATAAAACCCCAATGAGCCCAATCACAGCGGCAAAAATAATCGATTTGGTAATTTTTTCTTTTAAGAAAAGCCATGCAATCAGTGGAATAAAGATAGGAGATGAATAACTAAAAACCATGGCGTTCGATAGTTTTAAGTTCGCAATGGCATAGAAAAAACCATACATGGCGGCTAGGCCGACAATACTTCGCCACGTATGCATCCAGAGTTTATCGGTTTTAATAAAATCTAGCCCCTGTTTAAAGAGCATCGGAATAAAAATAAATAAACCTACAGCATTTCTAAAAAATACGACGGTCGCATTGTCTACCGTTTCTGAAGCAAAACGAATGCACACTCCCATAATGGAAAATAATAATGCTGATGTCATAAGACAAAGCAGTGCTTTTCCAAGTTGAGTTGAGGGGAGATTTGAAGCAGTCTGATTTTGCATAGAGAAATGAGTTTTTGGTTTTCGATGTTATTTTAGCAGCGCTGTTATGTTTTAGTGAAATGTGTCGTAATTAATATGGGAAATAAGAAAGATGAGGTGATATAACCTCATCTTATAAACCTTATTAGGTCACGGGTGCTGGGTTAAATACAGCGAGTGAGTTATGAATACCCCAACGGTCCGACCACGTTTGCTGCTCACCACTAGCCACTTGTAAAATCAGTTCAAAAAGTTCCCAGCCCACGTCTTCAATGGTTTTCTTCCCAATAGCTATATCGCCGGCACTGATATCAATCAGGTCATACCAACGGTTTGCAATATTGTTTCGGCTTGCCATTTTAATAACCGGCACAGCTGCCAGCCCATAAGGTGTACCGCGGCCTGTGGTAAAGACTTGGACCGTAATTCCAGATGCCATTTGCTGCGTACCACAGATAAAGTCACTTGATGGCGTTGCTGCAAAAATTAATCCTTTTTTAGTCGGTCTTTGACCCGGTGCGAGAACTTCTACAATCGGTGAGCGGCCCGATTTGGCGATCGATCCCATCGCTTTTTCTACAATGTTATTTAGTCCACCTTTTTTATTACCCGGTGTGGTATTGGCACTTCGGTCTACTTGGCCTGCTGCTAAGTAGTCATCGTACCATTTCATTTCTCGAATTAGATCTTTGGCAACTTGTTCATTTACTGCGCGTGGAGTAAGTAGGTGAATGCCATCGCGGACTTCTGTAACTTCCGAAAACATGACGGTGCCGCCACATTGCACAATTAGGTCAGCTGCGAAACCAACGGCAGGGTTAGAGGTGACTCCCGAAAATGCATCACTCCCACCACATTGCATGCCTACAACTAAATTAGAAGCTGGAACTTTTTCTCGAGTACGTTGATTAAGCTTTTCAAGGTGTTGTTCTGCCACGGTTAAAATATGGTTCACCATACTTTCAAAACCGTTGTGGCGTTCATCTTGCAACTGAATAATATCTTCGTTTGCTAGGGGAATATATTTGTTTTCTTTGGGAATATTTAAAAGTCGTTCGGGTTGCATTTTTTCGCAGCCCAGACTTATAACCATAATTTCTCCACCAAAATTAGGGTTGAGTGCAAGGTTATGTATGGTACGAATAGGAACAATTGCAGCGGGTGCATCAATTGCTACACCACAACCATATAAATGGTTTAATCCAACTACTCCATCTACATTTGGATATTTAGGAAGTAAATCGCGCTCAATAATTTTAACGACATAATCGACAATACCCTCTACACAGTTAACACTGGTCGTAATACCTAAAATATTCTTTGTGCCGACGCTACCATCCTTATTTTTATAACCTTTAAATGTATATCCGCTCAAGGCTGGAAGGTTTGGATCAGGACGAGTTGCTAACTCAAGATCATCTAGCTCAGGTGCCTCAGGCATTTGGGTAACGGCTTCATTTACCCATGAACCCGCGGGTAAATCTTTATTGGCATAGCCAATAATCTCCCCATAACGAACAATTGCTTCACCTTGCTTTAATGACTCTAATAAAACTTTATGTCCCTGTGGCACATGATCAACCAAAATAAGTTGGTATTCCTCAATAGGTGTAGAAGGTGGTAAACCGCCGTCATTCACTACAATGGCTACATTATCAAGAGGACTAATTTTTATGAGGAGAGGCTTCAGCATGATCGTTCCTTGTATACATTTGAAGAGAGGTCATAACGCTTAAGTTAGTTAAGCGTTATGACTTAAAGTTCTAAGAGGTAGGTTTTAATTCGAAGCGCTGAATTTTGCCGACAATAACCGTATAGCAAATGACAGCTGCGATGGCATGTACACCAACATAAGTTAATGCAAGGTTGAAAGAGCCTGTACTTGCCAAGATATAGCCGATCACAATTGGGGTCACGATTCCTGCCGTATTACCAAATGCATTCATCATTCCACCTGATAAACCAACCATTTCTTTTGGTGCAACGTCAGACATCACTGCCCAGCCTAAAGAGCCGATTCCTTTACCGAAGAATGATAAGGACATAAAGAATACGATTGCTGCTTGAGAATCGACGTAATTACACATAATGATTGAGGTTGAAACCAAGAAGCCGACTACGATAGGTAGCTTTCTTGAAAAGCTTAAGCTGTAATTCATTCGAATTAACTTATCTGAAATTAAGCCACCTAAAATTCCGCCTACAAAGCCACAGAGTGCTGGTGCAACCGCCGCAAAACCCGCTTCTAAAATGCTGAGATGTCTTTCTTTGACAAGGTAAACAGGGAACCAAGTCAAGAAAAAATAGGTCAGTGTATTTACACAATATTGGCCAATAAAAATACCGAGCATCATACGTGAAGCAAGAAGTTGTTTAACTTTACTCCAAGTAATTTTCTCTTTTTTAGCGTTTTGGCTGTTTTCGCCCATATCCAGTAAAGCACCTTCTGAAGCAATGTATTTGACCTCTTCAGGATTTACTGTTGGATGATTCGTCGGGCTATAAATGACCTTGAGCCAGATAAAGGAAAGAATGATTCCTAAACCACCCATGACCCAGAAAATAGACTGCCAATGGACGGTTGCAACAAGCCAGCCCATGAGGGGAGCGAAAAGTACGGTCGAGAAGTAAGAGGATGAGTTGAAAATGGCAGCTGCAGTACCACGTTCTTTGGTTGGAAACCATGCAGCAGCAATTTTACTGTTACCCGGAAAAGCAGGTGACTCAGACAAACCGACTAAAAATCTGAGTATAAAGAGTGAAGTAATAATGGTCGCAGTATCACCTAAAATGTCGGTAAAACCGATTAAAACAGTGAACAAAGACCACAAAAACAGACTCCAGAAATATACACGGCGAGCACCAAACTTATCGAGTAGCCAACCACCTGGAATTTGACCAATCACATAGGCCCATGCAAAGGCCGAGAAAATATAACCCATGGTGACTGAATCGATTCCCAGCTCATGAGACATTGGCGTTGCAGCCATTGAAAGGGTTGCACGATCACCGTAATTAAAAGCCGTGACCAAAAAAATCATCGCAAGAATGTAGTAGCGAGTTTTTGTATGTTTGGCTCTTTGCTGAGTCACTACAGCAATATTTGTTTGCAGATTATCCATATACAAACTCTTTTAATAATCGACCTATTTGCATATCCGTGAAATAGGTGACGTCATGTCAAATTCATCGATAGAATAGATGAGAAAACGGAATTTTGTATCTACTCTATAGTCCTAGTTCTAAAACCGCGCCTTTAGATGTATGACATCATATGATTAAAAATATTATTTTGACAAGTAGGCTCGAAAAATAATTTTCACATGGATTTATATTGACAAGTTGTCTGATGTCTTATAAGTTTTGGTAATGAAAAAATAGTATCAGAATGCCAAGGAGTATTTTAATGGCGACCTCTACACCTATCGTTAAATCAATTCGAGCAATTCCTGTTGCTGGACATGACAGCATGCTGCTCAATTTGAGTGGTGCTCATGGACCTTATTTCACTCGTAACATACTCATTATCGAAGATAACTCTGGAAATATTGGTGTAGGTGAAATTCCAGGCGGAGAGAAAATTTTAGCGACATTAAATGATGCTAAAGCCTTGGTAGAAGGGCAACCAATTGGCGAATATAAAAATCTACTTAAAAAAATTCAGCAAACTTTTGCTGATCGTGACAGTAGTGGCCGAGGTAATCAAACCTTTGATTTACGTACAACCATTCACGTTGTAACAGCCTATGAGTCAGCATTGCTTGATTTACTTGGTAAGCATTTAAATGTAAATGTTGCAAGTTTACTTGGTGAAGGGCAACAACGCAGTGAAGTTGAAGTATTAGGGTATTTATTCTTTATTGGTGACCGCAAACAGACTTCATTAGACTATGCGACTACACCTCAACATAACCATGATTGGTATAAAGTCCGTCATGAAAAAGCGTTAACACCTGAGGCTGTGCAGCGTTTAGCAGAAGCTTCTTATGACCGTTATGGTTTTAAAGACTTTAAATTAAAAGGTGGTGTATTACAGGGCGAACAAGAAGCCGAAGCTGTTACAGCTATCGCGCGCCGTTTTCCAGAAGCACGTGTGACGCTTGACCCAAACGGAGCATGGTTTTTAGATGAAGCAATTGCTTTGGGTAAACATCTTAAAGGCGTGTTGGCCTATGCAGAAGACCCGTGCGGTGCAGAACAAGGTTATTCAAGCCGTGAAATTATGGCTGAGTTTAAGCGAGCAACGGGGTTACCGACCGCCACGAATATGGTTGCTACTGACTGGCGGGAAATGTCGCATAGTATTCAATTGCAAGCTGTTGATATTCCTTTAGCTGACCCGCATTTCTGGACGTTGGAAGGTTCGGTGCGTGTTTCTCAGTTATGTAAAATGTATAACTTAACGTGGGGATCGCATTCAAATAATCACTTTGATATTTCCCTTGCCATGTTTACTCATGTTGCAGCGGCTGCAGTAGGTAAGGTAACGGCAATTGATACGCACTGGATTTGGCAAGAAGGTACAGATCAACTGACTAAAGCACCGCTTGAAATTAAAGACGGTAAAATTCAGGTACCAACAGCACCGGGACTTGGTGTTGAGCTGGACTGGGACCGAATTAACCAAGCCCATGAACTTTATAAATTAAAAGGTTTAGGAGCTCGTAATGATGCGGATGCGATGCAATTTCTAATTCCTAATTGGACTTTTAATAATAAAAAGCCATGTTTGGTTCGTTAATCTGACTCGATTTGTATTTAAATATTGAATTGATAGCTGTCCTTTGGGGCAGCTTTTTTATTGCTATAAAAAAATTAATTTTAAAAAGAAAAAAGATATTGATTAAAATAAAATTTATGATGTAAGATGTCTGACAACATAAACATGTATGGATATTTTCTAATGGATGCTCTTGAGTTAAAAAACATTGTTTCTGATGGCCTTCTTTCTTTTCCGGTTACTGACTTTGACCAAAATGGGGACTTTAATAAATCTTCTTATGCAAAACGTCTTGAATGGTTAGCACCTTATGGTGCAAGTGCATTATTTGCTGCGGGTGGTACAGGCGAGTTTTTTTCGTTAACTGGCAATGAATATTCTGAAGTAATTAAAACAGCGGTCGATACTTGTAAAGGTAGTGTACCGATTATTGCCGGGGCAGGTGGCCCGACACGTCAGGCGATTGCTCAAGCACAAGAAGCGGAACGTTTAGGGGCACACGGTATTTTGTTAATGCCGCATTACCTAACTGAAGCAAGCCAAGAAGGTTTAATTGAACACGTTAAGCAAGTATGTAACTCAGTAGACTTTGGCGTAATTTTTTATAACCGTAGCGTTTCAAGATTAAATCTCGATTCAATCCAAAAGTTAACTGAGATGTGCCCGAACTTAATCGGTTTTAAAGACAGCTCCGGTCAAATCGATATGATGACGGCCGTGACTCAGACTATGGGTGATCGGTTGTCGTATTTAGGTGGTTTACCAACAGCAGAAGTTTTTGCAGCGCCTTATAAAGCTTTAGGTTGCCCAGTTTACTCGTCAGCTGTGTTTAACTTTATTCCAAAGACTGCTATGGAGTTTTATGACGCACTTCGCAGTGATGACTTTGAAACAACCAATCGTTTGATTAAAGATTTCTTCTTGCCATTGATAAAAATTCGCGACCGTAAATCAGGTTATGCGGTAAGCATGATTAAAGCAGGTGCCAAAATTGTTGGCCACGATGCTGGTCCTGTGCGTCCACCATTAAGTGATTTAACTCAAGCAGACTATGAAGATTTGGCCGCGCTTATTGCGACACTCGGTCCGCAATAATTTAACTGTTTAGGTAGTGGAGCTTTAAAATGAGTAAAAATAACGGTCGGCAGTTTATTAATGGCCAACGCGTTGCTGCAAATGCACCAGCTTTAGAAAGTATAGGTGCAAAAGACTATCAGCCAACAGGTTATGTATTTAGTCAGGCAACACTTGAAGAAGTGGATCAAGCTGCTCAAGCTGCGCATAACGCTTTTTTAGTTTATAGCCAAACGACTCAAGAACAACGTGCATCTTTTCTTGAAGAAATTGCTCGCCAAATTGAAGCATTGGGGGCGAACTTGCAGGAGGTCGCTTCACTTGAAACAGGTTTGCCACTTGCTCGTCTTCAAGGTGAAACAGGTCGGGTTACTGGTCAGCTAAGACTATTTGCTGAACTTTTACGCCGTGGCGATTTTTATGGTGCCCGTATTGATGTGGCATTACCAGAACGTAAGCCTTTGCCTCGTGTTGATTTGCGTCAATATAAAGTTGGTGTAGGACCGGTTGCTGTGTTTGGCGCGAGTAATTTCCCACTTGCATTTTCAACTGCAGGCGGTGATACCGTAGCTGCTTTAGCAGCAGGATGTCCAGTTGTCTTTAAAGCACATTCTGGCCATATGGCGACTGCTGAGCTTGTTGCAGAAGCCATTGAAAAAGCAATCGAAGTTTGCGATATGCCTAAAGGCACATTCAATATGATTTTTGGTGGCCGTATTGGCGCAAACTTGGTAGAACATCCACTGATTCAGGCAGCTGGTTTTACGGGTTCTCTTGAAGGCGGAATGGCGCTTTATAACCTTGCGCAGAGCCGTCCTCAGCCAATTCCATTCTTTGCTGAAATGTCGAGTGTGAACCCAGTAGTGGTTTTATCTGAAGCGCTGAGTTCTCGTGGTGAACAAATTGCTCAGGATACGGTTGCTTCATTCAATATGGGATGTGGTCAGTTCTGTACAAAACCAGGGTTAATTTTAGGCGTACAAGGTCCTGAATTTGAGAGTTTCGTAGCAGCTTTAGCTGAAAGCACGCAAAAAGCTGTGCCTCAGGTTATGTTGAATGAAGGTACTTTAAAAAGTTACCGTCAAGGTATTGATGCTCTAAACAGCGAAGCTGGTTTTGAAGTTATTGCGACAGGTCAAGAGGCCGAGCTAGTTTCTCAAGCAAAAGCACATCTATTTAAAGCGGACCAATCTGTTTTACTGTCAGGCAACCCAAAACTACAACATGAAGTTTTCGGGCCAATGTCGATTGTGATTGGCGTAGAGGATGAAGCGACTTTATTAAAAGGAATAGAAGCTTTAGGTGGACAGCTCACGGCAACGATTATTGGTGATGAAAATGAGTTGTCCGAAGCAGGCGAACTTCTTCATTTGCTAACTGGTAAAGCTGGCCGTGTATTGTTTAACGGTTTCCCGACAGGAGTTGAAGTGTCTGATGCCATGGTGCATGGTGGCCCTTTCCCTGCAACCAGTGATGCACGCGGAACTTCGGTAGGTACGGGAGCAATTGAGCGCTTCTTGCGTCCGGTATGTTTCCAAAATACACCACAAGTTTTATTACCCGATGCATTAAAAGATAATAATCCACTACAGATTACTCGTCTGGTCAATGGGCAGTTAAGTCAGGCTCAACTTTAAAAGTTGTGCAGCTCAATCAACGCTATTGAGCTGCATATTTTTTAACTTATTCAACGCATTATTAAATATCAACAGAAGTACAAGTTGCTTACTTTTTAAATATATGTGAGAGCTTGATAAGGGAGATAAAATATTTTGATTTTAATAACTTAGAGGTATAAAAACCGAATATGACTATCGTCTAAGTTTATAGTAAAATGAATTTTCTAATTTTTTCAACATTTCATGAGTTCTTCAGATTATGTCTAGTGCAATTAAACCTAGATCAACAAAAAAACTAAGCCAGATTATTGTAGAACAACTGATCGAAAAAATTCAGTCTGGAGATTTCCAAGTCGGAGAGAAAATTCCGACCGAACTTGAATTAATTGAAACTTTTGAAGTAAGCCGTTCCGTTATTCGTGAAGCAATTACTGAATTGCGTTCTTTAGGGTTTGTCGAAACTCGTCACGGGATTGGTACTTTTGTAAAAGAGCAAACTGTTGAACAGAATTTTTTGCTGTCTAATGCCAGTTTAGAAACTATTAACGATATTGTTTCTTTACTTGAGCTTCGAATTAGCCTTGAGTCTGAAGCTGTTTTTTTAGCCTCTGAGCGCCGTAAGCAAATCCATATTGATAAAATGAAAGCTGCGCTTGAAGACTTTGAACGCCATATTTCATCAGATGCAAATGATGGCACGGTAAAAGCTGATTATGATTTCCATATTGCCATTGCTGAAGCTTCTGAAAACCAATATTTCGTTGATTTTCTAAAGTATCTCGGTGAAAAAATTATACCGCGTGCACGCTTAAAATCTATTGAGCAAAGCCCAGAAAACCGCGAAGAATATTTAAAAGCGGTTCATCATGATCATGTCAATATTTATAACGCAATTGTCGATCAGGACGGTTTATTGGCCCGACAAATGATGCGAGCTCATTTGTCTAAAAGTATTAAAAAGTTTAAGCAGTAAAGCTTGAGCTAAGACTAAGATAAAAAAGAGAGCTTATTTAAGCTCTCTTTTAATTTTTAGGGTGCTATTTACAGCTAAAGTTTTCAGCTTTTTCGCTATTACCTTGACCATTGTAACGGGCAATCAGTGGGTAAGGACAAAGTGGACGGGTGCGGTCTGGCGCCCAGTCTTGTGGAAGCTCAGTATTGATTTGACCACTCGGGTTACCTGCGCCGCGTGCGGTTGCAATAATTTTGTCAGGTGCTTGCCCATATTCCACCCAGTTGACTAAAGCAGTCAATGCATCAAATTGGTCAGTCGCAATGCCATCACGGGTATGGTTCATGCCCGGAACTCTAAAGAAACGTGCGAATTCAGGTGCTGTACCTTTTGCGTCATTTTTATAGTGTTGTAGCAGTTGATCGTACCAATTTTGGGTGTCATCTACAGAGAAAACGCCGTCTGCTGTGCCTTGTACCACAATCATTTTTCCACCGTGATTACGGAGTTTATCTAGATTCAATTCATCGGGCGGCATCATGAATGACATCGAACTTTCGGTATACACATCATTGGTTGCCGATAGTTTTGGATAGTCGGTATCGAAGTTAAAATTAAAGGCAAATTGTCTAGAATTTTGAGTCACAGTTGGGTCTGGTGGAACCTGAAAAAGAATGCCGACTGCAACCGGGTCACGTGCTGTTCCCACCGAAGATTCGAATTTCCAGCTTGCCCAGTTACTACCGACTAAACCGGGGTCGAAAGGTTGAGTTGCATAGAGCGCTTGTCCAGCCGAATTTACAGGACCGCGGTAAATGTTGGCTAATACATCAATTTGTTCGGTGCTTAAACAAGTACCATCTCTTGTGCTTGAGCAAACGGGTACATCTTTGTGAATATCAAAAGCTGTACGGCAAGCCTCGACATCTTGAACCAAGCCATCTGCAACACCGTCTAAGGCATCGCATCGATCTAAAATCGCTTTTGCTAAAACTTTACGCTCTGAAAGGGTCAGGGCGGTACTTAAGTCATTTTCATCTGTTGCGACACGACGAAGCTGCTGCGCTGTGTAGAGTTGAGCTGCTGCTGCACGAGGTAAATGAAAACCTGGTGTACTCGCTAGAATTCCGTCATATTGGTCGCCCAAACGGGTTGCGGCAATCATGGCGTGTCGCCCACCGTTCGATGTACCGCCTGCATAGGAGCGGTCTGGCAATTTACCATATGCGGCTTTAATTAGGTTTTTTGCCATAGGCGTGAGTTTGGTAATCGAACCGTAGCCGTAGTTAATTCTGGCTTGAGGGTCTAAACCAAACATTGGATTTTGTGAAGCATTATGTCCTGCATCGGAAGAAATAACAGCAAAACCATTATGCAGGGCATTGGTCAGTGGACCACCGCTACCGACCTGACCCGTTGCAGGTACTAAATTACCATCGGTTCCACCATTGCCTTGATAGAGAAAACGGCCGTTCCAGTCTATTGGTAAGCGCATTTCAAAACCAATTTGATAAGTTTGTCCATCCACAGGGCTTACACGTTGATCCATATAACCTTTGACCAGACAATGTGCGCCAATCGGTTTATTGGCGACCGTCAATGTGCCTGTTTCTTGAAGGGTGGCGGAACTAATGACCGTATTGTTGTATTGAAATCCGAGTAAGTCTGAACAGCTTCCTGTCATTTTTACGCCAACAGCAGGAGACAGCTGCGGTGGTTTGTTTGTTGAGGGAACCGTTGCCTCATCATTATCACTTCCACAGCCTGCCAAAGTACCAAGCATGGCAAGCACTAAAGCGGAGTGCATCAAAATTCGTTTATTGTTGGTGTAATTCATTTATTCATATCCTTATTGAATGAATGTTTGCAATTAATCTAAAACCAAAAAATTAGCTGTGCTTCGTGCAATCATTTTGTTATTTTGCCAAGCTTCACTTTCGAGATTCAGTACGGTTTTGCCTTGTTTAATGAATCGGCATTTCATAATGACTTCTCCCACAGCACAGGGCCTTAAAAAATCCATCGTTAAATTGATGGTGGTAGCGGGTTTATGGCCATTGGCGAGATACGCAAAAAGTCCCATCACGTCATCAAGCATGGCGCAGATCATGCCGCCTTCAACGGTGCCGCGTGGATTAGTAAAGCTTTCTAGGGCTGTGTAATGGATAGTGAGTTCAGTATTTTGGTCATTCCAATGGATATTATGTCCGCCCAAATGGTGATGGATGGGCGGTAAGTGTTCTAAAGTTTTTTGATCCATAATGAAGGCTCCATCCTTTTTGTAGGTGTTATAAAAATTATTATTTCAGGGTATAGGCATCATAAATAACCGCTTTGCCCAAGCGCATTGCACTACCTACCGCAACGGTCTGGTTAAGCCATGAATATTTAGGTGAGCTGGTTTCAAACTGCATGGTAATTTTGAAATAGTAATTTTTCGGGTCGACATCTTTGCCTTGGGCAAGCTGTTTTAGTGTTTCTGCCGAGCCATGGCGGTAACCTTTGGTTTGAAGATAAATAAGCGCACCGTCATCGGTTTCTAACAAATATCGCGTATCAATAATGGCTAGTCCTTTACTGTCGACAATTTGCCAATCTGCACCATTATTTAAAATGCGGCCTTTAAGTGATTTGCCTTCAAATGTCCCACCTGTAATAGGAATAATTCGGCGTTTACCTGCGTCACTGGTCGTGTCTAACTCCCAAACAGGCGCATTTAGATCAACACTAAATTTTGCTAAAGGCTCAAGCTGAATAGGTGGAGGGCTATATTGCGTTTCGGCATGAGTCAGGCCAATTAAAAAAATTCCGCAGAGTAGCGTTACAACTTTCTTCATGATGAATTTCCCGAAATAAAAAGAGGTTCTATGTGTGACAGAACCTCTTGTTTTGAATTATTTAAATTTCCATGTGTAGTCGATGTTGATACGGGTTTCGTTTACAGGTTTGATGTTGGCTGTAGAGAGCATGTTGTTGTCATAAATGGCGTAGCGCGCGCGTAACCCTAAATTTTTTAACCAGCCACTTTGAACGGTGTAACCTAAATCAAAGTCTGTTTCGTGTTCTTTTAGATTGGTTCCGCCTAAGTTAGGTGCATAAATATTGTGACCTGTGGTGTAACGGGTCATAAAACGTAAACCCGGCACATAATCTTTAAAGTCATATTCATAACGGAAGCTATAGGCTTTTTCTTTTGGATTTAAAAACTCGCCTGGCCATGTGTCGATGAGTAGACCCGTTTCACCTCCCGTCAAATACGGAAAGGCGGTGTCGCCGTGATGTTGGAAGGTTCCAAAAATAAATTTATGGTTTTGATGTTTGAGTTCGAAATGCGCATGATAAAGGTCATTATCGACTAAGCCTGCTTTCGCCTGTCCGTCATCTCGGCTGCGGTAGTAACGTAATTGCGAGCTAAAGTTAGTGGTGTCATTAATTTTGTGTTGATGTAAAGCACCGACCATGGTTTGGTTATAAAGCTCATCAACATCCATATAAAAAGCGGTGAGCTTGAGTGCAGGATTAAACTGATAGTTTCCACCTAAGTAATAAAGCCCATCAGTTTCAGCACTTTTAAAGCGTCCATTTACGCCTGAAATTTTAATTTTTTCATAGTTGGTCGAATCCCGATGATTCACTTTATCGAGGTATGCTGCCTGTAAATCAAAATCTTTAATATCTTTACTAGTCAGTGAAATGCCTCGATAGGTTTGAGGAAGCAAACGAGCAGGTGAAGCTACTAAAACTGGGTTCATCGGCATTAGCGTACCAATGCGTAGCTCGGTCTGGCTCATTTTCGCTTTTGCTGTGACCCCAATTTCGCCATAAGAGTCAGCAGGTTCGTTGGTGCGGGTGTCTCTAGGTAAGTTTCCTGTACCACCATGCTCTGCATCCGCATCGAGTTTAAAGCCTGCCGTTGCAAGCATATCCAGTCCAAAACCGACAGTCCCTTCGGTATAACCTGAATTGGCTTTAAGAATAAACCCTTGTGTCCAGTCCTTGGCAGCAGGGTAAGCGGATTGCTCTTGGTAGTCGCGGTCAAAATAGAAATTTCGCGTGGTGAGTTCTACTGAACTGTTATCAATAAAACTGCCAGCCCACACTGAACCTGAGAGCATAAGGGTAGAGTACATCCATAATTTCGACATAGCATTTCTTCCTGAAATATCATTTTTTGTTTTCAACAAGGCATAATTGTTCTGTCTGCCTTGTTTGGTTTTTAAATCGAATTATTTTCCGAGCAGTTCTCGGGCGACGATTTCTTTCATAATTTCATTGGTTCCCCCATAAATTTTTTGTACCCGCGCATCCACAAAAAAGCGTGAAATCGAGTATTCCTGCATGTAGCCGTAGCCGCCGAAAAGCTGAAGTAACTGATCAATCACTTCACATTGAGTGTCGGTAATAAAGCACTTCAATGCGGCAACCTGAGTCACGCTTAACTGGTGTTGTTGATATAGCGCTGCACATTGATCTACAAAGGCTTGTGCGGCTTTTGCTTTGATTTGTGCGTTTGCTAGTACAAATCGCGTGTTTTGCATTTGGCTTAAAGGTTGTCCGAAAGCTTTACGTTCTAGTACATAGTCTTTGGTGATTTCGATGGCGCCTAAAATTGACCCCAAAGCCATCATGGAAATACTCAAACGTTCGCGAGGTAACTCTTGCATTAAATAAGCAAAACCTTGTCCTTCTTCACCCAAACGCTGAGTTGTAGGCACACAGACATCATCAAAAAATAGTTCGGCTGTATCTTGGGCATGCAGCCCGATTTTTTGCAAAGACCGACCTTTTTTAACGCCGTCTAAAGTGGCATCGACTAATAAAATTGAAATACCTTTTGCTTTGGCCTGTGGATCGGTTTTTGCTACCAGAACGATCAGGTCGGCATGCAAACCATTTGAGATAAACGTTTTTGAACCATTCACACGATATTGTTCATTTTCTAAAATGGCCTGAGTGCGTATAGCCTGTAGGTCTGAACCCGCATTGGCTTCGGTCATGGCAATTGCAGTGACGACTTCACCTGTCACCATTTTCGGTAACCAATAACGTTTTTGCTCTTCGGATCCGATATTTTGCAGATAAGGAGAGACCAGCTCATTTTGCCCGCCAATCGCAACTGCCAAAGACGCAAAGCCCGCTTGAGCAGTTTCTTGAACCAGCATGAGGGAGTAATGAACAGGAGCGCCGTAGCCGCCATATTCCTCGGGTACATCGACGCACAAAAAACCATTCTCCCCAAGACGAAGCCATAAATCACGTGGGATAAGGCCATCGTGTTCCCACTGTTCGTAATACGGGGCAACCTGTTCTTTTAAGAACCTGCGATAGCTATCCCGAAATAGTTCAAATTCTGTATCGTGTGGCATGTTGAACCTTTTTTAGGCAAAAGTGAGGCTGTAGCTCAAACCGAAATTTGAGCTTCCTTTTTTATTTCAATTGCTTATTGTTTTAAGGTGGGCACCCGAATAATCAGCGGGTTATCAGTCTGCTTTTGATAAAGCTCATCAATTAATGGTGCACGACGCTTGGTAATACTGCTTTGATTGAGGTTGCCTTTATCGGTCACTTCACCTGCATCGAGTTGAGGTGGTTCGATCATTAAATAAAGCATGGAGACTGTATTTGAGCTGCCAGTCGCATCTTTATTAAAGGTCGTTAAAAATTGGCGGAACCATTGCTGAACCTTAGGGTGTTGTAATATCTCTGTTGCAGAATGCTCACCAAGTTTAAGACCTGCATATTGAGCACACGCTTCTAATTTTGGAAAAATCAGAAAACTAACAGCATTCAGGTTTGAACCTGTAATACAAACATCTTGAATCAGTAAATTACCTTGAATGAGCACTTTGTTGCGTAGTGTGCCGACATTCACAAAAGTACCCGTATTGAGTTTAAAGTCTTCAGCAATTCGTCCGTCGTACATCAGTCCTTTGGTTGGATCATTGATGTCGACTAAACGAACGGCATCGCCTGTATGGAAAAAGCCTTCATCATCGAAAATAGTACTTTGTTGGTCCGCTTTTAAGCGCCAATAGCCTTTCATGACATGTTTGCCACGAACACAAAACTCAAGTTTGTCACCACATGGAACTAGCTTAATTTCGCATCCCGGAGCAGGGTAGCCAATAAAACCAGCCATCACACGTGGGCCAGTTGTAAAAGCACAAGAGGGAGCAGTTTCAGTCATGCCTAATCCGCTCATAATGCGAATTTTTTCTCCGCAATGTTGCTGAGCAATTTTATCGAGTCTGTTCCAGCCCGCTTCTGAAAGCGCTGCACCTGCAAAGAATAGAATTTTAACTTTGGCAAAAAAGCGGTCTCTTAATTCTTCATCTTTTTCTAACGCTTCGGTGAGTTCTTCCCAACCTTTTGGCACATTTAAATAAACTGTCGGAGAAATTTCTTTGAGATTACGAATAGTTTCGTCAAATTTTCCGGCAACGGGTTTGCCATCATCAATGTAAATCGTACCGCCGTTATAGAGTGCGATGCCGACATTGTGACTGCCGCCAAATGTG
Organism: Acinetobacter sp. 12966; assembly: GCF_031196995.1. Taxonomy (NCBI): domain Bacteria; kingdom Pseudomonadati; phylum Pseudomonadota; class Gammaproteobacteria; order Moraxellales; family Moraxellaceae; genus Acinetobacter; species Acinetobacter sp. 12966. Next base: position 27,839 of record NZ_JAVIMC010000034.1, read on the forward strand.
TGGTGCCAAGACAGCCAGTCGAGTAGGACAGGCGGTGTTTCTTCAAACTCAGGGAAAGTCTGCAATAGCATTTGCTGATTAACACATAACATTAAATGTGTGGTCGGTACAGCTTTAGGTAATTTGGTTGAACCTGATGTAAATAAGAATTTGGCAATCTGGTTTTCATCAAGGGTTTGGTAAAATTCTTGAACATTTGAAACTGGCGTATCTAACAGTGATTGAAAAGATGTGCAGATCTGATCGCCCACAATCCCTTTATTGGTCACCACTTCAATATCAGATGTAATACACGCTTGAATGGCTTTAGCAAAGGCTAGTCCATCGCTGGCATAGACCATACCAGGTGTGAGCACTTCAAACACATGTTTGAGTTTGCCAAAGTCTTGAGAAATCAGAGAGTAGGCAGGAGAAATAGCAGAGAAAGGCACACCCGCCAGCATGGCGCCCATAGAGAGTGTTAAATGTTCGAGATCATTACCACTTAAAATGATGAGTGGTCGTTCTTGGCTTAAATTACGGTCATGCAAAGCTTGAGCAATGTGCCATGCGCGTTGTAGAACTTCTGCATAACTCAGTTTGACCCATTCGCCTTGAGCATTGCGTTTTGCTGCAAAAATATGGTCGGGTTTGGTTTGTGCAAAATGAATTAACCGATCTGTCAGTTTTTGTGGATACGGTTTTAATTGCTCTTTTGGGCTGATATAGAGCGTGTCATCTTTATGGTGATAATGAATATCATGTTGCCCTAATTTTACGAACCGTTCGCGGTCTTGTGATTGAGTGGCATTCATTTGCATTTCTTTCACTCCATGGAAAGCGCATCACTGCGCTTTATTTTTTGCATCATGCAATTTTTATTTAATTTGTCGGTATTCGCATTAGCCTGACTAAATCGGGTAATGACGTGTTTGAGTTTGAATAGTAATCCAGCGTAGTTCGGTAAATTCGGCAACAGAGACTTTACTACCAAAACGTCCGTAACCACTCGATTTTGTTCCGCCAAATGGCATTTGAGCTTCGTCATGTACGGTTGCGCCGTTAATATGACAAATACCAGAATCAATCTGTTTAGCGACTTCTAATGCCAGCGAAATATTTTGGCTAAACACTGCCGAAGAAAGGCCGAACTCGCTGTCATTTGCCAGTGTTACACCTTCTTCAATGCTTGAAAAACGTTGAACTGTGCATACAGGTCCAAATGATTCTTCGCGGTAAAGCAGCATGTCAGGTTTAATATTGAGAACCAGTGTCGGTTGCATAGTGGTGTCTTCAATATGGATACCTAAAGGTAAGTCAGCCCCTTTGTTTTGGGCATCTTCTAGCAAATGCTGAATACGGTTTGCAGCACGGCGACTTTCTAAAACACCGAGTACATTGTCTTTTGAGGTTGGATTACCTGCCTGAATAGAGCGGGTTTTTTCAATCAGTTTTTCAATAAATTGGTCGGCAATATTGTCTTGAACCAAAACACGTTCGGTCGACATACAGATTTGACCCTGATTAAAGAATGCTCCAAAAGCAACTGCATTTACGGCTTCATTAATGTCAGCTTCATTTAAAACCACAACAGGGGCTTTCCCACCGAGTTCGAGTAAAACTGGTTTTAAATATTTGGCAGCAGTCTCGGCAATAATTTTTCCGACTTTGGTTGAGCCGGTAAAATTAATGCGTTTCACGGCTGGATGAGACACTAAGCGCTCCACGATTTGTGGTGCATCTTCGGCGGCATGCGTAATCACATTCACGACACCTTCACCCAGACCCGCTTCATGTAACACTTCACCAATGAGACGATGTGTTGCTGGGCAGGCTTCTGAGGCTTTTAACACTACCGTGTTACCACAAGCCAAAGGCATGGCAAGCGCACGTGTTGCCAAAATCACAGGAGCGTTCCAAGGTGCGATCCCTACAATCACACCGCAAGGAACTCGTACACCCATCGCAAGATTGCCAGGCACATCTGACGGAATGAGGCTTCCGTCAATTTGTGTGGTCATTGCGGCTGCCTCACGTAACATGTTGGCAGCAAGATGAACGTTAAACCCATACCATGTTGCAGTTGAACCTGTTTCTTGCATTCCAGTTTCAATGAATTGCTCGGTCTTTTGATCCATTAAATCGGCTGCTTTTAATAAGCGTAAGCGACGTTCGGTAGGCGAGAGTTTCGACCATACTTTAAAAGCTTGTTGTGCCGAATCGATTGCACGGTCTACATCTTCTAGTGTTGCGGCAGCAGCTTTACTGGCTACTGATCCATCAATTGGGCTAATACGCTCAAAAGTTGCCTGATTTGATGCATCAATAGATCGACCGTGAATAAGTAACTGTACATTTTGCATGGGTTGTGTCCTTACATTGCCATTAAAGAATCAAAAGTTAACCAGTACGTTTATAGCTCTGTAAACCCGGTTTAATTGATTTTTCATCTAAAAATTGTTTCAAACCTTCTTGGCGGCCATTTTCAGTATCTCGGTGGATACATTGATCAAGTTTGGCATATAAGTAGTCTTCGTTTTGGTCCCATGTCAGTTCACGGCAACGCTTAAAGCCATTTTTAGCGGTACGAAGAACCACAGGGTTTTTCTCAAGTAGGCAATTTGCAAGTTCAGTCACTTCTGCTTTTAATTGGGCAAGCGGTACGCTTTTATTCACAAGGCCCATGGTTTCAGCTTCTTTACCACTAAAGGTTTTACCCGTCATGATGTAATACAAAGATGCACGATGACCTACGGTATCTGCCATTGCTTTGCTTACAAGGTTACCCGGTGGGATCCCCCAGTTAATTTCAGATAAACCGAAAGTTGCTTCATCTGCTGCAATTGCTAGGTCACAAGCCACTAAAGGTGAGAAACCGCCTCCAAAGCACCAGCCGTTAACCATAGCAATAGTTGGTTTTGAATACATACGAAGAAGTTGCCACTGCCAGCGACATGAGTCGCGGCGAATACGTTCTTGGAAAATTTCAGGCTGAGTGTCGACTTCACGGAAATATTCCTTCAAATCCATACCCGCTGTCCAAGAATCACCTGCACCCGTCAACACTAAAACACGTGCATCTTGATCAAGCTCAAGAGTTTCTAGCACATCAATCATTTCGCGATTGAGTGTTGGGCTCATGGCATTTTTCTTTTCCGGACGGTTTAGGGTGACCCATGCAATTCCATCTTCAACTTTAACATCTACTGTTTCCCAGCGGTTTTCATAACTCATCTTCATACTCCTTGAATGATTTTTTGCTGTTCTGGGATTTAATTTAATATCAGTTAAGCTTACATTCAAGTCTTTTTTATAAAATTTCATAAATATTTTATAATCCATTGTATTTTAAATATTAATTAATTTTATCGATGATTTAATATAAAAATATGTTGATTTTTTAGTAAGTTTAACTGATATTTTGGTGTGTTTAAACAATAATACACAAAGGGCTAAATGGAACGACTAGTCAATAAAGGACAACACAATGGAAAAAATATCAGGACAGCCTTCAAGGGCAAAAATAACGTTGCTACTGTGCTTTGCCATAGCAATTTTTGAAGGGTTTGATCTTCAATCAATGGGGGTAGCCGCTCCACGAATGCGGGCTGAGTTTATGCTAGACAATGCCCAGATGGCGTGGGCATTTAGTGCTGCAATTTTAGGGACGTTACCAGGTGCGATATTAGGCGGTCGGTTTGCTGATATTGTAGGGCGTAAGAAAATTCTGATTTTTAGTATTTTACTTTTTGGAATTATGTCTTTGCTAACGGCTTATGCAGCTAACTTCAGTTTGCTATTACTCATTCGTTTTTGTACAGGTTTAGGAATGGGTGGGGCATTACCAATGATGATTACACTTGCCTCTGAAGCTGTACCTGACCAGCACAAAGGCACCGCAGTGAGCATTATGTATAGCGGCATTCCTTTTGGCGGATTACTCACTTCTGTGGTTGCTATGTCGTTGGCAGGCGATGCAGAGTGGCGTCATATTTTCTATATTGGTGGGATTGCACCTATTTTACTCATTCCACTGATTATGCGCTTTTTACCAGAGTCAAATGACTACCTGCAACGAAAAGTTCAAGCGCAAAAAACCACACCATTCTTTGAAGTTTTATTTGCCAAAGAACGTCGTATGTCAACCATTCAGCTTTGGATAAGCTTTTTCTGTACGCTGGTGGTACTGTATTTCTTGTTGAACTGGTTGCCATTGCTGATGGGTGCGCAAGGTCTATCAAAACTACAGGCAAACTATGTACAGATGGGCTACAACGTTGGCGGAATTTTAGGTTCAATCCTCATGGGCGTATTGCTTGATAAATTACGCATGAGCTTTGTGATTAAGCTGATTTATCTCGGCATTTTATTCTCACTGTGCTGTTTAGCAATTTCTCCAACAGTGGCTTTACTAGCACTTTCGGCAGTGGGTTGTGGCTTATTCATTGTGGGTGGACAATCGGCGTTGTATGGTCTGGCAGCCATGTATTATTCAACTGAAATGCGTGGAACTGGAGTAGGTGCAGCAGTTGCAATCGGGCGTATTGGTTCTTTTGCAGGGCCGTTAATGGCTGGTTTTTTACTCTCGCTTGGACAAAGCTCGACCATCGTGATTGGTTCAAGCATTCCAGTGATTTTAATTGCAGCGATCTCTGCATTACTTCTTGTCAAAAAACCTAAACAGCCTGTACATTTAGTACAAAGCTCAGGTGCTCGCTAAGTTTTAACGAAAGTATGGGGTAGATCCTCATACTTTCACTACAGTTTTTCTTATGATGATTGAAAGGTTATGGTACGTTCGAATTTAGTTCCAAAAAAAGTAGAAGATGAGCCTAAGTTAAGTTACATGATTGCTCGTGTTGACCGAATTATTAGTAAACATTTAACAGAACACTTAAAAGAGCTTGAAATTACCTTACCGCAATTTACTGCACTTTCTGTTTTAGCTTCAAAAAGTAATTTATCCAATGCCAAGCTTGCTGAGCGCTCTTTCATAAAGCCGCAATCTGCCAACAAAATTTTGCAAGATTTACTGGTGAATGGCTGGATTGAGAAAAAACCTGACCCAACACATGGCCGCCGTATTTTAATTACACTGACAGACAGTGGTATTGATAAGCTAAATAAATGTAATGAAGTGGTTTTGAAAGTTGAAGAAAAAATGCTTGAAGGCATTGATATTAACTTGGCTTATTTAATCCGTAATAACCTTGATATTATGGTCAATAATCTTAAAAATCTTTAATTGAATGTGGTTTGTAAATTAATTTTTTAAAATCTACAGAAATGCTTAAGCACTGATTCACACAGAAAATTTATTTCATTTTGCAAATGAACTTGCTAGCATCGAAGAGACGTTTTTGGTGATGTGTGGCAGCGAATGTCTTCAGGACAACAAGTTTTACTTAAACTAAGAAAAATGATTATTTCAGGGGAACTTGAGGGCGGTGCCAGAATTGCCGAAATTCCGACTGCCGAGTTACTTGGCGTTTCAAGGCAGCCTGTTCGTATTGCCTTTCGGTTGCTCGAGCAAGAAGGCCTCCTCATTAAAAACCCAACTCGTGGTTATACAGTTCGTGAAATTTCAGAGCAACTTGTTCATGATGCGCTCGAAGTTCGCGGTGTGCTTGAAGGGTTGGCTGCAAAAACTTTGGCAGAACAAGGCTTAAGCGAAGAACAGAAAAAGACACTGCAACATTGCATTCAAGAAACTGAAAAACTTTTTAATGAAACAGACGAGTTTGGCGATGCTGAACTGGAACGTTATCACCATTTCAACGTCATTTTTCATGACACGATTATTGAAGGTGCGCAAAACGTTGCACTCATCCAAGCCTTAGCGAAAAACAATCAATTGCCGATGGCGTCTGCCCAAGCCATTACCTATGACCAGAATCAAGCTTTGTCTGAATATCGTCGTTTGCACTATGCACATTTGCAGCATTGTTCGATTTTCGATGCGTTGGTACATCGTCAGGCAGGGCGTGCTGAAACCTTAATGCGTGAACACAGTAGTGTGGTGATTTTGGGTGAAACGCTAAGAAATGTTCTCAGCGCTTAAGGTGAAAGAAGTTCCTTTATTTCTGAATAAAGAAACTTGAGTATTAAAGCTCAATCACAAGATGTTTAGTTTTTGCACGAGAACAGCAGGGCGTAAACTGGTCATTCAATGCATGTTCCTCATCGGTCATGAACATATCTCGATGATCTGGAGTGCCTTCTACCACACGGGTAATACATGTACCACAAATACCTTGTTCACACGAAACAGGAATATCAAAACCATTTGCAATTAATGCTTCTGTTGCTGTCTGCTCTGGTAATACTTCAATTCGGCGGCCTGTACCTTTCACTTCAATGGTGAAAGCTTCATCGTTGGACGTATCTACCTTTTGAGCAACAAAATGCTCTTGATGTAACTGTTCGCTATGCCAACCCGCTTGTTCGGCCGAGCTCATGACAAACTGCATAAACCCTGTAGGTCCACATACATATAAGTGTTTATCAGGTGAAGATTGGCCCAAAGCTTCTGCCATATTACATTCGGTGTCTGGTTGGTCTTGAATGTGAAAATGAACTTGCTTACCAAAGTGCTCGGTTAAATTGCCATAGAAGGCAATCATTTCATGACTACGAACGAAGTAATGTAATTCAAAAGGAATATTGGCCGACTTAAGCCGATATGCCATCGACAAAATAGGGGTAATACCGATACCACCCGCAAATAAAACCGCTTGTTTGGTTTGAGGATGAATTTCAAATAAATTACGCGGCTCACCAATTTTTAAATGATCGCCTTCACGATATTCGGTGTGGATGCAACGTGAGCCACCGCGTGAATTGGCATCATGTAAAACGCCAATCACATAACGATGCTTTTCAGTGCAGCAGTTTGAAAGTGAATATTGACGGGTGAGGCCGTTTTTTAGGTGCACATCAATATGCGCACCTGCTTCAAAACTCGGCAGCTCCGTACCATTTGCTGCAACCAATTCAAATGCACGAATAGTCGGGGTGAGCTGATGAATTTTTTGAATAATAACGTCCATGTTCATGCTCCTTTAAATAATCCGAATGTTTGGAAACTTCTGTGCGGACGTTTCAGGAGGTGTTTTATTTTCTTCGGCAAGTAGTCGCTCAATCACCTTACGGGACTGGACACCGCCTGCGTCGATGTTGAGCATCAGTAACTTGCGATGTGGGTTGTTTAAAATATTTTGTTGTTGTTGCTCCAGCATTTCTAAATCTTCAGTAAAGATTTTGCCTTGGCCTTCGCGAATTTGATCGGTGAGTTCAGCATTGTCTGGCTGGAAGTTACGTGCCATTCCCCAGAAATACCAGTGAGAGGTTTCAGTTTCTGGTGTAATAAAATCAACCACAATTGAGGAAACTTTTTTGTCACTTGGTGCGTGATAACCACCATGTCCGGCATGCGCTACACCCACTTCAATATGCACATTGCTTGGCGCAAAGAAGTGGCAACGTTGCCAACGGTCAACGGGTACATCGTCTGCCAAGTGATTACCGCGAAGGGCCATTTGCCAAAATGGAGGTGCGATCACATTTTCCATATAGCGTTCAGTAATGACATGGTCGCCGTCAACTTTAGTGACTGGCAGGGCTTCATCAATTTCTTTTTGTCCAATACTGCTGGAGTGAACATAGGTTTCGTGGGTTAAATCCATCAGATTATCGACCATCAAGCGATAGTCACACTGAATGTGAAACAGGCCTCCGCCATAGCTCCATTCAGGATGATCTGCCCATTCTAAAGTTGGCAGTTTTGCTTCATCTGCTAAAGCTTTCTCGCCTGGCCATATCCAAATAAAACCGAATTTTTCGACAACTGCATATGATTTATTGCAAGGAAAACCATTTACACGTTGGGCTGGCATTGAAACGGTCTTTCCGTCACAGCCCATCACTAAGCCATGATAGCCACATACAAGGTTGCCATCTTCGACATAGCCAAGTGAAAGTGGGGCACCACGATGGGGACAAAAATCTTCAACGGCTGCAACTTGATTTTTTTTGCCACGATAAAAAACAATTTTTTCACCACAGATGGTGCGACCTAATGGTTTGTCTTGGATTTCTTCTGGACGGCAGGCAACATACCAAGCATTTTTAATAAACATTGTGACGACTCCTTATCACTTATTGGATCCAATTTATAATAAATAAAAATATTGGTCAATTGATAAGCAGTATATTTTTTAAAAAATATTGATCTTTTTATTTGATTGTTTTGTAGATTTTTAATTGCTATTAAAGACTTTTGTATTTACTTTGAATTTTAGAGTGAAATTTTTTATTCATCTTAATTTGGATCCATAATGACTGTGGTTAAGCCATTATGGGAGTGTGGAAATTTAGAAATTAACCGTGTAGTGAAGCATCATGCGCTGTTCATCCAGACTTTTGCCATGTTTGGTGTCGTAGTTAATATTTAAGAAAAGAAACTTAAGATTTTTAATCCAAGCATTGAGATCATACTGAATCAACACATCACTTTCTTGTTCAAAGTCATTTTGATTCATTGTTTGAAATGAATCGCCATAAATATATTTGTAGGTCACTTTTAGACCCTTGATATAGTCTTTAAAGTCATACGAGGCAACGAAATGATAAGATTTTTCATCTGCTTTGGTAAACGCGCCTAAGGTCCAGTTCACCATGTGCGGGATGGGCATATTGTCGAGTTTTGGAATACCATCTTTGCCAAAGTTTTCTTGATAGCCAATTCCAGTTGTAAAGTTTCCATGTTTAATGAAATGCATGGCCCCTATAGATGTATTGTCATATTCGCCAAGCTTTGATTTGCCGACATCGTCGTGGCGAAACACACGTAATTTTGTGGTGTGCAGCTTCGTCCATTGATAATCAAAAGCAAAGTAACTTTGATTGATGAGATCTGTTAAGTAACCATTATAAAATTTCCAGTGGTACCGAGGTGTATTGCCGTCCCATTGAAAGAAATAGAGTCCGTCAGATTCATGTTTTGATATGGCGAGTTTGTGATAGTCCTCCTCATTTTTTGGTGAATAACGGTTAATCAAACCCAGCTCGAAATTTTGTTGCGGTGTCTTATATTTTAATTCTAAGCCTTTATAGTTCACCCGTAATTGATGTGTGTCTACTTGTGGCGTAAGTGGTGAATTGGGAGTGATTTCACCTACATTCATGTGAAAGTTTTGATATTCAACTCCAGCACCTAAGCCATATTTAACTTGGTCTTGTGCTTGTTTCTTGGTGTTAGGGTCAAAGGGTATGACCATATCATTGGTGTGTTGGTCGCTACTTAGGCGATATGCATATTGGATGCTTGGATTGAGGTGGAGTTGAACCTCATTAAGCTTGGTGGTCCAGTCACCACGATAAATCAAGCCTTGACTCAAGCTATTAGTATCGGGGCTAGTACCATTTTCATATTGTCTGTCGAAGTTGAATGTTTTTAGTGTGAGTGTATTTTGAAAATTAACATCGACTGCACTATGAGCTAAACAGCAGGCAAGGGTCGTCCCTGAGAAGAAAATCCCATAAATAAAAATATGCTTCATTTTTAAATCCGTTTAAAAGCGTTTTACTGTTCTAAATCCGACATGGCTAGTTGCAAGGTCGAGTTCCTGTGGATGCCTCGCGGCAGCGCGATAACGTGCGCAATAATTGGTTGCGCATAAATAAGATCCACCTTTAATCGTATATTGCAAAATCTGTTCGTGACTTTGCCGATATTTCGATGGATCTCCCATATGGTGATCTCGTGGGCCTGTATAGGGTGTTTGCGTCCATTCCCATACATTGCCAATCAAGTCATATAGCCCAAATGGGTTTTTGCTAAAACAACCAACAGGGGCCACATCCTTAAAGCCATCTTCCTGAATGTTTTTATAAGGAAATTCGCCTTGCCAGAAATTGGCTACAATATGGCCTTCGTGGGTCGGGCCAATATCGGAATTTTGCTGAAAACCTTTGGCTGCATATTCCCACTCAAGCTCAGTCGGTAAGTCATGACCTAGCCAGTTTGCATAAGCGTAGGCATCATTCCATGTCACCATACGAACAGGCTCATGAGGCGCGGGTTGTTTAGGGTTGTTTAAGCCCCATGGATGTTTCCAATTGGCCCCTTTTTCAAATTTCCACCATTGTAATTCTTCAACTGGATGATCTGGTTGTAGAAACATAGCTGCGCCGCCTTGCTTCTCTGCATCGGTGACATAACCCGTTTGTTTAACAAACTCTTGAAATTGAGCATTGGTGACTTCAGTCGCATCAATTAAAAAAGCGGGAACTGAAGTTGCCTGTAAGTTTAATGGGCGTTCATCTTCATAACCTTGTGTGGTGCCTAAAACAATTTTTCCTTGCGGAAGCTTGACCATGCCTGCTTCTTTATTTTTAGGCCAACCCGAAGGAAGGCCCGAATAAGAATTACATTTAGCTTTGCCGCCTAAGTCGGGCAAGGTGGTCTGTTCTAGTTGAGGCGTGGTTTTTTGGCATGCACAGAGTAAGAGGAACGATGAAAGCATCATGATCTGTTTCATCTAGTTTTCTCTACTTTTTGTTATATTGCTCAAAATCCACAACACCATTTTCATCGGCATATCTTAAATATTTATCATTTAAGACTTTGACGATCTCTGGATGTTTTGCATAAACATTATGTTGCTCATTAAAATCTGTTTTTAAATTGTAGAGTTCCCAGCCATGGCTCTTAAATTTAGAAGGTGAGTTTTCAACAAGTTTCCATTCGTCAGTTTTAGCGTAGCGGCTGCCATGTAGTTCTTTAAAGTCATAATAATTAACAGGACGAATACGGGCAGTATTATCTTTAAACGCAGGGATCAGACTAAAACCAGATGGTTTAATTTTGGTGCTTGAAGTTGGATAAACCTGATTATTTTGAATACCTGCTAGCTCCATCACAGTGGGGAATATATCTCTGACTGTTGCAAAGTTATTGTTAATTCCATGTTGTTTAGAAATCTGAACAGGTGATTTAACAATAAATGGGACTCGTACTCCGCCTTCTGAAGCAGCAGACTTCCAGTGGGTAAATGGTGTGCTGCTCACTTCGGCCCATCGTGGTCCCATGTAAATATATGAGCTGGCGTTGCCTATATTTTCATAGCGATTGTCGGCATCACCCATTGGGAAATTATGATCACCACCTTCAGCGCCGTTATCTGACATAAACACAATCAAAGTATTGTCATATAACTGATGCTTTTTAAGATATTGAATGACATCACCCACGCGGTCGTCTAACTGGGTAACCATGCCCGCATAAACTTCCATTTTACGCGCTTCGTATTTGCGCTCTTGTGCGGTGAGTTCATTCCAGCTTTTGGTGCCTAAAGCTTGGTTACCACGCTCGACTGGGTATTCTGCATTTTCAGGAATTAATCCTAATTGCTTTTGTCTCTCAAAGCGTTGTTTACGAATTGCATCGTAGCCTTGATCGTATTTACCTTTATATAGGTCTCTATAATGAGCAGGTGCTTGTAGCGGCCAGTGTGGAGCGGTATAGGCTAGGTAGGCAAAAAATGGTTTTTGCGCTTTATTTTTGTCTAAATATTCAAAAGCTTTTTGTGTAAAAAAGTCGGTCGAGTAGTAGTTGTCAGGCAAAGTGGTCTTTTGACCATTTTCAGTATATTGAGTGTTGCGTGGATAGTTTTTGGGTTGGTCTTTAAAATGTAAATCGAAGCCATCGAGCAGAGCAAAAGATTGATCAAAACCACGGGCTTTAGGGTTTTGTTCGGGAGCATAGCCTAAGTGCCATTTACCAACCATGAAGGTGTAATAATCTTTTGTCTTTAAAATCTCTGCGAGTGTATAAGCATTTTGCGTTAAATGACCTGAATAGCCATCAATTTTGAGGAGTGCACGCGGGCTATCTGCTCCAACCAATTTTTCTTGTCGTTTTGAAGTTTCATACATGGCACCTAAACCGACCAAGTGGTTATCGGCGCCTGTCATAAGCTGTGCACGAGTAGGTGAGCACATTGATGAAGCATGAAAATTAAAAAGCATTTTTCCTTGCTTTAATAGACTATCAATATGAGGAGTTTTAATTTCACCACCATAAGCACCAATATCTGAAAATCCAAGATCATCGGCCAAAATAATCATGATATTAGGTGGTTGTTGATTTTTGGGAGGTGCTGCTTGCGTTGTGTAAAACAATTGGCTGGCAAAAAAAAGTCCCAATGTAAGCTGGCTTACTCTTTTGAGTTTCATAACAACAATCCTTTGAAGTTTTAAAAATGCATCTTGCATTCCATAAAAATGAACTGAGCTTTTTTGGCTAAAAAATGCTCTGGAATCGATCATAATAGATTTTTTAATATGGATCCATAAAAATATTCAAGCATTCTAATTTTATGTTTTTAATAATTTTATACTTATATAATTTATGTGTTTATATACTTTTTAATAATCTGTTTATAATTTTAGTTGATTTTTTGGATCCAAATATTCAGTATAGAAAAAGAGCAGGATGCTCAAAAAACAAATATTCCTCTAGGTCATTATGGATACGGATGTGCATAACCACCCAATCGCTCATATCAGCAATGTCGTGTGTATGTCTTATCCAAGGGAGATACACAAATGGAAAGAGACGTTCTAAGTGAGATCAATCAAAACAATATGAGCCGCTATCAATGGTTCGTCATTTTGATCTGTATTTGTCTCAATATTATTGATGGCTTTGACGTGATGGTAATGGCATTTACAGCTCCATCCGTGTCAGCAGAATGGTCACTTTCAGGCGCACAAATTGGTTTGTTGTTAAGTGCTGGCCTTTTTGGAATGGCTGCCGGTTCAATTTTTCTCGCGCCTTTAGCCGATAAAATCGGTCGCCGTTTACTCATCTTAGTTTGTCTTGTAATTGCAGGTCTTAGCATGCTGGGCTGTGCTTTTGTACAAAGCCATGGCATGTTAGCTGCACTTCGTTTTATTACCGGAATTGGGGTGGGCGGCATTCTTGCGAGTAGTAATGTCTTGGCAAGTGAATATGCCAATGCTCGTTGGCGTAGTCTCGCAGTGAGCTTAATGTCTACAGGTTATGGAATTGGTGCGACACTGGGCGGGGTACTATCACTGGCATTGATTGAGCATTTAGGTTGGCGCTCAATCTTTTTAGCAGGTGGGGTTACTACCATTGCAATGCTGCTGATCAGCGCGTGGTTATTACCAGAATCTTTAGATTACTTACTCGCGAAGCGACCAAAACAGGCACTAGAACGAATTAATGCAACTGTAAATCGTATGGGGCTAAACGAATTACCAGTTATGCCGCGTTATGAAAAAATCAGCACGCAAAATGGCAGTGAGCTGGGCAAATTATTTGCTGGACAACTTGGATTTCAAACGCTTTGTTTGTGGTTTGCATTCTTTTTAGTAATGTTTGGCTTTTACTTTGTCATGAGCTGGACACCAAAAATTCTTATTTCAATGGGAATGTCACCAGAGCAAGGTGTAAGTACCGGTATTTTAATTAGTATTGGTGGGATTTTCGGGGCAGCCATTATTGGTTTATTGGCATCACGTATGAAAATCTTCTATGCCTTAAGCCTGTTTTTAGGACTAACCTCGGCATGTGTTTTCCTATTTGTCGCTGTCTCATCTCAAGTGAGCATTGCACTCATGGTGGGGTTATTACTTGGCACACTCATTAATGGCTGTGTGGCAGGTTTATATTCGATTTCCCCAACAATTTATGATGCTGAAATCCGTAGTCGCGGCGTGGGCTATGCAATTGGTTTTGGACGAATTGGGGCAATTTTATCGCCAACGGTTGCAGGCATCTTCCTGGATAAAGGTATAGCACCCGCAACGCTTTATGCCTATTACGGTGTGGTGTTTATTTTGGCTATTTTCCTCATTTTAAGTTTGGGTAGTGCTTTTTACCGAAGTAAGAAAGAGCAGAACTATTCGCTTAAAACAGCACCTTAATCCATTAAAAATTAAATAGTTGAGATAAAAAAATGAAGAAGACGCCATTGTGGGTGGGGGTATGCTTGTGCCCATTATTTAGTCAAGTTGTGCATGCCGAATTTCTTGCAGACAGTAAAGCTGAGCTAACACTACGTAATTTTTACTTTGACCGAGACTATAAAAAAGACCCATATCCTTATACAGCAGGTAGAGATTGGGCGCAGGGTTTAATTTTTAAAGGACAGTCTGGTTATACTGAAGGTGCGGTTGGGTTTGGTGTTGATGTACTGGCAATGGCAGGTTTTAACCTGATGGGAAGCCGTGCTGATGACTATGCGCGTAGTGGCCTATTACCAGTGAATACCGATAACTCGCGTGATGATTATTATGGAAAAATAGGCATTACAGGAAAGGCTAAATTTAGGAAAAATGAGCTTTTTGTGGGGGACTTAGTTCCACAATTACCGACCATTTTTTCATCGCCAGCGCGTTTGTTCCCTCAGACTTACCGTGGTATCCGTTTTGTTTCAAATGAAATTCCAAATCTTCAACTCGAAGGCTTTTATGTCGACGAAGTGCGGCAGCGCGATTCAATTCGCTTTACAGATGTTGGAACAGACAATATCAACCATCGTTTTGACAAAGCGGCAACTACTGATTCTTTTTATACCTTAGGTGGAAGCTATCAGTTAAAGGATTATCGTCTACGGGCTTACCATGCTGAACTCAAAGACATTTACCAGCAACAATTTTTAGGTTTTAACGGCAAACAATCTTTAAATGATCAACTTAATTTTTTAAGTGACGTGCGTTTTTTTAATAGTGAAGAAACTGGAAGTAAAAAAATAGGAGAGGTCGATAACCGACATATTAGTGGCTTATTTGGTTTGAACTATCAAAACCATACAGTTTCTTTGGGCTACATGCAGTCGTTTGGTTCAACTGGTTTACCATTTTTGTCAGGAACTGAAAGTCCGGTTGTGCTTGATTTTATGAGTTCTGACTACTCAAATAAAGATGAAAAAGTCTATTCGATTCGTTATGAATATGACTTTAAAAATGCACGACTAGGTGATGTTTCGTTAAATGGGCTACGCTTTATGACTCGCTATGCAAAAGGCGAAGACATTGATTTACTGCAATATGGCGATCAGCGTTTTAAAGAAGAGTCTATGGAATTTGATTTAGGCTATAAAATTCCTGAAGGTAAGTTAAAAGGTTTAGGAGTGCGAGCTCGTTTTTCTCACTATCGCAACGATATGCCTACCAATATGACTTTTCATTCGACAAATGAAACGCGGTTAAATGTCGATTACACCTTTAAGTTTTAACGTTCAATATTTATTAAATTAAAGACAAGTTAAAACATTGTGAGCAGCAATGTTTTAACTTTAGTTATCAACTTCACAAAATCCCTCTATAATACCGCCAATCTTATTAAAGCCACTTGAGTCTCTCATTAAACACATGGCTTTAATCTCTCATTTTTTTAAGTCAATTTCTTCGCTGTGATTCGGCTTATTTTTCAATATTTAGAATTTTATGTGTCTGTGCTGACACATAAAAATATTTAGGTGCCAGCATGGAAATCAAGGTTAATTATCTCGACAATCTTCGACAGGAAGCTAAGTTCGATGACTTTACGGTAATTGCCGATCAACCAATTCGCTACAAGGGTGACGGTTCGGCACCGGGCCCATTTGACTATTTTTTAGCATCGTCAGCATTGTGCGCAGCGTACTTTGTAAAAGTGTATTGTGCAGCTCGAGATATCCCAACCGATAATATTCGTTTATCGCAAAATAATATTGTTGATCCTGAAAACCGCTATAAGCAAACCTTTAAAATTCAAATTGAATTACCAGCCGATATTTCAGAGAAAGATCGCCAAGGGATTTTACGTTCGATTGACCGTTGTACTGTTAAAAAAGTGATTCAAACGGGTCCCGAATTTATTATTGAAGAAGTTGAAAGCATCGACGCAGATGCGCAAGCATTGTTATTGCCAAGTCTAACTTCAGAAAGCCATACCTATATTCAAGGTAAAGACCTGCCATTAGAAGAAACCATTGCCAATATGTCTGCTATTTTGGCAAATTTGGGCATGAAGATCGAGATCGCATCTTGGCGTAATATTGTTCCAAATGTATGGTCGTTACATATTCGTGATGCCCAGTCTCCGATGTGTTTTACCAATGGTAAAGGCGCGACTAAAGAAAGTGCTTTAGCGTCTGCATTAGGCGAGTTTATTGAGCGTTTAAACTGTAACTTCTTCTATAACGATCAGTTCTGGGGTGAAGATATTGCCAATGCTGAATTTGTGCATTATCCAGATGAAAAATGGTTTAAACCGGGTCCAAATGGTGAATTACCTAAAGAAATCTTAGATGAATATTGTCTTGAGATTTATAACCCAGATGATGAGTTGCTTGGCACACATTTATATGACACCAACTCAGGCAATGTAGAGCGCGGCATTTGCTCGCTACCTTTTGTGCGCCAGTCTGACGGTGAAGTTGTCTATTTCCCATCAAATTTAATTGAAAACTTGTACTTAAGTAATGGTATGAGTGCAGGCAACACTCTGGCAGAAGCCCAAGTTCAATGCTTGTCAGAAATTTTTGAACGTGCTGTTAAACGTGAAATCTTAGAAGGTGAAATTGCACTTCCGGATGTTCCAGAAGACGTATTAGCAAAATACCCAAGTATCGTTGCTGGTATTAAAGGCTTAGAAGAGCAAGGTTTCCCTGTATTAGTTAAAGATGCATCATTAGGTGGTCAGTTCCCTGTAATGTGTGTAACTTTAATGAATCCACGTACGGGTGGGGTGTTTGCGTCTTTCGGTGCGCATCCAAGTTTTGAAGTTGCGTTGGAACGTAGTCTGACTGAATTACTTCAAGGCCGTAGTTTTGAAGGCTTAAATGATTTACCACAACCGACTTTCCAAAGTAATGCGGTCACTGAGCCGAACAACTTTGTTGAGCACTTTATTGACTCAAGCGGTTTGGTATCTTGGCGCTTCTTTAGTTCTAAATCTGACTATGACTTTGTTGAATGGGATTTTTCTGGCGAAGGCGAAGAGTCGAATGCAGAAGAAGCTGCAACACTGTTTGGTATTCTCGAAGAGATGGGCAAAGAGGTATATATGGCAGTCTATGAGCACTTAGGTGCGACCGCTTGCCGTATTTTAGTACCGGATTACTCAGAAATTTATCTCGTTGAAGATTTGATTTGGGACAACACCAATAAGGCACTTTCATTCCGTGAAGATATTCTAAATCTACATCGTTTAGATGATGAGCAGCTTGAGGCATTGGTTGAGCGCTTAGAGGAATGCGAGTTAGACGATTACACTGAAATCACCACACTCATTGGTATCGAATTTGATGACAATACAGTTTGGGGTCAACTCACTATCTTAGAATTGAAATTGCTAATTTATGTTGCTTTACAACAATTTGAAGAAGCAAAAGAGCTCGTTGAAACTTACTTGCAATATAACACCAACACCGTTGAGCGTGGCTTGTTCTATCAGTGCATGAATGTGGTGCTGGAAGTAATGTTAGATGAAGAACTAGAGCTTGAAGACTACCTGACTAATTTCCGTCGTATGTTTAGTGATACACGAATGGATGCGGTATTAGGTTCTGTAGAGGGTAGTGTTCGTTTCTATGGTTTAACACCAACAAGCATGAAACTAGAAGGACTTGATCGCCATTTACGTCTGATCGAGAGCTATAAAAAGTTGCATGCAGCTCGTGCTAAAGCCGTAGCGATGTAATTTAAAAAAGTGAAAGAAAAAAACCTATTTTTAAATAGGCTTTTTTTATAAAACAAATTTCTATTTTAGGCAGAAGCTTTAGTGATCTCTAAAGATTCTGTCACTGTTTGATCATCTTGCTGCTCACCCAAAGTATGTTTAGCCGGAATATAAGACATTGCGCGTTCTGCAAGAGCTGTAATGGTGAGACTTGGGTTAACGCCCAAATTTGCACCTAACATTGAACCATCTACAACATATAAGTTTTTATAGTTAAACACTCGGTTTTGTCCATCTACCACGCCGCGCTCTGGGCTTGAAGCAATTGCACAACCACCCATACAGTGGGCTGTAAAAGGTACGTTAAACAAAATTTCGGTAATAGTCGTCATGGGGTGGCCATTAAACATTTTGGCAACTTTTTCGGTAAATGCATTGGCCTGCGGAATATACACAGGTAGCTTTTTACCTTCGCTCGATAACACCTTGCCAAAAGGCCAGAACCAATTACGTTTCAAGCGCATATTAATTGAGGCATCAGCTGTTTGCATCACCAAGAAAATTAAAGTCTGACGTGCAAAACTGACCGGATTACTCATGCGAAGGAAAATAAATGGATGGCAAATAAGTGCCCATAGCCAAAAGAAGATACGCGTCCAACCCGGTTTACCTTTCGCCATATAAGTACACATAAGACCCATGGCATCTGAACCAGTTTGGTAACGAGTCGCTTCAATGTGGGTGTCATGGTCAATGTAAATACTTGAACCAATGGCCACACCTTTACTCATGTCGACATCTTTACCAAAAAAACGAACACCTAAAATCGACTCGGCATTGGTACGTACCCGATTACCCAAATCATCAGAAATATTTGGTAGTGAACCAGACTGTTTTAAACGGAACAACATTTCTTGGGTTCCCAAAGAAGATGCTGAGAAAATCACATTACGAACACGCCATGTACGGCGTTGTTTGTTAAACCATGAGCTTGAACATTCAGTCGTAACTTCATAGCCATCGCTGCCATCGGCTTTACCATTAAGTGGTTTAACGTCAACAACTTTGGTTTCTTCGTAAACCTTAGCACCATTTTTTTCGGCAAAATACAAATAGTTTTTATCTAATGTATTTTTTGCGTTGTGTTTACAACCCGTCATACAGCCGCCACATGCCGTACAAGTTCCGCGGTCTGGACCTTCGCCGTTAAAGTACGGGTCAGGGTAGGTCTTGCCACCTTGTTCACCTTCGGGGGGAAAGAAAGTTGCAACGCGCGTCGGTTTAAACGTATGTCCAACCCCAACTGCATCGCCCATTTTTTTGAGCATGTGGTCGGCAGGACCGAAAATTTTATTATCCGTCACCCCAAGCATACGTTCGGCTTCAGCATAGTGCTGTGGCATTTCATTTTTCCAGTCCGCTGCATCTGCCCACGTGCCTTCATCCCAAATATGTTCAGGTGGAACAAGTAGGGTATTAGCGTAGGTGATTGAACCGCCACCTACGGCGTTCCCGCAAATAATGGTGACATGGCGAAAAAAACGCATGTTGAAATAACCAAAAAGTTTCATGCCCGGGCGCCAAATCCAACGACGGGTATTCCAGTTATTTTTAGCAAAATCTTTAGCTTCCCAGCGTCGCCCCATTTCCATTACAGCAACTGAGTAGCCCTTTTCGGTTAGCCGGCAGGCAGAAACACTACCACCAAAGCCTGAACCAATAATGAGGTAATCATAGTCATAATTGTTTGTTGTCATGCCGAGGACTCCTCTCTGGCGATATTTTTATATTGACTGTGTATGTTTATCAATGAATTGCCCAATGCGCTCAATCGAGTCATTAGATTCTTTTAGTATACCCGCGTGAAATTGAAAAACATGTCCGACTTGGTCATAAACCTTCAAGTTCGTCGGAATACCGTACTTTTCGGTTTGTGTAGTGAGACGTTTTGCATCGTCTAATAAAACTTCTTCGGTACCGACATGAATTAGAATAGGTGGTAATCCAGTTAAGTCTGCATAGAGTGGGGAACAGGTTGGATCGGTTGCCGATTTTTGGCCACAATAGTTTTTTGCACACCAAGTTAACCAGCCCTCTGACAACATCGCATCTTGGGTAGCATGAGTTTTAATCGTGCTTCCAGATAGGCTTAAGTCAACCCAAGGTGAAAGTAAAACTAATGCTGCTGGTAACGGTAACCCTGCATTTCGTATTGCAATTGCCGTACTTAGACTCAGTCCGCCGCCAGCAGAATCGCCAGCGATTACGAGTTTTTTCGGGTCTTGTCCTTGGGCAAGTAAAGCTTTATAGACTGCAACTACATCTTCAATAGCAGCAGGGCTTGGGTGTTCTGGTGCTAGGCGATATTCAGGCAACCAGACTTGTGTCTGAGCTACATGTCCGATCTGAGCGGCAAGCTTAGCATGACTTTTTGAACTACCCACCACATAGCCACCACCATGTAAATACAAAATACCGCGTCCTAATTGAGTCGTTTTGGGCTGAATATGGACTGTCGGTACTTGAGCAATTGTTTGCTTTTTTGTTTGATAACCACGAGGCCCAAGCACAATAGCGCTGGCTGCATCACTACAAAAACGTTGTAGCCTTAGTGGTGTCTTAGGGGATAAAGCTGGACGTAGCGTGGTACGGATGGTCCATGCAAGAAGCTGCTTCATAATAAGGACTCATACTAAGCATGTTAGATTAATCAGCATCTCTTAAGATTAAGAGCATGCTGACCACTATTTTTATTTTGCTGATTTGTTGAGTAGGCGAGTTTGCCAAGCAGTCGCGGCTGCAAAGATCTTTTGGTAGCCTTGCGGCAGAATACGCTGAATCACATCGACGGCTTTTGCATCTGCTCCTATAAGTAAACGGCGACGATTCTTGCGAACAGCTTCCAGAATTTGTTGAGCAGCCTCATCAGCAGGGGTGCGAAGTAATTTATCGAAAGCATCCTGACTTTTTAGAGGGTCCATTCCTAAAGACTGGACGCTATTATTCATGCGGGCAGCTTTGGCAATATTGGTACGAATACCACCCGGATGCACGCAGGTCGCACTCACTCCAGCATTTTGCATATCAAGTTCTTGGCGTAATGATTCAGTAAAGCCACGAACAGCAAATTTACTGGCGTTATAAGCACTTTGGGTCGGTTGAGCTGTTAAACCAAACATACTGGAAATATTAATAATATGCCCATCACCACTTTGCTTTAAGTATGGTAAAAACTCTTTGGTGCCATAAACCACGCCCCAAAAATTAATACCAATGAGCCATTCAAGATCTTCATAGCTCACACCTTCAGCCGTACTACCAATTGCGACACCAGCATTATTAAAAATCAGATTAACTTGGCCATGTTCATCTACTACTGCCTTTGCCCAAGTGGCAACTTCATCACGCTTAGCTACATCAACTTTTTGAGTGGTGACTTTGACAGAATAAGGTGCCAAAAGCTCGACTGTTTTAGCTAATCCGACTTCACTAATGTCAGAAAGTGCCAGATGGCAACCTTGTTTGGCTAATGCAATGGCAAGTGCTTGTCCAATACCAGAACCCGCACCTGTCACAGCTGCGACTTTATTTTTAAAAGACTTCATAAAATTCTCCGTTTATTTTTCTCATTTCCTATGGTGAAGCTTATTTAAGAAATAGCCGAAACCTGAGTGTAGTTTTCAATGTCAAAGCGACGAGTACGTTGACGATATTCAAGAGTAAAACCTGGCCAGTTATTGGTATTTTTACCCTCAGCAGTTTGATACCAACTGGTACAACCTTGAGCCCAGACAGTTTTTTTCATTTTTTCTTGAATGCTTTGATTAAACTCATGTTGAACTTCTGCACGAACATTGGTGAACAGGAGTTTTTTTTGTAGAGTTGTCTGGATGGCATCTAAAATATAATTCACTTGGCTTTCAATCATATATACAATTGAGTTGTGCCCAAGATTAGTGTTTGGTCCATACAACATAAAGAAGTTTGGAAAGCCGCTCACAGTTAAACCGAGATAAGCTTCTGCACCATCTTTCCAAGTGTCTTTTAAGGTGCGGCCATCAAGACCTGTAATTTGCATTGGCGCCATAAATTCTGTTGCGGCAAAGCCCGTACCATAAATAATGGTATCAACCTCTCTTAGATTTCCGTCCGTATCTAAAATTCCATTTTCAGTAATTTCTTGAATGCCCGTATTAATCACATCGACATGAGGCTGGGTCAGTGTTTCATACCAGTGGTTAGAAATTAAAATACGTTTACAACCAATTGGATAATCCGGCATTAAGCGGTGGCGCAGCTTCCCATCTTTAACGACTTTACGGATGTGGCGCTGGAATAAATATTCCACCAAAGGCATTTCATTTAAAGAAGTTGTAAAAGCAAGTAGGCGAATTTCATGGTGTCCATATTGCAAGGCGCGGTCTAGACTTTGCAAAATCGGCAGTTTACGGAAAGCTTTTTTCTCTAAAGGCTGGTAAACCCGATCTGGTTTAGGAATCACGTAAGGTGCCGAGCGTTGATAAACATCGAGATGAGCAACCTGTTTAGCAATCTCAGGTACGAACTGAATTGCACTTGCACCTGTACCGATTACTGCAACACGTTTGCCAGTTAAGTCATAGTCATGGTCCCAACGCGCTGAGTGAAATGCCTTACCCTTAAAGTTTTCAATACCTTTAAGTTTTGGATAAGCAGGGCGGTTGAGTTGGCCTACCGCACCGACTAGAAACTCAGCTTCAAACTGTTCACCAGTCGTACTTTGAATGTGCCATACACCTTTTAGGGCATCAAATTCAGCACTGGCAATTTCAGTATTAAATTGAACATGCGGACGAATATCATATTTATCCGCACAGTGGCGTAAATATTGATAAATCTCTTGAGATGTCCCATAGCGATTTTTCCAGCCTAGCTCTTGCTCAAAAGAAAAAGAATACAGATGAGAAGGCACATCACATGCAGCACCTGGATACGTATTGTCACGCCAGACACCACCGACATCGGCAGCTTTTTCAAATAGAGTAAATTGTTCAAAACCTGCTTGTTTGAGACGAATGGCAAGTCCTAGACCACCAAAACCAGTGCCAATAATGGCGATGCGTACATTTTTATTTGAATTAGATGACGAGTTAAACATGGGCTGCTCTAAATCCTTAAAAACAGTGAGCGAAAAAATCGCAATTTCCTGTATGCAGAATAGACGTTTATTTGCTTGATTTAGAGGATGGATGAGGACAAAATATTGTGATTCGAGGACATTCTGAGCAATACAGTGAAGTATGCATGGGCTTTTGAACGCAGTGTACATAGTGTTCGGTTAATGGCTGATTTTGCAGTGGAATCAGGCATCTCTTATAAAACAATTTTGCAAGGAACTGGGCTTAGCCAACAACAATTACTCGACCCTAATATGGTGGTGACAGGCCATCAGGAATTACAGTTAATTCAGAACTTGGTTGAGCAACTAGGAGACAGACCGACATTAGGCTTGGAAGTGGGTACGCGTTATCATTTCACCACATTTGGGCCATTAGGTATGGCACTGATGAGTAGCGCCAGCATTCGCGAAGCATTAGATTTGGCCTTGACCTATTTTACCTTAACCTTTGCTTTTACCCGCTTTGATGTGTCGGATACATCCCAGGGAATTCGCATTGAAATTGATGAGCAAGATATTCCATCTTCAGTACGTCAATTCATTATTGAACGCGATGCCGCTGCACTCATTACGGTACAGCGAGATTTGGTGCAAGACAATTTTTGCCAGTATTTGGCTTTTTCTTTCCAACTCCGCCGTAACCTAACTTTTTAAACTTGGGAACAAATGCATGACAACCATGAATAACACCCCAAAGGTTAATATTCATGACCCAGTTCCAGTCTTCTAAGGTTAGCTCGTCAAACTTGCCACCCAAACCTACACCAGCATTATTAATGACAAGAGTTACAGGGTGCCCAAGCAAAATTTCAGCAGTTTCAGCGAGATGGTTAACTTGTTCAGCATTACCCACATCACAACGCATAGCAAAAGCTTTTGCGCCTTCTTGTTCAAGAAGTTTTACTGTTTCTTCAGCAGCTTCGAGATTAATATCTGCACACACTACGCTACCACCACGTTTCGCAAGTTCAATTGCAAAACTTCGACCAATCCCACTGCCTGCACCCGTCACTACGGCATAAGCTTTTTGGCTTGGTTTAACTTTCTTTTTGCCAAATAAAATCATGATTCATCCATAAATAGCTTGAAGAGATACCAGCTACCTATTCGATAGCTGGAAATGCAGGACGATTAAGACATGCGTACTGGTGGGGTAAATTCTTTAACAAAGTAAGGAGCAATTGCGCCGCCTTCGGTCAGCAATTTCTTTTTGTAATACTCAAGATATTCAGTCGTATCATGATCATTTGGATGAAAGTCTGGGCGTAAGTAGTCAAGAATTTGACCAATCGTACTGCCGAAAACTCCGTCTTTTGGACCAAAGATTAAGCCTACACCACGACGGGCGTCCTTCCAGAATTTCAAGGTCAGCATCTCTTGTGGCTTTCTTAAAACAGGGACAAATAATGTAGTCGCAGGGATTAAACCTAAAATGGTAAATAGCGCGAGGAAGAAACCAGATGCACGTAGTGCATAACTACCATTTAACAGTTGATAGACATCATAGGCAATATCTTTATGCTCAGATTCTTCAAGCATATGCCACATCCACAATGCGCGGCTTTTTTCGTCATTTGAATAATAGAAGTTCTTTTCATGCTTCATCATGTATTCAGCAAGTACCGCAGTAAAATGCTCAATACCCGCCATCATTGATAATTTGAGTGGCTGTGGAAACTTTAAGAAAACATATTTAAAGAAGTTTGAGCCAAGAAAACGATATAGCGCAACAGGATATTCAGCATCTTGAAGGGCATCGTTATATTCATTGTGCAATTTTGAGTGAATTGCTTCTTGGCCAATCAACGACGTTACTCGCTGCTTTAATATTGGATCTTTGATAAATTCACGGTGATGGCGAGCGGTTTCAATAACCAGATCTTCGCCATAAGTTAAAAACACCGAAAGTGTGGCAAAAAACAAAGTAGCAAATTGATTGTCCATATAGAATCTGACATCAATTTCTTTACCATCAAAACCAATATTTAAATGTCTGATTGGAATTGAGCTTTTGCTAGCAAAATCTGGTAGCTCAATTTCACGCTGAAATTTAAGTTTGTTGAATGATTTTTTAACTGCGGTCGAGATCATGGCGACACCCTGAAGCAAAGTAGTGGTGCATTTTGATGAAAATTAATAAACTCAATGATCAACAAAGCACTGTAAAATTCCATTTTCAAAAACAGATAATTCTCTGCATTGACTACGGTGTTGTTGCTCCGTTATTTGTTTGATTATTTGGCTGAATAACGGAAGAAGAACCGAGGCAGACAAAAGAGCTGCTTAAAGAGTCTTCTTTAATTTTTTCATATTAATCTGACATTATGTTCGGATTCAATTCGGGTAAATTTTTAAATATATAAAAGTATTTTATAGACATTCTTTGTAATAATAATTTTAAATAAATTTGATTTATATTTTTGAAATATAACAAATTAAATTTATTCCTGATCTCGGAAAATAGTAAATAAAAGCATCGATTGATTGATAAGTTGAGATCTGTTTTTCTCAGTTTTTCTGATTAAGTTTGACAACTATTCGGATTTTGTTTTTTTATTTCTACCGAGTTAGATTACATGCTAATCTGACTTTATGTTCGGATTATTGATTAGATCGTATGACTACGCGTAAACCTCGTCAAACTCGAGCCAAAGTCACTGTCGACACGATTATTGAAGCAGGTTTTATTGCAGTGGCACTTCATGGACCGAGTGGAACCACGACACGTCATATTGCAGAAATTGCAGGGGTGAGTGTCGGGTCTTTATACGAATATTTTAAAAATAAAGAAGAAATTTATGATGCGATGAATCACTTTTTTGTTCGGGAAATTCTGGACATGATTACAGAGCTTACACCGACGATTTTACAGTTGGAGTTAGAGCCTGTCATTGAAATGATTTTTTATACTTTTAGTGATTTATTAAAGAAAAATAATGACCGCTATTTGACTGTTTTGCGCTATGCAGGGGAATTGCAGTACGACAAATACATTCCCAAAATTGAACAGGCTTTAATGGAAGTCATCATGAAATATATGATGCATAATCCCAAATACCTAAAAATTAATAATTTACCCGTAATTACCTATATCTGTATCAATAGTGGAATTTTTAATGTCGCACGGCATCTTATTTTGCCAAACCCTTATATTAGTTTTGATGAAATGGTACAGGGGCTAACCACGATGATCATGAGTTATATCAACACAGAGATGGCGCGTTCAGAAGAGCATTGAGCAGAGATAGCATTTTCATAAGTCGACTAAACAATATAAAAAGCCCTCACATAAAGTTTATGTGAGGGCTTAATTGCATTATGGCATGGTTGGAACTTCTTCAGGACGCATATCGAAAATCAAAATTTCGGCGTTATCACCATTGGTAAACGATAAGCTTCCACCGTCACGAATACGTGCTGCATCGCCAGTATTAAAAGTTTTACCATTTACATCAACACGACCTTTGGCAACGTGTAGGTACACATAACGACCCTCAGGAATTACAAATTCAGCAGTTTCTTCACCATCAAAAAGACCTGAGTAAATATTAATGTCTTGTTTGATCGATAAAGTTTTCTCACCACCTTTTGGTGAGATGATCAAATGCAATTTACCGCGTTTGTCTGCTTCATCAATATGAACTTGTTGATAGCCAGGCTCTGTATTCACTTCATTTGGAACAACCCAAATTTGCAAGAAATGAACACCTTCTTGAGCTGAGTGGTTAAATTCACTATGAGCAACACCACGACCTGCACTCATTAGTTGAATGTCACCCGGCACAATCACAGAACCTGTACCCATTGAGTCTTTATGCTCTAATGCGCCTTCAAGCACATAGGAAATAATTTCCATATTGCGGTGAGGGTGAGTACCAAAGCCTTTAGATGGAGCAACGTTATCATCGTTAATTACAAGGAGGTCCGAAAAACCGACTTGTTTAGGATCCCAATAGTTAGCAAATGAAAAGCTATGTTTTGATTGTAACCAACCATGATGTGCTGCACCACGCTCGTGAGATAAACGCATATCAAACATGATGTATTCTCCTCATTTAATTTTTTATCTGAGTGCATTTTATCGTAGCGTTTATGGGAATAAATCTCTGAAAATAGAAAGCTTGGTGTGATTTATGGAACGATGAAACTTGAACGTAATGTTGCTAATCAAAAGATAGTAATAAAAGCTATTTCTTAAATAAGATGAAGATTACGTTGAATAGAATTTTATTTGTAAGCTGGAGAAGAACCACAGAAATTAGTAGCTAAAGAAACAATTTTAAAGAAAACCGCATAAACAAAAATAGTTCCTTTTTATTTCATCTGAAGCTCGGTAAATAAAAAAGAAATTTTAAGCCATATACACATTTGTCTATACCTTGTCTTTAAAATAAATTAATAATTAAATGTGATAAAAAAATAATATTAAAAAATAACTAAAATAAGTTCTAATAAAATAAAGGTACTTTTCAATAGATCTCTTTCATAAATCA
>NZ_JAVIMC010000035.1:0-208 GCF_031196995.1 Acinetobacter sp. 12966
CACCAGACGTATTTAACCACAACATCGAGACTGTGCCACGTCTATATAAAGCGATGCGCCCAGGTTCAGACTATCAACATTCTTTAAACTTATTAAAAATGTTTAAAGAATATTGCCCTGATATCCCAACAAAATGGGTTTTTTAGGAGCAGCCATCGCCATCCATTCAACCGCGTTGTCGATACCGATCAGACGGCTTAAACGTACG
>NZ_JAVIMC010000036.1:0-8889 GCF_031196995.1 Acinetobacter sp. 12966
GTTGCGAAAGTAACTGCATAATCACTTTCAGTGAAAAAAAGCGCTCTTTTTAGAGCGCTTTTTTTATACTTAAGCGCACAAAAGTGAATTGTCTAACAATCACTATAAAGGCTGGCCCTAACTGATATTTCAATGTCCTTATTTCCCCTTAATCCTTTTTATTAAATTTGTATGATAAGAATCAAGAAAACGAACAATAAAGTTTGAGTAACTAGGGTTACTTACTAAGGAGCTTTGGGTATGAATGCTAAAGTGAATATTACGAATCGTGCAGGCGCAAGCTTTCCAGTACGTCGTATGAATTTTGACTTTAATGATGTACCAGAATATTGGATGAATGGTTCTGCTGGACTCACACATTTTATGACTGCATTGTCAGCATTGTTTCCGGCTGGTGAGAAATTCTTTATAGATAGTGTACGAGCAGTACGTTATCACCCAGCGATTAAAGATGATGAAGCGCTCCAAAAAGAAATTAGTGCTTTCATTGGGCAAGAGGCAATGCATACTCAAGAGCATGTAAACTTCAATGCTTCTGCTCAAAAGTTTGGTCATGATGTAGAAACGTTAGAGAAATTTACCGATACGGCAATTCAAACAGCCATTAAAACCTTTGTAAAAATTGTCAAACCTTTCGGTATGACAAAAGAAATGGTTGACTTGACTGCTACAACGGCTCTTGAGCATTTTACCGCTACTATTGCGTCGCAATTATTGGTCAATAAGCACATTCAAGAGCTTATGACAGATGAGACAATGTCAACAATGTGGTATTGGCATGCGATTGAAGAAAATGAGCATAAAGCCGTAGCTTATGATGTGTACGAAGGTGTATTTGGTAAAGGTCTAAAAGCCTATGCGTTACGTACAAGTTCTTTAGTATTTGCTATGACTTTAATCTTTTTGATCCAGTCATCTTTTGTGCTTCGTTTATTAAAGCAAGACAACAAGTTGAATTTAGATGAACTATCAGTAATTTATAAATATGGATATAGCCCATCTAAAGGTATTATTAGTGGTATGGCTAAAGAAATGTTAGCTTACTTTAAACCTGGCTTTCATCCAAATGACCTAGATACTGTTGGGCTATTGAAAACATGGAAAGCAAAATTAGGTTTATAGTTTTAATTCATAATTTATAAAGGGCCGATAGTGGCCCTTTTTTTATTTTCTATAACTATTTTAAAGAGATCGTGGGGTAGATATTGCACCTTTATGTATCTATGAATGACCTCATCTGATATTTCTCTGTCCTCATCTGCACTTAATTGGCACATCGAAAGACGTATGATTATAAATATTAAGAAAATAAATAAAGTTATAAGTGAATTAGCTATTCACTTAAAAGGAGTCTGAGATGAATGCTAAGGTAAATATTTCCAATCGTGCTGGCGCTAGTTTCCCTGTGCGTCGTATGGATTTTGAATTTGCTCAGGTCCCACGCTATTGGGCAAATTATGATGCTGCATTAACACATTTTATGACAGCATTATCGGCCCTTTTTCCAGAGGGTGAGCAGTTCTTTGTAAACAGTACGCGTGCTGTTCGAAATGATCCAAAGCTTGCTGATCCAGATCTTCAAAAAGAAATTAGTGCTTTTATTGGTCAAGAAGCAATGCACTCCAAAGAGCATTTAGCATTTAATGCTTCGGCACAGGCTTATGGTTATGACGTGCGCCATATGGAAAAGCAAACAGGAAAAGTCATTAAGATGGGTACAGCTGTTGTAACCAAATTAATGAAACCTTTTGGCTATACCAAAGAAATGATTGATTTGACTGGAACCTGTGCTCTAGAGCATTTCACATCGACCATTGCAGCAGAACTTTTACAAAATCCTGAAATTCAGGCTATGTTCCAAGATGACACTATGTATCATTTGTGGATGTGGCATGCAGTTGAAGAAAATGAACATAAAGCTGTGGCATTTGATGTATATACAAGCATGTATGGACAAGGTCCGAAAGCTTATTTTATGCGTTCAACAGCTTTGATTATTGCAATGGCATTAATCTTCGCGACTCAGTCTTATTTTACTGCAAAGTTACTTAAGACTGATGATAAATTAACTTGGAAGGATACGAATTACATGCTTAAGTTCATGTATGGTCGTAAAGGTTTTATGACTCGTCAAATTCCAGAACTACTTGATTTTTTAAGACCAAAATTTCATCCAAATGATTCGGATACCACAGCATTGTTGGCAACGTGGCGTGAAAAATTAGGTCTTTAAAATTACTTTAAAAAAGGGCAATTCAATTGTCCTTTTTTTTGCTCGTTTTTTCTCAGGAAGTTTTTATAATACGCACTACTTTAGAATCTTCATTGCGTTGAGACTCATGATTCGTATTATGCAAAATACTGATGTTGATATTGTTGTTCAAATTGAAAAATCAGTTCAGACCCATCCGTGGTCAAGACAGCAATTTATTGAATCTTTGAATTCTTATCAATGCACAGTGATTGAGTCACAAGATAAAGTCGTTGGGTTTTGTATTTTACAGCCCGTTTTAGATGAGGCGAATTTATTGCTCATGGCAATTGATCCTAAAATGCAAGGTCAGGGTTTAGGATATGAGTTATTAAATGCATCAATTGAAAAATTAGAAAATCAGCCAGTACAAATCTTTTTAGAAGTTCGTGAAAGTAATAAAGCTGCTATCGGTTTATATGAAAAAACAGGCTTTCACCAAATTGACCTGCGCCGCAATTATTATCCTACCCAAGATGGTGGACGGGAACATGCGGTCATTATGGTAAAAACCTGTACAGATGATTTCGCATCTTTATTTAATGATTAAATTATTCCATTCAGAAGGTAACGTGGTCATAAGAGACGTACCTAGCTGTTGGATTTCCTCTGGTGATAATGACCGATTTAAACGGCGCCATTGTCCATCGAGTAGAAGTTCTAAAGGTGTATATTGCGATTTGTAGTTCATTTTGGCTGAGTGCGGTACCCAATAGCCTAAATAAAGATACTCTAAACCTAACGATTTAACATATTCAATTTGGTTAAGAATAGAGTAAACACCAAGTGATCTGCGGTGCTCATCGGGATCAAAAAACGTATAGACAGCCGATAGCCCATCATCCATTAAATCACAAGTAGAAACGCTAATGAGCCGATTGTCTTTCCAAAGCTCAAGAAAAAAACTATCTGTACAGCTATGTACTAAAAACTTTTCAAACTGATCTAAGCTCGGTGGAAACATATCACCATCAGCATGGCGTTCATTAATATATCGTTCGTATAAATCATAATGAATTTGGGCTGCTTGTCGCGTAGGCAGAACAGTCATGGTGAGATCTTGATTTCGTTTCCATGCTTTTTTTTGCATGCTGTTCATTTGGAAATCGGCCACTGGGACACGACAAGACAAACATTGTCTGCATAAATGGCATTCAGGGCGATAAACAAAGTCACCACTACGGCGAAAGCCTAAACGAGAAAGTTCTGAAAGAGTGACCACATCAATTCGGTGGATGGGATCTAAAAACACCATGCGTGCAGATTTATTTTCTAAGTAGCTGCAATCATGAGGTGGAGTAATATAATACTGCAGATCATTTAAAAGGGACTTCGGGTGATATGATTTCATGATTGGTCCCTCCTGTTATCATTCCATTAATTTTGCATCTAATGCTATTGTTTTACTTGAAAATACACGTTCTTGATACTTTTTCCAATTGATAGAGGGGTGAATAATTACATCTTGTAACGATTTTAAGTAGTCTTGACGAGAAAGTGTACTGGCTCCCAGACTAATTAAGTGACTGTTTACGAGTTGACAGTCTATCCATGGTAGCTGATTTTCTTGTCCTATGAGCATTAATGTATAAAAAGCCATTTTTGAAACATCGGTTTCATTGCTAAACATTGACTCACCAAAACATCCTTTGCCAATCGTAACACCATATAAACCTCCTACAAGCTCCTCTTGTTGCCATACTTCAACGCTATAACCATAACCAGCTTTAAACATCTCACAGTAGCCTTGAATAATATCTTCACTAATCCATGTTTCGTCTGCATAACTTCTTGGCAAAGAGCAAGAGCGAATAACTTGTTCAAAAGCATGGTTAACCGTAATTGCATAGTCATGTTTTTTCATGTTTCTAAGGAGTGACTTGCTTGGCTTGTAGTTTTGAGGGTAGATAACACAACGGGGTTCTGGACTCCACCAACAAATAGGCTCATCTTCATTAAACCAAGGAAAAAGACCATGGGTGTAAGCTTCAAATAGTGTAGAAGGGGAGAGGTCTGCCCCAATACAAATTAAACCATGCCCATCTGGGTCAGCTTCAATCGGGTCAGGAAAAATGAATTGAGAAAGTGGAAGTGTATTCATAAAAATAAAATAAGATGAGCTTTAAGGTTATGCTATAAAAATTAATATATGTCAGCTAGTCATTATTCTAAAAAAAACAGCCGTTATAAGAACGGCTGTTTTAAAACTCTAGAAATCTATTAATTAAAGATTATCTAGATATTTTTCAGCATCTAGAGCCGCCATACAGCCAGACCCGGCAGAAGTAATCGCTTGGCGGTAAATGCTATCTGCGACGTCCCCAGCAGCAAAAACACCAGCTACAGAAGTTGCTGTTGCATTACCAGATGTGCCACTTTGTACTTGGATGTAGCCATCACGTAAGTTTAATTGGCCTTCAAACATTCCAGTGTTTGGCTTGTGACCAATCGCAACGAACAGACCATGAACCTCTACGTCTTGCTTAGAGTCATCTTGAGTTGATTTAAGGCGAACACTAGTTACCCCAGTATTGTCACCCAATACTTCTTCAACTTCGTGATTCCAGATAATGCTGATTTTGCCTTCTTTTTCTTTGGCAAATAAATGATCTTGCAAAATCTTTTCAGAACGTAAAGTATCACGGCGGTGTACTAAAGTTACATGTGAAGCAATATTTGATAAATAAAGTGCTTCTTCAACAGCAGTGTTACCACCACCTACAACCATTACTTTTTGGTTTTTATAGAAGAAACCATCACATGTTGCACATGCGCTTACGCCTTGACCCATAAAGTTTTGTTCAGACTCTAGGCCAAGATATTGAGCTGTAGCACCAGTTGCAATAATTAAAGCGTCACATGTGTACTCTTCCATGTCACCTTTAAGAACGAAAGGACGTACATTTAAGTCCACTTCGTTAATATGGTCATAGACGAGTTCTGTACCAAAGCGTTCAGCATGTGCTTGCATACGATCCATTAATGCAGGACCTGTTAAACCTTCAGGATCGCCCGGCCAGTTGTCAACTTCGGTTGTTGTTGTAAGCTGCCCACCTAGTTGTAAACCTGCAATTAAAGTAGGTTTAAGGTTTGCACGTGCTGCATATACCGCTGCACTATAACCTGCAGGACCAGAACCGAGAATAATTAACCGAGAATGACGAGCACTCATTGAGGGTATCCTTATTTATATCGAGAATTTTGAAAATTATACGTGAATTTGCCGACCAATAGCGTTAAATCAATGTGGATAATATTGATCAGGTCAATCGAATTAAGTTATATAACAATATAGAAGTGCCTTATGTTAACAACAACTGTAAAGAATCATGCACCTTTTTTGTAAGAACAGGTGCATAATATAAAGTTCATTCGTTGAAGATCTAAAATGTAGCTCTTCACATCTCTAAACCAATAATTAAATGGGTTACAGGACAGTATATGACTGCGGTGTCAAGTGTTTATGCACAGCGCTTATTGATGACATTATTCTTGGTTTCTTTTGGTATTTATATGTTTCTGGCAACAGTAACATATACACCATTTGACCCGGGCTGGATGCATATTTCTAGTGATACTCAGCAAGTATCCAATGCAAGTGGTATTGCTGGCGCATGGATTGCAGATTTGCTGTTTGGTTTTTTAGGATGGGCAAGTTTGCTTATTCCAATTTTCCTTTTCATTGAAGCAATTCAGGTTTGGTGGCCACGTAGTTTCCTAAACCGCCCATTTCGTTATGCTGCACAATTCTTCTTAATTTTAGTTGTATCTAGCTTACTATATTTACACTGGAATGTGCCGGCAGATACTTTAGATAATGCAGCTGGGGGAATTATTGGTTATGAGTTAGGTCAAAGCCTATCTCAATTGTTAACAATTTACGGTGCAACCTTATTTTTACTGGTTTTCGGGGTCGTGTTGTTTACTCTTGCATTTGGGGTGCAATGGAGTAAAACATGGGTTACGCTCAAAGCTACACCAAGTTATTTACAAGATTTATTTTATAAGAACGTATCTCCGAATGAATCGGATTATGACTTAACAACTCAACCTGCCAACAAAGCAGCCGCGGTTAAAGTTGCTGACAATGTAGAAACGAATGCTAATGCTTCAGATGAGAAAGAAGCATCAGTTCAATCTGAATCAACTCAACCGCAATCTACCACAACGCGACATGATGCGGTTGCTGAGCGCTTATTTGCAGATGTGCTAGCGAAAGAGCAGAGCCGACCTGAACCTGTTGCAGATACACCAGTTGCAAATACTCAGAACTTTGAGCATACGCTTGAGCAGGCTCATAAACTTGAACGAGATAGCCAACGTTTAGTTGCAACTGGCGAAGTATGGCGTGCTTTACAGCGCGATGATGCGAGTCATAAGCAAGAAATTGATGCGCTTTTAAGAGCTGCTGATGATTCGACAGAAACAGAGCAAGTTCCTGCTCATGAGCAATTCCAGCAAACAATTTCTCAAGTAAATCAAAATCAGCCTTCATCTAAACAAGACTTGCATGGTCTTGATTGGAATGATGATGAGATCTTTGATGAGTTACTTGCTGCGGTTCCAAACAGTAAAACTGCAACAGATGTGCATACACCGTTTGTTCAAGATCACCATGTAGAAACCGAACAAACTTCGCAATCTGTTAATATTGCGAATGAAACATCTTCACCTACCTCTAATTTAAATCAGTCACCTAAAAATTTAGCAAATGAACAAGTCTTTGAAGATTTTGATGATTTATTAATAGATGAAGACATTGCTCCAGCAGAGCCTGTAAGAGCAAGTAGTTATGCGCAATCTTCAGCATTTGTAAAAGCTCCTATTCAAACGACTATTCAGGCTGACAAACTTTCAAAAGAAGAGTTTATTGAGGCTTGGCAGGAGACTGCTGGGAAACCGCAGGAAAATTCTGATTTTGATGAAGATGATTTCGATTTTGATGCGCCATTAACTGATGCATCAGGTCGACCAATGTCTCGTGCAATGCAAGTTGCCAAAAAGCGTTTGGATTTGCCAACGTTACCTGGTCTTGAACTACTCGATAAGGTCGATCCGAATAAGAAAGTCAACTTTACTGAAGAGCAGCTTTCTCGTTTGTCTGAGTTACTTGAAATTAAACTGCAAGAATTTAATGTTAAAGCTCAGGTGGTAGAGGCTCAACCAGGGCCAGTTGTTACTCGTTTTGAGTTAGATTTAGCACCGGGTGTTAAAGCGTCTAAGGTAACAAATATTTCACGTGACTTGGCACGTTCAATGTCGATGGCATCTGTACGTGTGGTGGAAGTCATTCCTGGTAAACCATACATTGGTATTGAAGTGCCAAACAGTGCCCGTGAAATGGTACGCTTGATTGAGTTATTGGAAACACCGACATATCGTGACCCAAGTGCATTAATTAGTATGGCGATGGGTAAAGATATTTCAGGTAATCCTGTACTCACTGATTTGGCGAAAGCACCGCATATGTTAGTTGCTGGTACGACAGGTTCTGGTAAATCGGTTGCAGTCAACTCGATGATTTTATCGATGTTGCTTAAATACACACCTGATCAATTACGTTTAATTTTAATTGATCCAAAACAGCTAGAACTTGCGAACTATAGTGATATTCCACATTTATTAACTCCAGTCGTTACTGACATGAAAGATGCGGTAAGTGCCTTGAACTGGTGTGTGAATGAAATGGAACGCCGTTATAAGCTTATGTCGTTCCTAAAAATTCGTAAATTAAGTGACTACAACCGTAAAGTTGAAGAAGCGATTGCGAATGGTGAAGACTTAATTGATCCGACTTGGAAGCCAAGTGATTCTGCGACACAAGAACGTGCACCTCGTTTAACGCCATTACCATCTATTGTCATTGTTGCGGACGAGTTCGCTGATATGATTATGCAAGTGGGTAAAAAAGCAGAAGAAATGATTACCCGTTTGGCGCAAAAATCTCGTGCTGCTGGTATTCACCTATTGCTTGCAACTCAACGCCCATCTGTTGATGTTATTACGGGTTTAATTAAAGCCAATATTCCAACGCGTGTAGCATTACGTGTAAACAGTAAAATTGACTCACGTACTATTTTGGATGCGGGTGGTGCAGAAGACTTGTTAGGTCATGGTGATATGCTGTTCTTAGGCCCTGGTAAAATTGAGCCAGAACGTGTGCATGGTGCTTTCATTAGTGATGATGAAGTAAACCGTATCTGTGATGCTTGGCGTGAGCGTGGTGAGCCTGATTATATTGATGAAATCTTGACTCCATTTGATGAAGAACCTGCATCACGTGGCTTTGAAGAGGGTGAGGGTGGTTCTGACCGAGATGCACTCTATGATCAATGTGTGTCGTTCGTATTAGAAACTCGAAAAGCGTCTACATCTTCGCTACAGCGTAAATTTAGCCTTGGTTATAACCGTGCTGCTCGTATTATTGATCAAATGGAAGAGAACGGCATTGTGAGCTCAATGGGCCCTAATGGTAAGCGGGATATTCTAGTTTAAGACAATATAATTTAAGCCTCTTCGGAGGCTTTTTTTAAACTTAAATAAAGTGAACCTGTTTATAAATGACTTAAAGATTTTATCGTCTAGTAAAAAATGCTAATGTATTTTCCCTAAACAAAAGATGTCTTTCATAAATCATT
>NZ_JAVIMC010000037.1:0-1571 GCF_031196995.1 Acinetobacter sp. 12966
CATTATTTTGGCTAGGATCAACTACTCAAATTATCCTTAACTCTTGCAAAGACAATTCTTTTCTGTGGGCCATTTTTCCACTCTTCTAATTTTTTAAGTGTAATAGCTTCATCTGTCGACTTTTCAGTAATCGTTAAGCCATCAGGCGATATAGTATTAATCCAATCCTTATTTTCATAAAGTCTAGGAAACCAGATTAAGGTATCTTTTTCATATGGATGAAGTGCTCCACCTCTCTGATAGTTTTTATAGTTATAGCCAAAACAATTACAAACATCTTTTGTAGTTTTTAACACTACATTGTCGGCTAGACTGATGCTTCCTAAATCAATATAAGTTTGAGGGTTGTATTCTGTTTCTATATTCCATTCTTTGAACTTAGATTCTTCTACCAGCTTATTCTTTGCAGTTTTTACTTCTTCTATAATTTTATCAATTTGTTGATGAATACTCTCTAAATTTTGAGGTTGACCTTCCTGATTTTTATAAACATTTACCCGAAAAATTTTATGTCCAGTAATACTAATAATATCTTCTTCTCTCATAGCGTCACTTTCTGTTTGAGAGATACTATAAAGAGGCTCATCTATTTGGTTGAGTGAATACTCCATTTTACTATTTCTTAAAAAGTGATGTCCTTCATCAACTTCAATATGAATACCAAGTTGAGGAAAATATAAATCAGTTAAAGCAATTTTCTTATTTGATAATCTAACAAACTGTTGAGTGACAAATTTTAAAGTAAAGTCGTTAAGTAAATGAATAATTCGACTAACTACATATGCTTCATAACGTTTATTTTTAGTCCGACCTAATTGTCGAATGACATAATCTGTTAAATCTGAACTGAACATAACTGAATTTTTAGTAATCTATAAGTAAAGCTGTAATTTTACTCCTCTAAATTTCCATTGTCGCTTAATTGAAAAAAATAATAATTATTTAAATCATAAAGATATCTTACACTGAAACTATTTATTTGTAAGGAAAGACCCAAACCCTCACGCTTAGGCCTTTCTATCTTTAAATTTACTCAGACAATGCTAATAACTTCTGAACATACTGAACGGCACTGTTATCTATTTCTTGGTGAGTTGGAATAGCATCATCTGGTGAAGGGTTTGTGTCTAAACCATAAAATGCATAAAGTGGTTGATAGACTGCCCCAACATATAAAGCGGTGAGTTCAAAAGAACTAAAAATCTGCTCTAACGAAAGCTTATATTCACCATACTCTGAATAAACTTTTTCTTTCACACCAGCAGACACAGCCAACATAAATTTCTTATTTTTAAGCTTATCGCCTGTTGAACCATAAGCCCAACCATAAGTCAAAACTTCATCAAGCCATTGTTTCAAAAGCGGCGGACAGTTAAACCAATACACTGGAAATTGAAATACTAAATTTTCGTGTTCTTCTACTAGTGCTTGTTCTTTGGCAACGTCAATTATGCCATCTGGATAGGCTTGATAAATTTGGTGAACCGTAAATTGGTCTGGGTGTTTTTCTAATTCCTCTACCCATCTTTTATTTACAACAGATTGGTCTATGTGATCCTAGACAGTATCGT
>NZ_JAVIMC010000038.1:0-223 GCF_031196995.1 Acinetobacter sp. 12966
AGCAGGAACATCTTTATTAACAACTGCACCCGCCCCAACGAAAGCATAAGCACCAATAGTAATGCCACAAACAATGGTACAGTTTGCACCCAGCGTAGCGCCCTTTTTCACCAAGGTGTCTCGGTATTGGTCTTTACGCTCAATGAGGGAACGCGGGTTATAAACATTCGTAAATACCATGCTTGGGCCACAAAAAACCCCTTCTTCCAAAGTAACATTATCG
>NZ_JAVIMC010000039.1:0-277 GCF_031196995.1 Acinetobacter sp. 12966
CGACTTGTTGGAACCGAGTTTGAATATTTAAAAGACGCAACTATAGAAGCTGGTGGTAAGTTAGACTTCATTGCTGCGAAAACATCTATTACTGACCTAGTTAAAAAAGAAAAGAATTCTGTAGTCTGGCAGTCAATGCAAGATAAAGGNNGATTATAAATCACAAGGGTTAACGGCGGCTGGTGCTGCTCTTATTGTCATTATTGTAACGATTGCTACGATGGGTTCAGGAACTGCTGCGGCTGCAGGAGCTGCTGGTGGAACAGCAGCAAGTGGG
>NZ_JAVIMC010000004.1:0-608 GCF_031196995.1 Acinetobacter sp. 12966
ACTGACAACATCACCTGGACAGCGGTGTTCACACCGGACGGTACAGGCACAGCACCAAGCATTGCGGTGGCTGATGGTAGCTACACAGATGTCTTGGGCAACTTGGGTACAGGCGATGTACTTGACGGTACAGACGGCTTTATCGTTGACCTTGTTGCACCGGTGGTGACTTTCCCAGATGTATCGACGAACGATACAACGCCTGCATTGACCGGTATGATCGATGATCCTACTGCGACTGTGGTGGTGACTGTGGATGGTGTGGATTATCCAGCGACTAACAATGGTGACGGTACCTGGACGCTTGCAGACAATACACTTCCAGTGTTGGCAGACGGTCCACATACAGTGAGCGTGACTGCAACAGATCTAGCAGGCAACGTTTCAACACCAGTAACCGGTACAGTGACTGTTGATGCGACAGCACCAAGCCTAGCGATTAGCGCAGATGACCTTGCACTTGCGGCAGGTGAAACAGCGAACATTAGCTTCACGTTCAGTGAGGCGGTAGCAGGCTTTGATGCAAGCGACATCACGGTTGTAGGCGGTACATTGACAGGCCTGACTACGACTGACAACATCACCTGGACAGCGGTGTTCACACCGGA
>NZ_JAVIMC010000040.1:0-297 GCF_031196995.1 Acinetobacter sp. 12966
TTTCACAATGAACTCGAGGGAGATAAGATTACTAACTTTTTTAAAAATACAGGAAAAGTAGGCCGCATAGAGTTATCACATCAGCCATTAGGGGAATTAACCGGTATCTTGGGGCTACAATATTTGGAACAGGATAATAGTGCTTTATCACCAGTCCATTCTCAAGAAGGCCATACCACCTATCTAGATAATCAGCAGCTATTAAATCGAAATGTCACTAAAAACTTTAGTGTATTTGGCCTAGAAAAATATAACTGGAACGACTTTACTTTCGAACTAGGTGCTCGTATAGAAAAG
>NZ_JAVIMC010000041.1:0-265 GCF_031196995.1 Acinetobacter sp. 12966
CTATACAACCCCAAACAGTCGACAACACCTACAAGTGAGTGTTGTCCGTGCGATTCTTCATCGCTACTATCTGTTGTCTGTGTACTTAAACACTGTACAGCTTCAATCTAAATTCATATACCAAAACGCTTGATTCAGTTAATTTGCTAGTTCTCAATTCATCTAGATTAATTGCTTAATCTAAACTCTTGAGTGAACAATTTATTTCAGACTCAATTTTGCCAATCTGTTAATGAATAAACACGCCTTCGTCAGGTCATGCTTA
>NZ_JAVIMC010000042.1:0-2483 GCF_031196995.1 Acinetobacter sp. 12966
ATGATTTATGAAAGACATCTATTAATATTGTATATTAATTAACTAATCTAGGATGGTTTTTTGTCTGCGCTAAATAAATTTGGTCATGTAAAGCATAAATAATTGATATGGCTAAACTTTCAAATTGAGGTAAAGTTATAAATGAATACATCGGTAAAAATAATCTCTGTGGATGGTGATGTTTGGCGTTTTTCAAAGACAAATAAAAAAATAATTCTAAAAAAGGGGGCAAAGCTTCAGGTGAAAGATGTATTGCATCTTTCAGAAGAAAGTAGTGTCGTGTTGCAGCTTTCAAATGGCCGAGTTGTTGAAATTCATGGTAAAGATTTAATCAATAATGACGGCAATTTTAGCCTCAATTCTTTGCTAGGTGAACCAAACTCGGATCTAGATAAAATTGTAAATTTTGCAAAATCATTTCAGCAAATGAATGATACAGAACAACAAAATGATGTTGTTCGTTTGGATGATGGTCGAGTATTTAAAAAAGAAGGTAAAGATTATGTTGAAATTGCGGGAGAGTCCTTTGATGGCGATCCTGATGTAACTCAAGGTGGTCATCGTTTTGTTCAACTTACTCGTGTGGGCGAAACATCTGTCGCCGATGGCATCAAACCTTTAATGTTGAACCGAGTGGTAGATAATATTCCGCCTTTAGGAATTGAGTACCCAATATTATCTTCAGTTATCAAACCATTTGAGCATGGTTTGGGTGGTGGTAGTTGGACACCTTTGTCTCCATTTGCACCTACACCAAACACGCCACCTGTCGCAAGCGATGACACGTACAACACCGCATTCAACACGCCAGTGGCACTCAACCCATTGGCAAATGACAGCGATGCAGATGGCAACCCATTGACCATCACCGCGATCAATGGTGTGACCTTGACCCCGGGCACCGCCCAACAAATCAACACCCCGAACGGTGTGGTGAACATTGATGCCCAAGGCACCATTACCTTCACCCCGAACAATGGCTTTACTGGACAAGAAAGCTTCAACTACAGCATCAGCGATGGCCAAGGTGGCAGCTCAACAGCAACAGAAACCATCAACGTTGCAGCAGCACCAAACACACCACCTGTTGCAAGCGATGACACGTACAACACCGCATACAACACGCCAGTAACCTTAACTCCATTGGCGAATGACAGCGATGCAGACGGTGGCACCCTGACCATCACCGCGATCAATGGCGTAACCTTGACCCCAGGCACCGCCCAACAAATCAACACCCCGAACGGTGTGGTAAACATTGATGCCCAAGGCACCATTACCTTCACACCGAACGCAGGCTTTAGCGGTCAAGAGACCTTTAACTACAGCATCAGCGATGGCCAAGGTGGCAGCTCAACAGCGACTGGAACCATCAACGTTTCAGCAGCACCAAACACACCACCTGTTGCAAGCGATGACACGTACAACACCGCATTCAACACGCCAGTGACCTTAAACCCATTGGCAAATGATACCGATGCAGATGGCAACCCATTGACCATCACCGCGATCAATGGCGTGACCTTGACCCCGGGCACCGCACAACAAATCAACACCCCGAACGGTGTGGTAAACATTGATGCCCAAGGCACCATTACCTTCACCCCGAACACAGGCTTTAGCGGTCAAGAAAGCTTTAACTACAGCATCAGCGATGGCCAAGGTGGTACGTCGACGGCGAATCAGATCATCAGTATTGCGCCAGTGGCGAATGACGACACAGCGACGGTGGACGAAGGTGATACGGTGGTGATTGCGGTCAAAGGCAACGATACGGATGCCGAAGACGGAACCCCATCAGGTGTGGTGACCATCGTGGGTGGACCAGCCAATGGTACCGTGACGGTGAATGCCAATGGCACCGTGAGCTATGTGCATAATGGTTCAGAAACCACCTCGGACAGCTTCACCTATACCGTGACCGACAGCAATGGTGTCGTGTCCAATACAGCGACAGTCAACATCACCGTCAATCCAGTCAATGATGCGCCAGTGGCGAATGACGACACAGCGACGGTGGACGAAGGTGACACCGTGGTGATAGCGGTCAAGGGCAACGACACCGATGCCGAAGACGGTACGCCAGCAGGTGTGGTGACCATCGTGGGCGCACCAGCCAACGGTACCGTGACGGTGAATGCCAATGGCACCGTGAGCTATGTACATGATGGTTCAGAAACCACCTCGGACAGCTTCACCTATACCGTGACCGACAGCAATGGTGTCGTGTCCAATACAGCGACCGTGAATATCACCGTCAATCCAGTCAATGATGCGCCAGTTGCCTTGAATGACACAGCGACGGTGGACGAAGGTGATACGGTGGTGATAGCGGTCAAGGGCAACGACACCGATGCCGAAGACGGTACGCCATCAGGTGTGGTGACCATCGTGGGCGCACCAGCCAACGGTACAGTGACGGTGAATGCCAATGGCACCGTGAGCTATGTGCATAATGGTTCAGAAACCACCTCGGACAGCTT
>NZ_JAVIMC010000043.1:0-224 GCF_031196995.1 Acinetobacter sp. 12966
AAACGATTCGTCGTATTAATAACGAAGAGTCTATCAGTGCAATGTTCGATAGTTTATAATATTGCAGCTTTTTATAAACCCTAGCCTTGGCTGGGGTTTTCTATCACTAAACTGTCGATAAGACAGTATTCTACCACATTCTTGTTGTTAGGTAGCATGTCCTCGTATGTCTATGCACGTCCTGTGCAAGAGACCTATGCCGTGCATTCATTTGATCAGGCATT
>NZ_JAVIMC010000044.1:0-273 GCF_031196995.1 Acinetobacter sp. 12966
TAAGCATCTGAATCAGTTGCTAAATTGTGTGAGGAAATAAGAATGACGAATGGATTAATGATGCATTGTAATTTAAACATTACTTCAATAATGCAGCATGCTTTGATAGTTTACGCAGATCAAGAAATTGTAACTTTGAAAGCAGATGGGATAAGTAAACACCGATATACATATAAAGATGCTTTCGAACGTGTAGCTCAGTTTGCCAACGCACTAGACCGATTAAATATAAGTTCTGATGCTAAAGTCGGAACGATGGCATGGAACTCATTT
>NZ_JAVIMC010000045.1:0-586 GCF_031196995.1 Acinetobacter sp. 12966
TGCTACAGACGTTCTTGAGCTCTTGAATGATCAAATCAGTGAATCTCAGCTCAATCAGGATCTTAAAACCAAGATTGATCATATTGAGACTATTGACGCTGAAATTGGTCCAATTAAGCAAGATATACAAAATACGAAAGATCGGATTGCACAAGAAGTCATTGATCGACAAAACGCTATTCAGCAAGCCAAAGATGGTTTATCACAGCAAATTATTGATGGTGATGAAGGTGTTCTTAAAGTTGTAAATACTGTTAAACAGTCAAGTGATGATGGTCTTGCTGCAGCTCAAGAAAGCATTCGTGTTGTTGCAAATGATCTTTCACTTGTAGCTGAAAAAACGGACGGTGTATATGCACAGTTAAATCCACCTTTGATTGGATCTGAGTCTGATTTGATCGGTAATGATCAGGGCTTCGCAGGAACTTGGTCTGTTCAATCGGCAATGATCGAAGGGGACTTAGCACTTAGTAAGCGTATTGATACAACGGCAGTTGAGTTAAATAACTTACAGGCTTATGCACGGCAAGAAGTTGAAGCGCGAATTGAAGGCGATAAAGTAACAGTTCAAAAGATTGATACGTAT
>NZ_JAVIMC010000046.1:0-717 GCF_031196995.1 Acinetobacter sp. 12966
TCAAAAAGTATGCTGGCGTTAAACAAATCCGTTATTAAGGTAAAAGAAAGTCAAATCAAAGGCTTTAAAATGATTTTCGAGCTTTTTAGAAAAGTTGCAACTTCTCCTAAATCCACGCCTGATTCGATGACGAATTCTACAATTGTTACCTTCAATACCGACGGTAAAAAACTTACCGATCACTTGCTTGCAACATTGAAATGCTGTAATAAAACTATCCCAATGATCACTCGCAATTCGAGCATATTGAACCCCAAGCTTTTTAAGTCTAGCTTTAAGACGTTGAACCGTTGCTAAATCCCGCTTACCCCAAACATAAGCAACAATTTCTCCAGATTCTCGATGGTAGGCATAAATAAGCCATTGTTTATTTTTCTTATTCCCTACAAAAGTCCAAAGTTCATCGACTTCAAGACATTCGTAGTGGCTTTGTTTAGGCTGAATCTGATAGATCGATTCACTTAAGGTTCGTAATACCTTGCCAATGCTGATACGCTCGACTTCAGCAATATCTCTTACACCGCTTCCTCTGANNCACCAATAAACTGACGTTTGCAATCTTTGCATTGATGGTTTTGTTTCCCATCTACTTTGATGCCATTTCTCTTTATATTGTTACTTAGACAGGTAGGACATTTGATTTGTAGCGTTATTTTCATACCTCTATTTTATCAAAAGCCATATTGTTTTTTTCAGCATACTTTTTGAAACACCACC
>NZ_JAVIMC010000047.1:0-373 GCF_031196995.1 Acinetobacter sp. 12966
CTTTGTGCAACAAAGCCTTAACAAACTAGAATTTATTCTTCTATTTGAAAGGATTCTTAAAATACTCTTTTAATATGGAAATAATTAATAGTGTACTGATTAAACCTAGAAATACTATAAGAACCCACAACATACAATCCAAAGAATATTAAACATTACTGATACAAAAATAATAATATTTTTTTGTCTATTAAGTAACTGAAATTTAGTTTTCTTTACAAGTTAAGTGTTTTATTAAGTTATAATTAAAAGTAAATTTTTCTCAACTAGTATAAAGTTTAAGAGTATAGGTTATTGAATTGTTTCTTATGCAAAAAAAAGTCAAGAATCTTTATTTAAGAAAAGGTGAACACTGATATACGCTGAATTATCA
>NZ_JAVIMC010000048.1:0-56015 GCF_031196995.1 Acinetobacter sp. 12966
CAATCAATAACAAGTATGATAAAAAAGTGCTATGATGCTCTGCAAGTTAACATGTTGAATTTTAAGCACCCATAAAAGTGCTGATGTGGACAACCATGACAAAACGCAGAGTAAAACCAGAACATGTGCGACGTGAAGAAATCATGAACGCTGCACTCGACGTAATTTATGAAGTGGGGTTATCCAATACCACCATTGCACAAATTGCAAAAAAAGCCGAGCTGTCGACCGGCATTGTCAGCCATTACTTTGGCGACAAACAGGGGTTGATAAATACCTGTATGCAAGAAATGTTAAATGTTCTGCGTCGTAAAACCGAACAGTACAGAGCAGAAGCA
The DNA here is from genome assembly GCF_031196995.1 of Acinetobacter sp. 12966. NCBI lineage: Bacteria > Pseudomonadati > Pseudomonadota > Gammaproteobacteria > Moraxellales > Moraxellaceae > Acinetobacter > Acinetobacter sp. 12966. Next base: position 339 of record NZ_JAVIMC010000048.1, read on the forward strand.
GATTCGCATCCAGAGAGCCAAATTAAGGCCATTATCGACTCTAACTTTGACATTAGTCAGGTCAATGAAAAAGCAATGCGGGTCTGGTTGGACTTTTGGTCAGCAAGTATGCATGTACCAGACTTAAGCCGCTTGCAAAAGATTAATGATCAACGCCTGTATTCCAACTTAAAGTTTTATTTTCTTAAGTTAATGGATGAACAACAGGCCAGTGTTGCCGCTAGAGGTTTGGCAGCATTGATTGATGGATTATGGTTACGAGGCAGTTTAAGCCGTCATAACGAATTTGACAGCAACCTTGCTCGTTCCATTGCTTACGATTATGTACAAACGCAATTGCAATTTGCGAACAAGCCTTTGCAGGAGAGACAAAATGAGTGATGTACAAGTTCATCAATTGTATATCCATGGACGCTACGTTAAAGCAACCAGTGGTAAAACATTTAATAGTATTAACCCTGCCAACGGCGAGACAATCGCGACTCTTCAACAAGCTTCTGAACAAGATATTGAAGCTGCTGTACAAAGTGCCCAACAAGGACAAAAAATCTGGGCTGCCATGACTGCCATGGAACGTTCACGTATTTTACGTCGTGCTGTCGACATTCTTCGTGAACGTAATGATGAGCTTGCCCGTCTTGAAACACTCGACACAGGTAAAGCTTTTAGCGAAACATCTACAGTCGATATTGTGACTGGCGCAGATGTACTCGAATACTACGCAGGACTTGCAACAGCCATTCAAGGTGAACAAGTTCCACTTCGCGAATCAAGTTTCTTTTATACACGCCGTGAACCTTTAGGCGTAGTTGCCGGTATTGGTGCTTGGAACTATCCAATTCAAATCGCATTATGGAAATCTGCCCCTGCCCTTGCTGCCGGTAATGCCATGATTTTCAAGCCAAGCGAAACCACCCCACTTACTGCATTTAAACTTGCAGAAATCTATACAGAAGCTGGCGTACCAGACGGCGTATTTAACGTGGTGCAAGGTGCGGGTCGTGAAATTGGACAATGGCTGACTGAACATCCCGTGATTGAAAAAATCTCATTCACTGGTGGTGTGGAAACTGGCAAAAAAGTCATGGCAAGTGCCGCTGGTTCTACGCTTAAAGAAGTGACTATGGAACTCGGTGGTAAATCTCCACTGATTATTTGTGAAGATGCTGACCTGAACCGTGCCGCAGATATTGCCGTTATGGCAAACTTCTTTAGCTCAGGTCAGGTATGTACTAACGGTACACGCGTATTTGTTCCAAAATCACTTTTAGCCGACTTTGAAAAAGCTGTTGTAGAGCGTGTAAAACGTATTCGCATTGGCGATCCAATGGCTAAAGACACAAACTTCGGACCGCTCACTAGCTTCCCTCATATGGAAAAAGTGTTGTCCTTCATTGAGTCAGGCAAACAACAAGGCGCTAAAGTGTTAATTGGCGGTGGCCGCGCAACTGAGGGTGAACTTGCCAAAGGCGCTTATGTACTACCGACAGTATTTAGCGACTGCACTGACCAGATGGCGATTGTTCAAGAAGAAATTTTTGGACCGGTTATGAGCATCTTAAGCTATGAAACCGAAGAAGAAGTCATCCGTCGTGCTAACGACACCACCTTTGGTTTAGCTGCTGGCGTTGTTACTCAAGACATCAGCCGTGCTCATCGCATTATTCACCAAATTGAAGCTGGTATTTGCTGGATTAACACTTGGGGCGAATCGCCTGCCGAGATGCCAGTCGGTGGCTATAAACAATCTGGTGTAGGTCGCGAAAATGGCTTAACTACGCTTGGGCACTATACCCGTATCAAATCTATTCAAGTTGAACTTGGCGATTATCAAAGCATTTTTTAATGCCTCCATCGCTTTAAACACTTCAACCTAAATCACATATGCCGAGCAGTCTTTATAGATTGCTCAGGCAAACTGTTAGTAAAAAAAGGATAGTTATGAATATTAAAGAATATGATTACATTATTATTGGCGCAGGATCTGCCGGAAATGTACTCGCTGCGCGTCTTACTGAAGACAAAGATACCACCGTTTTACTCTTAGAAGCGGGTGGACCAGATTATCGCTTGGATTTCCGTACACAAATGCCAGCAGCTTTGGCTTACCCTCTTCAAGGCCGCCGCTATAACTGGGCTTATTTAACCGACCCAGAACCACACATGAATAACCGTCGTATGGAATGTGGTCGTGGAAAAGGTTTAGGTGGCTCATCTTTAATTAATGGTATGTGCTATATCCGCGGTAACGCAATGGATTTAGAGCAATGGTCAACTCATAAAGGCCTTGAAAACTGGTCTTATGCTGACTGTTTACCTTACTACAAAAAAGCCGAAACTCGTGATATTGGTGGCAACGACTATCATGGTGATAGCGGTCCAGTATCCGTTGCTACGCCTAAAAATGGCAACAATGTGTTGTTCCATGCCATGGTTGAAGCAGGTGTACAGGCAGGTTACCCGCGTACTGATGACTTAAACGGTTACCAACAAGAAGGCTTTGGTCCAATGGACCGTACGGTAACCCCTAAAGGTCGTCGCTCAAGCACTGCACGCGGTTATTTGGATATGGCAAAAGGTCGTCCAAACCTCACTATCTTGACCCATGCTACAACCAATAAAATCTTGTTTAATCAAAAGCAAGCGATTGGTGTTGAATACATTATTGGTGCTGACCAAAACAACTTACAACGTGCCTTGGTTAAACGCGAAGTATTACTTTGCGCAGGTGCAATTGCGTCACCACAAATTTTACAGCGCTCGGGTGTGGGTCAAAGTACCTTCTTAAAATCAATGGACATTGATGTGGTTCATGATTTGCCGGGTGTAGGTGAAAACCTGCAAGACCATTTAGAAATGTACTTACAGTATAAATGTAAGCAACCCGTTTCTTTGTACCCTGCGTTAAAATGGTATAACCAACCTGCAATTGGTGCCGAGTGGTTATTTAACGGCACAGGTATTGGTGCAAGTAACCAGTTTGAAGCAGGCGGATTTATCCGTAGTTCGGATGAGTTTACATGGCCAAACATCCAGTACCATTTCTTGCCAGTTGCCATTAACTACAACGGTAGTAATGCAGTGAAAGAACATGGTTTCCAAGCTCATGTAGGTTCAATGCGTTCGCCTTCACGTGGTCGAATCAAACTTAAATCGAAGGATCCATTTGAGCATCCAAGTATCTTGTTTAACTACATGTCGACTGAACAAGACTGGCGTGAGTTCCGCGATGCAATTCGTATTACGCGTGAAATCATGCAGCAACCTGCGCTTGATCCATATCGTGGTGAAGAAATTAGTCCGGGCAAACATTTGCAAACCGATGCAGAGCTTGACGACTTTGTTCGTAACCATGCAGAAACAGCTTACCATCCGTCTTGTAGCTGTAAGATGGGTGAAGATGAAATGGCTGTTGTAGATGGTCAAGGTCGTGTACACGGTATGAAGGGTTTACGTGTTGTCGATGCCTCAATTATGCCGCTAATTATTACCGGTAACTTAAATGCAACCACCATCATGATTGCCGAGAAAATTGCAGACCAAATTCGTGGACGTGAAGCGTTACCACGTTCAACTGCACCATTCTATGTAGCATCATAAAATCTCAAAGGGCATATTTCTTATGCAGAGATATGCCCTTAATTTAATCTTTATAGAACCAATATTAATAAGAACTATGTATGACAGAAAATAAGCGCCTGCGAAGAGCTTATTTACATAAATATGGTATGAAATAAAAATTAATCGATTTTTATAGGCAAATATTCTTCAATTGATCAAACTCCAATCAAATCTAAATTATTTTTTAAATTTCAAATACTTATATAACATAAATCAACTTAAATTATCTTATCAAAGCTCAATTTGGTTAAATATAAATCATATTTATGATTTTGATGAACTCCATTTATTATAAAAATTGTCTTGTCAATGCAAAATTAGTCTAAAATATAGAGTGTTTGCGATAATCCCAAGTAATTTTTATTTTTTTCAAGATTCTCTGTTTTAGAGAATTTACTTTCGCATTTATATCCTTTTTGTCTGGATACGCTGTCTAGGTTTCCTCACACCTTAAGTGACTCAAATAACTTATTTTAAGGTCCCCCTTACATGAAAAAGTTTTTGAAATACCTTCTGGTATTAATCATTCTTATTTTAATTGCAGGTATTGCGTTCTTGTTTAGACCTACAACGTCAAAACAAGTTGAAACTGCAAAAGATGAGCCAGTAGTTGATGCTGTTCTTGTTGGCGGCGGCATCATGAGTGCTACTCTTGGTACTTATTTAACTGAGCTTGAACCAAACTGGCAAATTCGTATGTTTGAGCGTCTTGATCAAGTTGCTCAAGAAAGTTCAAACGGCTTTAACAATGCCGGAACAGGCCACTCTGGCTTTATGGAAATGAACTATACCGAAGAGAAAAACGGTAAGATGGAAATTGCCAAAGCTGAAAAAGTTGCTTCTCAATTTGAAGTTGCTAAACAGTTCTGGTCATATCAGGTAAAACAAGGCGTTTTAGCTGAACCGAAATCATTCATTAATCCAGTTCCGCATATTGCTTTCGTTTGGGGCGATAACGTTCAATTCTTAGAAAAACGTTATGCTGCCATGATTCAAAGCCCGTTGTTCAAAGGTATGAAATTTACTGAAGACCCTGCTGTTATTAAACAATGGGCACCTTTAGTCATGAATGACCGTGATCCAAGTCAAAAAGTTGCCGCGACCCGTATGGATGTTGGCTCTGACGTAAACTATGGTTCAATCACTAAACAATTAGTGGGTCATTTAAATCAAAACCCGAATTTCAAATTACAGACATCAACTGAAGTGACTGGCATCAGCCAAAATGATGACAAAACTTGGACTGTGTCTTTCAAAAATTTGAAAACTGGTAAAGTAGATCACGTTAAAACACGTTTTGTATTTATCGGTGCAGGTGGTGCAGCAGTTAAATTATTGCAACTTACTGGTTTACCAGAAGCTAAACAATATGCTGGCTTCCCTGTTGGTGGTGAGTTCTTAATTACTGACAACCCAAAAATTACTGCTGAACACACAGCAAAAGTATATGGCCGTGCTGAACTTGGTACACCTCCAATGTCTGTACCACATATTGATACGCGTTATATCGACGGTAAAAAATATGTATTGTTTGGCCCATTTGCAACGTATTCAAACAAGTTCCTGAAAAATGGTTCTCAGCTTGATTTACTTGCATCAACCAACAAAAACAACGTTTTACCAATGACGACTGTTGGCTTGGAAAACCTTGATCTTGTTAAATACTTGGTTAGCCAAGTCATGATGTCAGATGAAGACCGTCTCAATGAACTTCGTAAATACTACCCAGATGCGAAAGCTGAAGACTGGCGTTTAAGCCAAGGTGGTCAACGTGTTCAGATCATCAAGAAAGAACCGGGTAAACCTGCAACACTTCAATTCGGTACAGAAATCTTTGCGTCTAAAGATGGTGCTGTAACTGCATTGTTAGGCGCGTCTCCGGGTGCTTCGACTTCTCCATACATCATGCTTAACTTGCTTGAAAAAGCTTTCCCTCAGCAAACTGAAGGTAAGTGGAACCAGAAGCTTCATGAAATTGTAGTATCTTATAAACAAGACTTAAGCAAAGATCCTGTGTTACTCGACAAAGTTCGTCAGTACACAAGTTCTACACTTGGCTTGAACTATACATCTCCGTTCAAGGCTGCAAACGATGAAACTGCTGCTGCCCCAGTTGCAAAAGCAAACTAAGTTTGACGATGTATAAATAAAATTCCAAAAGGATGAATTTCGATTCGTCCTTTTGTTTTTTAAGCCCTCAGCTGAGATATTTAGATTCACTATGACGCCTTTAAAATCATCACCTCGCCTTTTGTCATTTGGTTTTAAGCTCGTGCTTTTTTTGCTGCTGGCTTATCTTTTGCTAAGCGGTTTTTATATATGGATGATTGGTGGTACAGCAATTTACATCAGCTCAGCCGTACTACTTGCCATCACCGCTTATGCATTTAAGCTCGGTAAATATCAAAAACTGTGTTCTGTTTTAAATGTGCTGATGAGTGCAGTCGCGTTATATTTTAGTACTGCTCATTTATTTTTCTCCCCTGTTCAATTCTTTATATTTTTACCTGCCTTATTTTTTGTACTGTTAGCTTTTGCTCGACTAGAAAAAGTTCGCAGCTTATCTAAGATTTTATTATTCATCAGTTTATTGGTTTGGTCAGGCATACATTTTATGCAACTTGAACAACTTAAAGCGTATTATAAAACGCAGCACACTGGCGAAAGTTGGCAGCAATTTGGCGCGTTATAAGATCATTTTTTATTCAATGTGTTCAAATAAATACCTCATCTTTTTCACGTGAAGTTCATCAGTAAAACTGAACATCATCTACAGAAATCCTCTTAAGAAAAAATATTCATAACAATCTAATTTATTTAGAAATATATCGAGCATATTCGCGATTGAACACAATCCATCTACACGCTAGATTAGCTGAATTATTTTTCTCCCTTTACGTTGTAATTTATGAAAATTTTAGATGGCGGTTTAGGCCGTGAATTGGCTCGCCGTGGCGCTCCGTTTCGTCAACCAGAGTGGTCTGCTCTTGCACTCATTGAAGCACCTGAAACAGTAAAAGAAGTCCACCTCGACTTTATCAACGCTGGTGCAGAAGTCATTACAACCAATAACTATGCGGTTGTGCCATTTCATATTGGTCAAGAACGCTTTGAAACCGACGGTGTGCGTTTAATTAAAGTTGCGATTGAACAAGCAAAAAATGCAGTTAAAGAAAGCGGCAAAAATGTCAAAATCGCAGGCTGTTTACCACCGTTATTTGGTTCTTACCGCGCCGACTTGTTCCAACCGGAACAGGCTAAAAACCTTGCTGAGCCAATTATTAACACATTGGCACCAGAGGTAGATTTCTGGCTCGCTGAAACTCAATCATGCTTAAAAGAAGTTGAAACAGTCCATGCATTATTGCCACAAGATGGTAAAGACTATTGGGTGTCATTTACGCTGCAAGATGAGATTAAACAAGAACAAGCATTACTTCGTTCAGGCGAAAATATGCAACAAGTGGCTGACTTTATAAAGCAATCAAATGCCAAAGCAGTGTTGTTTAACTGCTGTCAACCTGAAGTGATCTTGCAAGCGATTAATGAAATTAAAGGACTTATTCCTGCGTCTGTACAGATTGGTGCTTACGCCAACGCGTTCCCACCGCAAGATGAAAGCGCTACTGCCAACGATGGTCTGGATGAAATTCGTAAAGACTTAGACGCTCCAGCTTATCTTGGTTTTGCTAAACAATGGCAGCAAGCAGGTGCAAGTTTAGTGGGTGGTTGCTGCGGTATTGGACCAGAACACATTGCTGAACTTTCTCAATTTTTTAAAGAATAAATACTATGTCTGCTGCCAAAATCGGATTATTGTCTCTTACAGCGCTGGTCTTTAGTTCTATGGTGGGGTCAGGCGTCTTTAGCCTCCCCCAAAATATGGCTCAGGTTGCCAATGGTTCTGCCCTTCTAGTCGCATGGCTCATTACTGGGGTCGGTATTATTTTCTTGGCCCTCTCATTGTTACATTTAACGCGTCAACGACCAGACCTTGACGGCGGTATTTATAATTATGCACGAGAAGGCTTTGGAGACCTGATCGGGTTTTGCTCAGCGTGGGGCTATTGGTTGTGTACTACCATTGGTATTGTCGGCTATGTAGTCATTGCCTTTTCAGGCGTCGGCATGTTTACCGATGGCAAAGACCATATTATTTTTGGTGAAGGTAATACGCTTTATTCACTGATTGGCTCAAGCATTTTTGTGTGGATGGTGCACTGGTTAGTGAGTCGAGGCATTAAAGAAGCTGCGATTGTGAATTTACTGGCAACTATTGCCAAAATTATTCCAATGGTGGTTTTTATCTTCTTTACCTTTATTGCCTTTAAGTTTGATTTGTTCAAACTCAACTTACATGACTTTTCTTTGCAAGTTCCACTTTGGCAGCAAGTGAAAGACCTGATGTTGATTACCCTTTGGGTATTTACCGGTATTGAAGGTGCTGTAGTTTTATCATCACGTGCAAAAAAACGTCATGATATTGGTAAAGCAACTATTTTAGGTGTTTTGCTGGCATTAAGTTTTTACGTGATGGTGACCGTATTGGCTTATGGTGTGGCGAGTCGTGAAGCGCTTGCTGGCATGCACAACCCATCAATGGCGACCATTTTACAGCAACTGATCGGCTTGCCGGGTACTATCATTATTACCATTGGACTCATTATTTCAGTTGCATCGTCTTATTTAAGTTGGACTTTATTTGCCACTGAAATTCCATTTTTGGCTGCAAAAAATGGTGCTTTCCCGAAATTATTTTTAAAGAATAATCAAAATAATGTACCGATTTCATCACTTTGGCTGACGACGCTTGTGGTACAAGGCTCACTCATTGCCGTGTATTTTTTCAATAAAAACTACACTCAGCTTTTATTGATTTCATCGGTCATGATTTTGCTACCTTATTTTCTGGTATCGGCTTTTTACCTTAAAGAATCCATTCGCCATAAACGCACGCCTCATATTGCGATTGCAAGCGTTGCTTCAATCTATGCGCTTTGGTTGCTCTATGCCGCAGGACTAGACTTACTACTCTTGTCTGGTGTGTTGTATTTGGTCGGCTTGGTTATTTTTTCAATCAGCTACTTTGAGCATAAAAAATCGCTCAAACAAAATCAGCTAAATTAATTATTTCAACCACTGTTGACCCAGTTCAGCAGTGGTTTTCTAAGAATAAAACTCTCTACTTTGAAGACTGCGACTGCTTTAAATGCAATCGTAAAATACGCCGTAATTCTAAAATTGCTTCAGGGCTAGTTTGAATCGAATGGCCACCTTTAATGATCAGCTCCGACTGCTCCCCACCTAAATGTGAACTTTGATACGGCACAATCCCATCACTGCTTTTTAACTTATCAGTTGTCCCATTAATATTACCCATAATCGAGTGATAGACCACTTGTGGCGATGGTTGAATAGCTTGAGTCAACTGCATAAAGTTAGAAGAGCGACTTAAATTACTTGCCCCATTTTCAATTAATCCTTTTCTGAGTTTTGTATTTTTCTCATCTCTCATTTCGACTGCAATAAAAAAGTCAGTAGGCAAACGAATAACACGGCGGGCAATTTGGGTAAACCATCGGTCAGCGTAGTCTGTACCATGATGCGGTGCCGAAACAAAAACAACTCGATTAAAATATGGCAAAGCCTTGAACTGAAAACGCTCTTGAATTACCGGATTTTCTTTTAAACGGTTTAGCTGTGCTTCATTCATTTTTTGCATGGCTTGCTCTGAAACATCGGCATTGCTCACCAGTAAACGGCTAATCACTCCACCCATACTATGCCCAACTAACACTGCATCGTGTGCAGCATAACTGTCTTTAGCAACATTTTGAAAAGCCTGATTCAGCAAAGAATAAATCTGAAAACGACTTTCAAAAATCGGCATATTGGTTGAATAAAACACTTGCCAAACTTGATAGTTTTTCCTTAATTCAGCATCGCCCATAATGTCATTGGTTAGGCTCACCCACGCCTCTGGGCTACTTGCTAAACCATGAATAAACACAATAATTTTCTTATTCGGGTTAAAAGGTTCCAGCATATATAAATGCGGCATGATTAAATTGGCTTCTTTATTAATTAAAGACCAATAACCTGCTGCGCCTAAATTATATTTCGATAACCACAGCCCATAAGGTGCCGAATAGTTTGCAGTCAGTGGATAGTCCACACCTTCAATTTTTACACGGTCTTGTCGATATGGATCGAACATTGAAATTTCTAACTCTGCCCCAGCAATGACCTGATCGGCTGTGGCTTTTTGTTTTGGGTATGCAATCGCAGTAGCAGGAAAGAAGCGAGGTAAATGAATATTAGGGTTGGCTTGATGAGCATAAAAATTATTGGGGTCTAAAATGAAGCCGTGATTCACATCATTTTCTTTACGCCCAACAATAAACTCTGCCCCCAAACCATCCTTACGGTTAACGGTATTAAAGCCAGAAAAGTTCATGTTATAGCTGGAGCGAAAAGTATCGACTTCAATTTTTTGTACATCTAACGCGTGGTCAAAATTGACGTGGTACTCATGCCCATCTGCTTTCAGCAGTGGTGGAAAGCGATGCGTATTTAAATGATTAAAATACGTGGTCATGAGCTTTGACAAGGCGACGTTATAAAAAATACGTACCTGATTTTGGCGATGGTCAAACACCCGATCGAAAGGCGACTCTTCAGAGTCAAATAAATAGACATAACTATAGCGTAAGCTTTTATCGAACAGCGCTAACTCTTGCTCAACGCAACTGTTACTTTTATTAATGACATTACACTGGCTACTACGTCCGACATCTAAAGCTTTTGCCAAGTAAATTTCACTCAGCGCAGCATAGCGTTCTTCTCGGCTGCTATTTTCGGACAGGCTCTGAACCTTATTTAAACAATCATCAAAATTTTGTAGGCAAGTTTTTTCATCTTCTTTGACCAAATACAGTAAGTTTTGGGTTTGATGACTTAAGGTGCCGTCAGTCAGAATACTTTCATTCTTACTTTTTAAAGCATTGCTTAAATTACTTTCTTTTAAATGAATGACCTGACAGCCACTGAGCAAAGCCATTATTGTTATGATTGAATAATGGTAAGACTTTGTCATTCTGCCTTCCTTAATCGAATGTATTCCCCATCTGGTCATTATGCCTGTAAAGCAGTGAACGAACAATTTCGACTCCGCTTCCGTCTTCCTTTATTTCAAAAAAAAGCCTGAACTCATTTTAATTCAGGCTAATTCGTTATTTTTTCAAATCAAGCTTGGTTGAACTTTTGCTGTGAAGCTAAATAAGAGAAATACAAAATTGGTAAGATAAACGGCGCTACACTCCAGAAATCAAAATAGACATAGAGGATCGCTCCCAAGAAAGCACCAATCACAAAACCAATTACAATACTGGCGCTTTTTAGAAAACTTGCCCGATTGGCTGCATTATTGTTTTTAAGTAAGTTGGCAATATCAATCCCAAGCTGGGTAGTGTTGCCTGTCATCATAGTGCTTGGGCTAATATTTTTAATAAGGGTTTTGCTTGAAGTATTACGAATAGCCAAAGCAATTAAACCTAGCCCACCCGTTACTGCAACTGTTAGCGCATCCGGATCTTTAAATGGCTCGAAGTAAAGCCCTGCCACCATAAAGGCACATAGAAAAATAGCTTCAAATAAAAATAAATAAGACAACGTTTTGTGCTTGACCTGACTGCGGTCAATCAACAGTTTGGTAATAACAACGGTCAAAATAAATAGCGGGATTGCTGCGAGCTTTATCCATACCCCCGAGCCACCTTTAACCCATGCTGCCCCTGCCAACACTAAGTTTCCCGTCACATGCGCGGTGAAAAAGCCAAACAGCGCAATAAAGCCAATAGTATCAATTGCCCCACCCACCATGGTGAGTAAAACAGGATCTCGACATATTGCCCAGGTACTTTCTGTGTCTTTTTTAATTGGGGTATCTGTCATATAAAATATCCTGTTAAATTAAAACTTTAAAGCAATTAAGTTGTATATAAATGATTTAAAAATGAATAATACTAAAGCGTTTATGAAAGCAAAAAACTATGTAAAAAAATAGGGTGCGTAATGTCGTAACACTGTCTTTAAAATGGCAACAATCAAAATTGACTATTTTTAAAACACTAAACTGTTCTCATCCTTAAATCAATTTGACCTCCAAAACTGTTCTAACTATGATGAAGCCGCTAGTTGAAATCAACTGGTTTTTGACCTGAAAAAGTTATGCCAGAATATGGATAATCAATAACAACAATCACGAGTAGATATATGTCACTTTATAATTTTTCAGTTTTTTTAGGGGGATTATTATTTGTATCTGTTGCCTTCGCGGGTCAAAAAAACAGTCCTCATCGTGATTTCTATCTGAAATGTATTGCTGCTGGTCACAGCCGTGCAAGCTGTACTTGCATTTATCATCGTTTAGAACGTCAATACTCACCTAAATTTATGAATAAACTTGGAAATTTAAGTTTACAAAGTCCTGAAATACCGCGTGATTTTGTAAAAACCATGCGTCGTACCATGCAACAGTGCCGTTCTTAACTTTACCAGTGCATTAAAGCAAATCAGCCAAATTCCTAATTTCCTCCATCACCGCCTTACACGCAGGTGTTAAATAGCCATGTTTAGAAATAGACAAAGAAATATAGCGCTTGAGCGCAGGATTAATAATTTTTGCGGCTTGAATTGAGGTGTATTGGCTGGCTTTTTTTAATGCTTGCGGCCCTAGCATGGTATACATGCGAGACTCGGAAACCAAATGGGTTTGCAAACTAATCGAGTCAGCTTCAAAAACAATGTTCAGCTCTACCCCATTTTCATAAGCCATGTGGTCTAAAAAATTACGCCAGTTACTTGGCCTGCAAAACGTGACCAGTGGTAACTGACTTACCTCTTTAAACTCGACTTGATTGGCCTGAGTTAACTCATCACCTTCGCAGCCGACTAAATAAGTATCGGCTTCGGTAAGGTAAACATCGCCTTGTTTAGGTGTCGGGTTAAAGCGATAGAGAATGGCTAAATCGACACTGCCATCTTCAAGCCATTTTTCTAAATGTACCCCTTGCCCTTCACGCACCGACAGTTTAATTAAGGGATATTTTTGTTGAAGGACTTTATAAAGGGTCGATAACAACGGATGCGCAGTAGATGGCAAACTGGCAATACGAACTGTACCAATCGGTGTATCGGTCGAGTGCAAAATTTCATTATTGAGTTGATCGGTTACGTTCAGCCATGAACGAATTTTAGGAAGTAAATGCTGGCCTAAGTCGGTGAGTTCTACGCCACGTCCAGTTCGGTTAAACAAACGACCGCCACATTGCGCTTCAAGCTCGTTCATTTGCCGACTGATTTGCGGTTGGTTGGTATTATGCAGCATCGCGACTTTGCTTAAGCTACCGAGTTCCACCGCGTCTAAAAATATTTTCCATAATTCATAATTCATCGATTCTTCCTAAATCGTAAATTGGCAATATTTTGAGCCATACATTTTCAGTATAACTGAAATTCAAGAATTGGTAATTCCTACATAGCTCACCTATTTCTATACTCCAATCATGTTCTCTACAACACGATTTAAGTCAGATTAAGAACCAGAGAATATTTAATTACACTGTATAGGAAGTACGATTATGAGTTTAGATTTACGTGGATTAACCCCAGCACCTGTGACTCCTTTTACCCGCGACGGACAAGTAGACCATAATGCAATTCAACGTTTAGGTTCATGGTTAGGCAGTATTGATGGTGTGAAAGGCTTGGTTGTTCTTGGGCATGCAGGTGAAGGAACATTCTTGTCGCAAAAAGAACAAATGCAAGTCATCGAAAGCTTTGTTAAATCGGTAGATGACAAAATTCCGGTAATCGCAGGGATTACACTCGAAGGTACTTCGGTTGCAGCAGAAGAAGCAAAACGCGCAGTCAGCGCTGGTGCTTCGGCAGGTTTGATTTACCCTTCACATGGCTGGTTGCGTTTTGGCTATCAAAAAGGCGCACCGCAAGACCGCTATAAAGCAATTTATGAAGAAAGTGGTTTGCCATCTATTTTATTCCAATATCCAGATGCGACTAAAGCCACTTACGACCTTGAAACTCTACTCGATATTTCTGCACAGCCAGGCGTGTTTGCCATGAAAAATGGCGTGCGTAACATGCGCCGCTGGGATGTCGAAATTCCGATTATTCGCCGTGAACGTCCAGACTTACAGGTGTTGACATGCCACGATGAATATTTGCTTCACACCATGTTTGATGTAGACGGCGCTTTGGTTGGCTATGGCAACATTGCCCCTGAACTGTTAATTGAAATGATTAAAGCAGGTAAAGCTAAAGAATATGCTAAAGCTCGTGCGATTCACGACCAATTATTACCAGTGACTCGCAATGTTTATCACCGTGGTTCACACATGGAAGGCACAGTCGCGCTTAAACATGCACTGGTTGCTCGCGGCATTTTGGACCATGCCACTGTGCGTTCGCCTCTGCTTCCACTGGCAGATGGTGCTGAGCAAGAAATTCATGATGCGATGCGTCAAGCTGGAATTGGCAAGGTCGATTTAACCCAAGCCGTTGCTTAAATTCTATTCGGGCTAGCATGTACGCTAGCCTTTTTTTCCTGTACGCTGCCTGAGGCCAAACATCGGGCATGTCTCTTAAAAACAATAATAAAAAGCATGCAAACTGTGGTGAACAGGTAGTGCGAAATAGAACAAAAAAACTACGAGGAATGTAGTAATAAGGAGATAGAAGATGACAAATCTAGCGGATGTAGAACAAATTAGTCATCATCAAAAAAATGCGGAAATTATTGCAAGACTTGAACGGCTACCCGTCACTGGTCGATTGCAATTTATGCGTATTACCATTGGTATCGCGACCTTTTTTGACGCTTATACTGTTCTAGCAATTGCCTTTGCTTTACCCCAACTCATTACCGAATGGCATCTGACGCCTGCCTATGTCGGTGCGATCATTGCCGCGGGCTATGTCGGGCAACTGGTTGGTGCGATCTTTTTTGGTTCTCTTGCCGAAAAAGTTGGTCGTTTAAAAGTGCTGTCTTTTACCATTTTACTGTTTGTAGCAATGGACATTTCTTGTCTGTTTGCTTGGAGCGGAATGTCGCTGTTAATTTTCCGTTTCTTGCAAGGTGTGGGAACAGGCGGCGAAGTACCTGTTGCGAGTGCCTATATTAATGAGTTTATTGGTGCAGAAAAGCGCGGTAAGTTTTTCTTGCTCTATGAAGTTTTATTTCCACTTGGTCTTATGTTTGCAGGCATGGCAGCGTTTTTTCTGATGCCAATTTACGGCTGGAAAGTCATGTTTATTGTGGGCCTAATTCCATCGTTACTGGTGATTCCTTTACGGTTTTTCTTGCCTGAGTCACCACGCTGGCTTGCTTCCAAAGGCCGCTTTAAAGAAGCCGATAAAGTCGTCAAAAGCTTTGAAGACGGTGCCATCAAAAGCGGTAAAACTTTGTCTGAACCTGTGGTTAAAGAAATTAACCCTCAAGGCATGGCAAAAACCGACTGGCGTGAGCTGTTCCGTGGCATTTACCGCAAACGTACCTTTACCCTGTGGGGCATGTGGTTTTGCGTGTATATGGTGAACAATGCCATGGTGACTTGGCTGCCATCTCTCTACAAACAACACTTTGGTCTGTCGCTGCAAACCAGTTTAGGTTATGGCTGGATTACCTCGGGCGTGGGTGTGATTGCCTCTATTATCTGTGCGTTAATGATTGATAAAGTCGGCCGCCGTCCTTGGTACAGTGCAGCGTTTTTCTTGGCAATTATTCCACTCATGAGCCTCTCAATTTTAGGTGCAAAATCGGCGATGGAAGTTGTGATTTTAGCAACGCTGAGCTATGCCATTTTGCAAACTATTTCCTTCTCTTTATACCTCTACGCTGCCGAACTTTACCCTACTCGCCTACGTGCGATGGGCATTGGTTTTAGTACCGCTTGGTTACGTGCCGGCTCTGCAATTGGGCCTGTGATGGTGGGTCTCGTGGTTGGTGGCTATGGCATTCAATATGTATTTAGTGTGCTTGCCGTTGTAGCGCTCATTGGTGGTCTAGTGACTTTCTTGTTTGCCATTGAAACCAAAGGCCAAGTGCTCGAAAAACTCTCTCCTTAACTCATCCATTTCATAAAAAAGCTTGCCTAACCTCAGCGTTAGGCAAAGGGCTTATTCATGCTTAAAAAAGGAATTTAAAATGAATAAATATTTGCTATGGGGCTGTATTGGTTTAGGCAGCGTGAGCAACGCTTATGCAGAGCTTCCTCAAGAATTTGGCAAGTTAGAATTAAAACTTAACACCCGTTACTGGAACGATGAAGGCACTGCCCACCCCACGCTTGCCAACCCTTCGCCTTCGTCAAGTGAATATGAACAAAGTGCGTTAGGGCTTGAGTTAAATTATCAGTCACCGTACATGTGGGACTGGCTTGGGGTAGATGGCTCACTCTATGCAGTCACCAAGTTATTTGACTCTGGCAAGCCTAGCGCTCAGCTTTTAGAGGTCGAAAATAACGGCAAGCTCGATCAAAACTTTGCCACTTTAGGACAGCTCTATATCAAGGCAAAACTCGGCGACAGAGGCCAAATTAAATTAGGTCGCCAGTTACAAGACTCACTGTTGCTTAAAAGCACCAATAACCGCGCTGTGCCCGATACCTTTTCGGGTGCGAGTGGTCAGTTTCAATTGAATGATCAGCTACAGACTTACATGGCTTACTATGACCACTGGAAACCGCGCAGCATGGACTCTTTTGAAAAACTGGTGACTGAAAATGACGAGCACATTGATTATGTCGGTTTGCTTGGTGCCAAGTACCAGTACAAAAACTGGAGCCTGAATGCCGAGTATTTAAATAGCAAAGATTATTTAAAAAAGTACGGGGCGATTGCTCAATATAAATTGCCCTTGCATGGCCTTGTGTGGACATTCAACACAGGTGCTTTTTTCTCGCGTGACGGTGGCAAGCTGTTTAAATGCGGTGCCGAAACCGAGCTAGACTGTGTCAAAGGCCAAGACATTAACAACCGTGGGAATGGTTATTTTGTCGATATAAATGTGGCTAAGAATAACCTAGAAGGTGGTATTGCCGTTTCAAAGTTTGATGGTTTTTGGATTGAAGATAACTTTGCCGTGCACTCCGCCCGCAACTCGGTTTTAACGCAAGACCACGGCACCAACCCGTTTCCGACCTCTGCGACCATTGGCCCTGACTTTACCAATAACGATGAAACTGCCGTTGCCCTTCGCTTAAAATATAACTGGAAAGACTATGTGAAAGGTTTAAAAACCGAGGTGAAGTATATTTATGGCTTTGGCGCTCACCAAAGTAACATCAGCAGTGATATTGAAGGTAAAGAGCGTTACTTTGACTTTACGGTGAGTTATGCCTTGCCATGGGTTAAAAACTTAGATGTGCGTTATTCATTTTTGCATTATGAGTCAAAGTTTGAAAATGCAAACCTAGGTGAAAAAATAAATGGTATGACCCGTAAAGATTGGGACCAACACCGTGTATTTATTAATTACCGTTATACATTTTAAGAGTAAGCTAAACGTTTAGTTTAGCTTTATTATTTTTATTAATTTATGGCTTTAAATAGATTAACTTTTGAGTTTAATTAAAATATAAATTTATATTTAAAATTTTTATAATATTTTATTTAAATTGAATTGACCTGTTAAAAACTTATGATTATTATGGTCCCGCTGGCCTACATTGCCAGTCGGTTTTGACAGACCGAGTATACAGCGTATCAGGTTTATACTTCCTGAGTATCAAACTTGTGCGCAACCTGCACCTCCCCCTTACCGTTGCGGTAGGACGGGAGGGGGACGCGCTTGCGCGTGCTGGTGTATACCCAGTCTGTCAACCCCTTCTCGTTCTACCACCATAATCAATTGACGGTGATTTTTGGTGGTAGAGCTCCATACATTTTAAGGAGTTGACCATGCCACTATATATATTTATCCCCTCTCCCTTATAAACTTTTTATTTATTTAAAATTTAGGTTTTCTATTATCTAAAGTTTTAAATCTATAAGTTATTTTTATTTTAAAATTTAAGTCATTTTATTTTATTGCTTTTATAGGCGGGTTAACTATTGCCTTTAAAAATGATTTTAAAAATTAAAATATAGCGGTTTATTTTTTCTCATTGAGATATCCCCAAATCATCACGAGAATAATATGAAATTTTATAAAACTATTTTGGTTTTAGGCCTCGTTGTCGGTGATTACAGCGTTTCGGGTTGTGACCTCCGCACACAGCAGGAGTTTGAAAAAATTTGCCTGTCTGGTGGGCACACCCAAGCCAGTTGCGACTGTATTTACCAACGGCTTGAACAAGTGTATTCGCCTAAGCTTATGCAACGTCTAGAACATGTCAGTTTGCAAAGTCCTGCTCTCCCACAGGACTTTGCCCCTACTTTTTTTAGCGTGATGCGGCGGTGCGATAAAAACGACATGGGCTAAGCGTTTGGCTTAGCTCCCTTATCTCTGTGCCGCAATGGTGGATGACTTTAAATCAGCGCAAAAAATTAAAGTTCTATTGTGGCACGGGGGCCTTGGAAAGTTATATTATTTATATTTAAAACTATCCAAACAATATCTAAAAAATCAATATATTATATCAATATCATTCTTACTTACTTCTCTTGAAATGATAGAAAATAAATTTTAAAAACACTGAAACTTAGAATCTTCAAAAAAGATAAAAGAGTATTTGATGAACTAGAAAATATCTTTATAAATTGTGGCATTTGTTTGTAAAACCTTGATCATCCTTTTTGTCCTCTTGAAGATAGACAGTTTTATCTTTAATACAAAACCCAAAGGTTTGTAAGACTGTTCCTTCTTTTGTCACTATTAAATAATAGGCATGATTATCTAGAATATTTTTCTTTTTATAATCTTCAATTGAGATTTCCTTAAAACCTTCATAATTTTGATATTTAAGAATATTTTTATAAGTTAAACCATCTTTCTCAAACTCTTCTAAACTATTAACTTGATAGGCTAAAATAACTATATCTTTATTTTTGAAACTGAATAGTAGATTTTTTGACTCAATTGAACCAGTTAGTTGAGGTTCACTTTTTAAGATAGAACATCCTGAGCTGAGTAAAATTAAAGATGAAATAAAAATCAACTTAATACTATTTATAATATCCATATTTATATCCTAGCTTAAAGCTTCCTCAATTTTTGTTTTATAAAGCTCTATAACTTGCGTTAAATTATGGTTTTTAATGTTAGCTTTATTATTCTTGCTTAATAAACCCATTCCACCATGCTGAATAGCCCAATAATCGGAGACCATTTCAGCTTGCTGTTCTAAGTTATAATCAACAAATTTTTTCGGAAGTGTCTCAACTAAGTTAGGCATTATTTTCGAAGGATATTTTTTTGTTTCGAAGATATTGTAATCATTAGGATTGGTACTCTTTAATCTGGCACATGCTTGAACTGCTCCCGCATGAATTAATACTTTTAACTTTTTTTGGTGTTGCCAAACATGACCCATTTCATGAAGAAAAATTTTTTTAAAATCATCTGTTTCAGTACTATAATCACTTTTATATAATTTTTGCATTACATAAACATTACCATTAGGTGTCACTAAAGTATCAACATCTTGTGCATCAAACGGAAAATAACTACCTAAATATATTTTAATTTTAGAGCAATCAATACTATTTTTATATACTGATTGTACAAGTTTCACCTCACCAGAAGTAAGGGGACGATTGGGTAAGCTGAGTTTTACTTCTTGAATACTTCCTTTTTTTGTATTTGTAAAAATATCAGATAATGTTTTCTTTTGTTCATATAATCCCATAAACCCTCCTACAGTTCATCAAAGTAAATAATATTATCTTTTAGTGTTAACCCAATTTCAGTAATAGGTTCTTTTCCTTCAGTGTAAAACCTATTTGTTTTACCAGTGATATCTAAGTTTGCATTTCTGAAATTTTCGCCAATTTTGACTCGACAATCAAAGTATTTAAGTAATTCATCTGTTTCATCATTAAAAGTAATTTTCAATTGTTCATCATATTTTTGGCTTTGAGGATTACTATCCTTTCCAGAATAAGGACTACCACTTTCCCCTACAACATGAGACTGTTGTGGTTGAATCGTTGCACCACATGATAGCTTATCACCCACATATGCCACTGGTTTACCATCAAAAATCACATGGTCATGACTTTTAATAACTATAGACCAGCACCTGCATTTAGGGCACATATGACCATCACCAGCTCTAACAAACAAGTTTCCCATCTGAGAACTTCTCGATTGTGTAGATGGAACAACTCCACCATGATCAGTAATAGCGTTGTGAATCGCAAAACCTTTCGCCATAGCCTACCCCTTAAAAATTAGTCATGACTCAAAAAGTTTTGAGGTAAGGCCTGATCTTTGTAAATTCTAATCGCAATAGTAGTATTCGGGCTCTCAATAATTTCATCCCCATTTTCTAATCGACTGCCCACTAGAGCTACTGGTGACCCATCAACAATACATGCTGTACCAGCACCAGAGATGATTTTGGAGGTTGTGCCATCTGCATAAATAACTTCATCACCAACACGGGCAATAGATAATCCTTTAATTTTCCCATTATTAGAAGAGGCATTAACTAAACCACCATTCTGAGATTTAGCGCCATGTACAGCCACGTAGTAAATAATATGAGGTTTATTATCCCAATAGAGTTTTTCAGCATTAGAAATCTTTTGAATATCATTTTTTGAAAGCTTTTCTAATTGTTCAATAGGAAGGTCTTGTAAAAAAATAGGACTTGTCATTATAGTTCCTGCTCTAATTTTCAATACAATAATATCAAAACTTACTTAAACTAAAAAATAAGTTATATGTAACCATATAGGGTTAATATCTTAGAAAGTTATTTAAAATTTCAGAGTAATTCATCTTTATGTCAATAGAAAATTTCTTTATGAAAGACTCCTCTTTTAAGAGATATCTTTTAATTAGTTTAGCCTATTCATGTTAATAATCGACCATACCTATTAATGAGGATATATAAAAAAGTATTTAATTATCCGTATGATAGTGCTACCGTATCGCAGTTTATACGACAATATCAATATACACCGCCGCTCAGTAGTTTCTAGTCACGAGTAATAATATGAAGAAAACGATATTAATATTTTTAGCACAGCTTCTTTTGGTTGGCTTCAATGGATGTAAAGCATCTGAAAAAGAGGATGTAGATACATTTATTCAAAAGGACTTCAAGAATTACGTTACAGATAATAGAAAGTTGATTTTGGAAGCCAATAAAGACGTAAAACAAGAACCAGCTCTAAAAGAGATCATTTTCAAAAATACTTTTGTAAAAGTAAGAACTGCACAAAGTCTACTGAATGATGAGTATGGTAATTGGTTAACTGGCTTAGATAAAAATAAGTTTGACTATACCGATCTCAACGATGTCTGTTGGCTGACCGTCTACATGCAAAACTATATAAATAATATGGATGAGCGATATAAAGCCAATATCACCGAAGACACCAAGAAAAGTGTTAAGCAACTATACGAAGCAAGAAATGAAATTATCAAGCTAAGAGATAGCAAAGACAAATCTCTAGTAACTTTTCAAAAAATTTGTAAGTAGCTGAAAATATTAATTAAATATTACTATATAAAGCTCCAATTAAAAGGAGCTTTTAATAGCTAATTTTATAAATTAGTTATAGCTAAATCTAGTTATTCCTGTCTGAATAAGAAATGGTTAATTACTTGTGAAATCTAAACTTTGTATTATTTTATTGTCTCTTCTAACGGTAGCGTGTAGCCAAGTCCGCACTCAGAAACATGGAATTACTGAAGCTGATATAACCCAAGCATATGAAGCATCACTCTATGCCCAGTTTAATCAGCTTTACTACACAAAGTTTCTGTATAAAGCAGCATACAATGAAGCTACCAAGGTAACTCAAACTAATGATCAGTTGCTAAGTTATGCCACTTTTTTAATGTATGCAGTCAATACAACTTACGATTCTTTAGACATAAAGCTTAATGATGATCTAGATTTAATGGCTTCGGGTCAAAAAAGTAAGATGTCAATTGATGCTTTAGATTCATTATGTGTAAGTAATAAATACATTGAAAAATATATAAAACTTAAAGAAAAAAGCGGAAGTAAGATATCAGCTAAAGCTAAAGAACTTTCAAAAGAGGCTCTGATACTTCAACCCAAAATTGAAAAAATCATTATGAAAACTGATTCGCCGTTAAATGATATTGAATGTAAAAAATTGATCTAAGCTAGAAAAAGCCCTGATTATTCAGGGCTTTTTCTAGAGAGAATTAAAGTTCTGTTGTGGCACAGGGGCCTTGGGGGATTCAAATGTTTAAAGAGTTTTTCTTAATTAACAAATTATATTTATAGAAGCTGAAGCAATTGAAAGATTCACTATTCAAGAACTGATATCTAATTAAATAAAAAAGAGCTCATTAGAGCTCTTTGTACTTATTACTTTCTATAAATTTTAGAAAATTAATTAATGCTAATTTATCTTTAAAGTTAACTCCTATCCCATACCGTGTAGGATTCTTGGCGCACTCAGACTCACTAGACTGTGGAAAACGAGCAAATGCTGTATTCATATTTCCTTTTTCTTCAAAACTAAACTCAACTTTCTCTAGCTTTCTTAAAACTTCTTTAAATTTCCGAAAAGATGGATGAATCATAAGTCTCGAAGGTTGTTTTTCCTTTTTTTGATTATCTTTCAATTGCTTAACATAAACATATTGACCATTTTTTAATTTAAATTCATGAGCATATTTACGAGTATTAGTTTGTTTATACCCTAGCTCTGTCATGAGCTCATCAATTTCTTTACAGGATAAAAAAGTCATTTCACTTAACCTAAATATTATTTTGAGGTATTTCTAACGAATCAAGAGACAAAATTCTAATGAAGAAACAGCGATACTATAAAAATAAAATTAGCTGCGATGGAAGGCTACTCTAAGTCGATATAAAAATTAAGCTTCTGTTGCGTACGAGAACCTTATTTTTAGTAATCTATTTTTGCATCACGCCAAAGCCATAATCATAAGACCAAGTAGGCACTTCATCTCTATTGTAAGGTGTTAAAGATATACGGCAGCCTTGCTCATTGGCAATTTGGTACTCATAACAGTAATCTTTCATTTGTTGTGGATCGAGAGCTAACCATGCTTGTGGTTTAGCAGGAATTTCTTCGAACTTCACTTGATCCCACACCAAACCATATTTTGGATATTTTAAAGTTTTAGTCGCTTTTTCATCAAAACCATAAACTTGCTTTTTCACAATCAAGCTCTCAGCCCACTCAAACCTATAGGTTTCTTGATAGTTACGTTCACGTAAAGGCGTTAAATTATAAATATTCTCTGTCATGATACTTGCATCTACATCCGACCGAGAAAATAACTGCTCCCCTTGATCATTAAAATAATTTTGGCAAAAACTTCCTATTTGTTGGTCATCATGTTTTGCAAATAAACAATTTACTTGATCAAAACGCAATCGGGCATTAATGACTAATTGAGATTGATGATCCCACGGCAAAAGCTCGCTTAAGTCTTGAGATGAATAAGTTGATGTTACAGATAAACCATACCCTTCATAGCCAGGGTATACAAATACAGGGCGACGCTGTTTACTTTGTTGCTTAAGTTTTTCAATATCGCGTCGTTCACAATAACGATAATTCCACTGTGGAATCATAATATTGGGTTGCTGTACTTTTTCTAACCTATGACGATTAACACGACCCGCTGTTTGTACAATTGATTGTACACTTGATGCATCAATGATAGCCCAATCAAAATCATGATCTCGTCCAACTTCTTCCACTGGTGTTGCAATCACAATAAATGGAATATTTAGAGAATTAGATTTTTGAATGAGGTCAATGATTTCATCATCTTGTTCGATCTGCTCATTACCAGTTTTTCTTTTTTTACCGTCTTTATGACGTGTTAAAAGCTGATCTAAACGTTGCTCTTTATAAAATCTTGAAATAAGCCAGTCGTTTGCATGATAACAAGCAACATTTGCCTCAGGTAAATGATCTGATAAAAATTGGGCAAGTCGAATTGCATGTTTAATATTGGCAACCCGTATAAGCCCCAAAGAAATTTTCTTTTCGGTCTTTTTAAAATTCCATGCATGCGCTTGATGAAGTTGCTTTACTCCTTCCAATACCGACTGTTTCCACGATAAAACTGTAGTTTCAGGTAACGAAAGCAACTGAGCCAGTCGATGAGTAGGCTTCGAGAGCAAGTGAACTTGTAAATTATCTAAATGCTTTTGGTAGTTTGTATTAAATTCTGATTTTTGATTTGATCGTTCTAACCAGACCTGTGGTTTAAGCTCATTATCAATAATCGCAATGATTGATTTTTTCTCGGTACCATAAAGGGCTGCCCGCATTTGCATACCCGACTCAAAAGCCCGATGAATTGTTTTGGCAACAGTAAGTGATAAGGTTGCAGACGAACAAATAACATTTCGACCATACATTGCAGCTAACTGAACTAAACGTAAAACAGCAATCAATGCCTTAGGTTCATAGCCATCAACTTCATCTAAAATCAAATCACTACTCTTCACTCTGAGTAATGCTTTAACGTGATGTCCTTGTCTATGGGGTTCACCTGCTGCTATCAGATAATCAATGGTTGAAACTAATAATGGCGAAGCAAGGATGGTAGTTTCCTTTTGATCTAAAACTTTACGTCCATTTTTTTCAACCGTAAATAATGGATGTAACCATTCAGGTAAATCACAGTCCTCCCCCCAAGCATCAAAAATAGGCTCAGGATGATTTTCATCTTCATCAACAAACTCAATTTTCTCTTTACTTTGATCGAATAAGGTCTGGGTAACAGTGTCCCCAATAATAACGGCGATTTCATCTTCAGATAAATTCATTGATGTTTTAAGTGCATGCCCAGTCTGTAAAGTTAGAGAACGCAAATTAAGCGCAATCGCTATTCTTGGGTCATCTGGACGTAAAGTACACGCAGCTCGCAAATTCATGCGTGTTTTACCACTTCCCGTCCCTGCAATATTGAATACCAATGCGGGTGTTTCAGGGTGCTTCTGTATATTTTTTTGCAATGCATTTGCTGCGATATTTTGCCATTGGAAACGTGGGTGAGTTGTTGGCTGGCAAATGTATTCAACCGTTTGTTCAGATAGGCCAGATAAACTCAAATCAGTCATCATTTGAACTGCGATGCGTGAAGCCCGATCTCCGACTTGGTGTAAATGCCATTCTAGTGGCTGGTCTTGTAATTTGGCTTTTTTGTCTGGGCCTATATTTTTAAGCTTTGTATTTGCAAATAACGATACATTTTCAGGCTTTTGCAAAGAATATTGCTGGGCCGAGATAATATGATCGGCATGAATGAGTGCTGCTCGTGAATGTAGTGCTAAAGCCTTCCAATATAAAAGCTGGTCTGTTTTTTGTTGTGGTATTAATGCAGTTAAACGCTGCATACGTTTTTGATGGCTTTTAAAAATAGAGTCTGGCAATTCACCAGCACAGCTCATTTGTTCACGGCTTGGAACTAATGTACGGACATGATTTTCATAGTGAGGTAAGGCTAATGGATCATTTTTTAAAGTTTCTTCAACTCCTAATAAACCATGATGTGTCACAACTAAATAATCGACTGCTTCTAATTCGTTTTGGATTCCCTGTTCAATTTCTTGTCGATCACCTAAAGTAAATTTCTCTAAACCTTTACCTAAATTTTTCCAAGCAAGTTGCCAGTCCCATCCATTTTTTCGGAGTTGTTGTAATAGTTTTAAAGACAGCCACTCATGTCGAATGTCATCTCTAATTTTTTGCCCTGCCATTTCTGGACTTAATTTGTTCTGAAAATGTTGTGAGGCCTTACCAATATCATGCATGTCCCCTGCTGCACCTGCCAACAAGCTACTTGCTTTGACCCATTCATCTAGCATCAGTAGTTTTTGCTGTTTCTTGGTCGATGCAACTGGATATGCACCGTCGTGCGCAAATTTATGTTTTGCTCCTACAACCCATGCCAACTTCATTCTTCGTACACCAAAATTAATGTAAGCGGCTACCGCAGTTTGTCGAGTGGCTACTTTTTTTAATGCACTACGAATTTCTTTTAAGCCGTCCATTGTCATTGGTGCTTGCCAAGACGAATGTCCTGTACGAATAGCATAGCTATCCAAAATCGCTCGAGTTTTCTTTAAAGCTCTTTTTTCACAAGCAGAGATGAGAATGACATGCATAGTTTATTGTTAAAGTTTGAATGTAATAAAAATATAATCTTTTGTTTTAAAAAGAGAAAGTTTTTATCAGCTTAATACAACCTTTTAACGACAAAATACGTCGTCTTAAATTTTGAAAGGAACTCTTTTAAATCATCTATGCGATGAGCAATGGGGCTTACCAGTAGCAGAAACAAATCAAGCTTTTCTAAATCATCTGGGCGATAAGAAACGCAGCCGACATTATTATCAGTCAGAAACGAATTTTCTAAATCATCTATGCGATGAATAACAAACCCATTTGACGAAAACGTTAAATTCTTTATTTCTAAATCATCTATGCGGTGAATAACCAACAATCTGGCTTCATTACGCCAATGTTCCTTTTCTAAATCATCTATGCGATGAATAATACATTGACCAAGTTCGACCAGGTATATAACAATTTCTAAATCATCTATGCAATGAATAACTGGTACTTTGATTGGTGGTATAGCTGGTTCTTTTTCTAAATCATCTAGGCGATGAATAACAATCAACCTAGACGGCATACAGGTTAAATAATTTGCTAAATCATCTGGGCGATGAACAACTGTCACGGAATGTTTGTTCCCCGTGGGATGGATTTCTAAATCATCTATGCGAGGAATAACCGTGAAATCCAAAAAAAATTTTCTATTGTCATTTTCTAAATCATCTAAGCGATGAACAACTTAATGACTTACCTAGATCAAAGCTCCCATGTTTACTAAATCATCTAGGCGATGAACAACTAAATTCAAAGGTAGTACGAGCAAAAGGTGAATTTCTAAATCATCTATACGATGAAAAACGTCTCAAGGCGTAGTCTAGACACTTTGAATCGTTTCTAAATCATCTATACGATGAAAAACCAGCTTTTGCCATGAGCATGATGCGATCTGCTTTTCTAAATCATCTATACGATGAAAAACCTAGAACTAAGTAAAAACAAAACTCTTAAAAACAATAACATAAAGTTTTAATGAATCAAAAATCTTCAAAATAGAACAACAATACAATCCATTGAATTATATTAATTTTTCTAATTTTCAAAAATATAACCTAATCGTCTTAGGCTAAATTTATGAAGCATATAATATTTTCATCCAATTGTCTTTACGACTTAATTTGTCGCAGCTCTCACCTTCAACACTTTCATTTTTCAAATAATGTGTTAAAAATTGGCTAGATAACAAAAACGGGGAAGATAATGCCTGAACCACAAACTGATATTTTTATAAACGCTTTAGAAGAATCGGTACACTTTAGCTTAAAGACGATTAATTCCAATATTGAAAAAGGTGGGATTCGTTTAAGTAAACAACAAGCACTTGATTTACCCTATCTTAGTGCTCGAACTTTATTAAATGAAGACTTCCTTATTCCAACCGATTATCAGGCAAATGCAGGTAAAACGGCTTCTATTTTTAAAGTCGTAAAAGCAGCCATGACTGATAATGATACAAATTCAGAAGACGCTGAGTTTCAACAACAAGTGGAACAGCTCAAGCCATCCATTTCATCTGTTTTTAATGAACCGTATCAAGCAGGTACAGAAAACATTGATATACGTATGCGCCAGCTTTTAATTCCAAAAAATGATGAATACGTTTCAGTTAGTCCACTTACTGCTGCTGGTGTAAATTATCTTGTGAACCAAGAAGTTGATGCTGTAAATGAATTACGCAAAGAAAAAGACAGTGAATTTAACCGCATTCAAACTGCTGTTTTTGGTATAGGTGGAGCCAATCCACAAAATGTCGGAAGCCTCGTGCGTTCAATGCAACGCCCTATTACAGTTGATGCTCCTCAAGCAAGTGAAAAAGTACGCCAAGCATTAGCTATTTTCTATAACGGATTTACGATACGACTATCCCGCAAGATAAAACTGCTTAATGGAACTAAACGAGCAAAAGACGCGATTAAAGAGTGGTCAGAAATTTTAAATCGCCAACTTATTATCACCGCGACGAATACCATTCAAAATTGGCATGACCTCGAGATTTTCGCTCCTTCTACTAATCGGGATGTTCGAGATCAGGAAGTTATTTTCCTGAATATCCTTGCTAAAGATGTATTAAGACAAGCGACTTTCCAAAAAAATATTTTAGAAGAAGCTGAAGCAATTCTACCAAGTATGGAAGAGATTGAGCGCCCTTCATTTTGGGTTCATCCGAGCCTTTCGTTTGTTTTACAAGGTTTGATTGATCCAGAGCTAAGAGATGATAGCTGGAGAATAAAGTTCTCAGATTATCTGGCTAGAAAAATCACCAATGAAACCTTTGATATAGAAATAAATAATGAAACTGTAACGATTAGCCTAGATAGCAATTCAGAAGGTTATATCGCCCGCCGCTTACGGGAGATTGTTCGATGAGTCGTTATGTCGTTATTCCTCGTATGCGAGTACAAAATGCAAATATGCAAACCAATGGCTTCTTATTAGGTGGTGTACCTTTGTTTGCAGCCAATATGTTTGCACATCATTTAGCAAGACAATTAGACACTCAAGAAGAAGGCATTATTTATATTCATCATGACCAACAACGTTTAGGTGGGCAAGCCTATGGGCGCTTTACGCCTGCTCAACGTCGTGGTGCCGTGTTTATTGGTAAAAAGGACTATTCTTCTAAAAATAAATATGCGTTGTCTTTACAACCCACCGCATCTTGTCACTTAGAGTTTAGCCTTGTTATCAAATTTTCTAGCTCTCGTATTAGTCCAGAAAAAATAACAAATATACTGAAACGTAGTCGTTTTGCTGGTGGACAAATTATCGAGTTTTTAGAAATTACGACGCATGCTGAAAATGAATTAGAAGCAGCCCTAAAGAAAATCAAAACTGGATTTGCCATTTTAGACCGACAAGATTTGCTTATTGAATATCAGCAGCGTAAACAAATTAATCGAGTTCAGGCATTTACCCAACTGTTGGCATTAAAAGCAGATGCACTTAGAGCTTTCTTTAATGATCAAAATTTAAGTTGGATATCGGCAACTAATTTGGGTTACGCCCTACTTGAGCCACTCACAGACCAACGAACAGGTATTCGTCAAGCACAAGATCAGGAAACTACAGCACATGCCTATGCAGAACCTCTTACAGGCATTGTTCAGTATTTTTCTTTAGGCGAGATTCTAAGGAAAAATACTGAGGCTGAGGATGACACTTGGCATAACTTGCAAAAATTATTGTGGACCTACCACTGGCCGCAAGATGACATTTTTCTTTTAAAACAAAATTGCATCAATGCATAACTAACTTTTAATCATAAGGAATTTTTCACATGACAATTTTTAAGAAATTACCGGGTAGCCTTTCTTTACAACGCGGCACAGTGGTAAGTGATGGGGCTTTTTTTAATTTATTTGAAGATGGCAAACAAGAACCGTTACATGTGATGTATCACGGAATTCGAGGGACTCAAAACGTAGCGGGTAACAAAGAAAAAGGGGCTGCAACAGGTAATTCACTTGCTCGTGAAGTCACAAATATTCAGCTTACCGAATCTGCAAAATTACAACCTAAAGCCAAACTTTTGGTGAAATGGGATTTCCGTTTTATTGACTTGAGCTATGTACTATTTGCAAGTGCGTCTAAAGCTGGTGCTGACAAAACCGAAGAATATAATTTCCGCCAAGCTTTCTTAAATTTTGTAAATCGCGCTAAAGAAAGTGATGGACTAAAAGAAGTTGTACGTCGTTATGTACGTAATATCGTGAATGGCCGCTGGTTATGGCGTAACCGCATTGTCGCTGAAAGTATTACCATTCAAGTGGCTGCTCAAGACTACCCTGAAACATTTAGCTTTGATGCCCTTTCTTATAACCTTAAAAGTTTTGATCAACCGTCTGAACAAGAACAAAAACTAGCAGACATTTTGTTAAAAGGAATTACTGGTGAATCAACAAGTGCTGCATTGCATATTGAAGCTATTGTTGACTTCGGAATGGGCGGTGTAGAAGTTTTCCCATCTCAGAATTACTTAGAAGATAAACCAAAAGGTTTCTCTCGATCTCTATATCAATTAACACCCAAAAAGCCAGACCACAAAGCAAATGACAACCAATATCTAGGCCAAGCTGCTTTACGTGACCAAAAAATCGGAAATGCTCTAAGAACAATTGATACTTGGTATCCTGATTTTGAAACAAACGATAATAAACCAATTGCAGTAGAGCCTAACGGTGCAAACCTAGAAGGACAGATTTTCTATCGCGTGGGTAAAGATAAAGTTTCTGCATTCGATATTTTAAAAGAAATTGATGAACTAGATGTAAACAGCGAAAAAGGTATGTTCCTGATTGCATGTTTAATTCGTGGTGGCGTGTACTCCGAGGGTGAATAATGATGGATGCCAATTACTATCTGGATATCCGTATTATTGAATCATCAGATGATACGGATTTAAAACTTGGTCATATTCGTAATCAAATTTACACCGTGATTCATGGTGCATTTCGGAAACTACCTGCGCATTACGCTCTTGCGTTGGAGATATCCGATAAATTGAAAGCGAAGCAGGAACTGTTTGAAAAAAAACATGGTCGTTCAGCTAAACCTAACTTTGATATTTTGCGAATTTTTGCAGAAAAACAGGATGAGTTAGATGAATTAATCGAGGCAATTAAAGGACACTGGAAAATTCGCGACTATACCGTTTTAGGTGCCGCAATTCCTGTTCCTACTGCCAAAATTTCTGGTTGGAAAAGTTATCGAAAGTTTCGTATTCCAACCCAGAAAGCTGAACGCACAAAGCTTTCTCATCAAAATGAACCTTTAAGAGATAGACGCTTAAAAACTGCCAAAGGAATGCCCTTCTTTCAGGTGGTCAGCAGTACAGGTCATGGTTTTACAGTCATTATTGATGTTCAGGAGAGTGAAAACGCAGGATACGGGCTGCCAGATAGCTATGGGCTTGCCCGTAAGGAAAGTCCTTTTGCCCTACCTGTCTTTTAAGGAAATATAATATGAGTCAACTCCGTCAAGAACGCAGCCGTCCACTTATGCTTTCAAAGCGTGCCTGCGTATTTTATCTAGAAAGAGTTCGTGTCGTTTTAAAAGATGATCGAATTGTTTACTTGACGGAGAACTCACAACCTGTGGAATATTTTTATAATATTCCCGAGAAAAACACAGCCTTTTTACTCCTTGGCAAAGGCAGTTCATTAACAGATGCGGCTGCCAGACGTTTAGCGGAATCTAATGTCATGGTTGGATTTTGTGGTTCTGGCGGTTCCCCTTTATTTTCATCATTAGACTTAACATTTTTAGCACCCCAAAGTGAATATCGCCCCACTGAATATATGCAAATTTGGATGAGAGCATGGTTAGAAGATGACGCACGCTTACTCATGGCAAAAATATTATTACTTGAACGTATTGCTCTAGTTTCACAATCATGGAAGAAGAATTTTGATTTGATTCAATCTGGTATTTATATTGATGAAAATGCTTTAAACACGTTTAAACAAGATATTGATCGCTCCGAAAATCAACAAGAATTACTTACAGCCGAAGGACGTTGGGCCAAAACATTATACAAGCAACTTGCTAAAGGCTTTGGAGTCGAGTTTATTCGTGATGAAGGAAAAAATTCTCACGACACTATTGCGGATATAGCCAACAGCTACCTCGATCATGGAAATTATATTGCCTATGGCTATGCGGCAGTTGCTTTAAATGGAATGGGAATTAGCTTTGCCCTCCCTATTTTGCACGGTAAAACACGTCGTGGAGGTCTAGTCTTTGACCTCGCTGATCTAGTGAAAGATGCTTTTGTTATGCCAATCGCTTTTACATGTGCAGCAAAAGGATTAAATCAAAAAGAATTCCGAATGCAGCTTATTGAAACATGCCAAGACCAAGATATTTTAGATTACATGTTTAGCTTCATTACTGACATATGTAGTAAAATTAAATAAAATCATTCATTTAACCCAAGTACCTCATAACGAAGTATTTTCACTCATTAAAAACTTATATAATTGATTTTAAGAGTTTTGTTTTAACTTAACTCTAGTTGCTCATCGCATAGATGATTTAGAAAGAACTGTGGCCGTCCTTTACGAGACTGGATATGTTGCTCATCGCATAGATGATTTAGAAAAACAAGAGAAAGTTACAGTTGAGTCTGAAAATGTTGCTCATCGCATAGATGATTTAGAAAACCGCCCTCTTTGTGGTCAATGTCAGTGTAAAGTTGCTCATCGCATAGATGATTTAGAAAATCAGGTTTTCTCCAAAGTGTTCCCCTCCATTGTTGCTCATCGCATAGATGATTTAGAAATTGCACTGCTTGCCGAAATGGATGAATCAGAGGTTGCTCATCGCATAGATGATTTAGAAAAGCTTTACAACAACCAACTTGCAGAAAAAGAAGTTGCTCATCGCATAGATGATTTAGAAATTTCCCTCTCAATTCGATTTTATTTACAGATGGTTGCTCATCGCATAGATGATTTAGAAATTGATGTACTTCATTGCATTCAAGCCATATTGGTTGCTCATCGCATAGATGATTTAGAAATTTTTGTCTTCTTCGTCCTCGGCCTTCTTGTCGTTGCTCATCGCATAGATGATTTAGAAATTCAATCTGCCCGCAAATGATACAACAGTAATGTTGCTCATCGCATAGATGATTTAGAAATTACTGTCATCAAATGGCGCCAATACTTAAGCGTTGCTCATCGCATAGATGATTTAGAAAAGTATTTAATTCACTGGAAAGAATCGATAGAAGTTGCTCATCGCATAGATGATTTAGAAAGTCATCGAATTGCTGGCCTAATTCCTCTAACTGTTGCTCATCGCATAGATGATTTAGAAATCCACGCGCAGCCTAACGATAGCGCAGGCAATGTTGCTCATCGCATAGATGATTTAGAAAAATAGCTCCAAAGTCTTTAACGCTCCAAGTTTGTTGCTCATCGCATAGATGATTTAGAAAACCATCAATCATCAAGTTAGCGTTGGCTGTAGGTTGCTCATCGCATAGATGATTTAGAAAATGTAGTCGGCGGCGCTCGGCTCGCGGAAAATGTTGCTCATCGCCCAGATGATTTAGAAATATCCCGTTTGTCTCGATTGTTATTTTTGGAAGTTATTCATCGCATAGATGATTTAGAAAATCGTGTCAACAAGGACTTGAGCTGTACGGGTGTTCGTCATCGCTCAGATGATTTAGAAAGATCATCTACAGTGAATTGAATAAACGGTTTTTGTTGCTCATCGTGTAGATGATTTAGAAACAACGACGCCGCCGTGTGTTTGTTATCGGAAGGT
Source organism: Acinetobacter sp. 12966 (assembly GCF_031196995.1). Lineage (NCBI taxonomy): Bacteria > Pseudomonadati > Pseudomonadota > Gammaproteobacteria > Moraxellales > Moraxellaceae > Acinetobacter > Acinetobacter sp. 12966. The sequence goes on from NZ_JAVIMC010000048.1 coordinate 33,570, forward strand.
TGCTCATCGCGTAGATGATTTAGAAAATCCATTTTTGAACTTCACCAGCGCCAGCATAGTTGCTCATCGCTCAGATGATTTAGAAAATCGTGTCAGCAAGAACTTGAGCTGTACGGGTGTTGCTCATCGCATAGATGATTTAGAAATTGAGGTAACGATTTTGAGCTTGTTCTGTCAGGTTCGTCATCGCTTAGATGATTTAATAATTTGAATCATAAAAAGAAAAAAACCCGAAACTTACGTCTCAGGGTTTTTCACGAATTTTGGTGGAGATGGCGTCAATTGAACTCAAATTCTAAGATATTGATTTAGTTAACAATAAAGTCAATAACTTTTTACCTGTACCCACTTTTCACCCAAATAAGATTTAGTACATTGAATAACAAAATAGATTGTCAGAATTATCCTATTTGTAAGCTTTCTAACATTGTCTGCAACCCAAACTAACTTTTAAAATCATCCACCACACGTACGATACAATTTGGATAATGTTCAAAGAATATTTTACTTAAGGTACGACCCAACTTCCAAGACGATATTAAGCTGATTTTCTTGAATTGCATCTAAACAAGCATCCTAGTCAATCTCATGACTCAGACGTTTATATTCCAAATAAAGGATGAGTTGATGCTTTTTGATGTATTCTCAATCACATTAAAGACCATAATATAAATATGAAGTCTATAATATACTTCTAAACTCCCCATCAATAATCATTGCCTCTTTTCTCCAAGAGGCAAAAGACTTAGTCTTTGATTCATGATCTGTATGCATCAATTTTATCTCTTCAACTTTATCTTTGAGCTCTTTGTAAATAGGGAAGAATTGTTCAATAAATGCATCACTATCAATTAGCCCTAAGATCTCTCTTTGCTGGTTTTGTAAATTCGTTATTAAGCTATTTCTTGCTAGCTGAAATTCTTCTTGTTTCTTCGCTTGATTCCAAGTATCCCAAGCTTCTACTGCAATACCAATAAGAGGTAATGCAGTGTTAATATTGCTCGCTAGATTAACCGCTCCCCATGGTTGGAACTTTAATGCTTCTTTTAAATTCAGTCCAATGAGTTGCCCACCGGCAACAAGACCATCCCTTGCAGCTAAAATAGTTGTATTATCCAGCTTAATATTTTTCGCTAAATGATTAAGGCCTTTTTTAGTCAATGATCCCACGGCTGTGTCAATATTATCAATTTCCGCATTAAAGTTAACTGCTTGCGTATTTAATGCAATATTGATTTGATTTGTTTCATTTTGGAAATACTCATTAATATTACTTGAGATAACTGCCCCTTTATCTCCAATCTCTCTCGCTAAAAACTCGCCAATAGTCTCTAGACTAGTACCTTTAACCTGCATTACCAAATCTAGGAAATACCCATTAAAACTAGATTTTAAATTTGATCTTGCATGGGCAATTTTTTTTGAAATTACATTCAATGCACCAGTTTCTATTTCATAAATTTGATTAAGTTTCTCCATTTCCTTTGATAATTGGGATTGCCGCTCTTCAATTTCTGGTATTTTCTTAATCAAAATATCACTAATAATGGACTTTCTCGTTTCATCAATTAAACCAGTATAACCACCATTTTTTTTCACAATTTGACTAGTCGCATTTTGCAACAATTTGATATGCGACAATTGTTCAAATTCATCTAGATTTTTCATCCAATAATTAACACCTTCATCAAATGGATTTGCTGAAACTGCGACTATTTGTAAGTTATTGGTTTCATGAATAGAAAGAGATAAGATTGAAATTAATCTTTCTTTGACATTGTGCTCTTTAATTTTAAATTTATCTTGGTAATCTATTTCATCTTCTACATCTGCAACTTCGTCAAAACGACTCAGTACAAAGACTGTTCTTGGAAGTAAATTCAAATCTTTAAACAACCATTTCAAGTCTTCAATATGACTTTCTTTAATCGGATTTTTAGAGTTCATTACATAAAGAACAATATGTGCTTCACTCACATATTTTTTTGTAATATCTTTATATTTTTCAACATTTTGATCATCATTTTTCACCTTCTCTTTATAACCATATAACCCTGGTGTATCAATGAGTTGATACTCTTCATCAATGTTATAAATGTTAACGGCATTTGATGACTCAGAAGCACTAATATTCATAGTTGCTGGATCAATTTTACCTAACCATGCAGCAGCAATTGAAGTTTTACCTTCCGAAAATCCACCTATAAGTGCAATTTTAAGTTTATCACCCTTTAAAGTATTTAATGAGTTCTTTAATTTAGCTTTAATATCTGTTGATACATCTAAACCAAATTCTTGACCTTGTATAATAAAGCCCTCTAATTTACTTAATAAATTTATTACTTTAGCTTGATTATCTTGATGATTTTTTAAAGTTTCAGACATTTATTTTACCTTGTAAGCACTGCTAATATTATTTGATAAAGTTTTAAACATTTTGATTGATTGCTGTATATCGTCTACAAGCCCTGTAATTTGATCACTTGGTTCATTTAGCTTTTTCTTTAAATCCAATAATGAAGGCTCAATTTTCCCTTCGACCTCACTCAAATTTTCTCTAGCAACTTTTTTAAGTTCTTTCACAATATTTGATAAATTTTTATCAACATTTTTCTTTTGCTCTGACTTTTTAAAATCCGAATCAAAAAAGCTCCAAATCGCTTTTGCAAAACTAAATAATAATCCGGCAGCAGTTAAAGCGATCGCTGTCCACCCCGCTGGATTCCACCACATTACAGCACCTACACCAATACCAACACCAAGCAACCCCATTTTGTTAATGCCATTATTGATATCAAATTTCAATGGAACTTTGTTATTCAGACCTGTTACACCATCAGCTTTAAAGTTATTTTGAATACTAGCCAACCGTGAAGAGAGTTTCTGTAATTTTTGCTTTAAATTTTCATCAAAATTTGCAGTCTCAGTTTTAAAACCAACAACCAAGTCTTTACTCACTAATTCAAGATTGTTATCAATTTGTCTCTTCAAGATGCCTTTAAACTCCTCATTACTAATATCACTTTCAATCCGCTTGTAAACTTCTTGACGAGTCTTGCGCTCAAAGTTTTGAATGATTTTTTTAATCATCGTTTTAAGACTTTGCATTAGATCCAAGTATTCACTATTGATTTCTTGTTTAGTAACCTCTACTTGGTTATCAATATTCAGTTTTAATGTACCAAATTCTTCATGAATATGATTTAACCTCTCTACTGTTTGCTTCAGGACATAGTTCACTTTATTGAAGTTACTTGCTTTAATTTTATAAGACACATCTCCAATAACTCTTTGAGTTAAATGCTCTTGAAACTTGCTAAGCCCTGATTTTTCCTTTAATTCATCACGATTCGAATTATTCAAGAATTTTATTTGATTACGATGTTTTTCACCGAATGGAACCAAACAATTAGCTACTGCGTAAAATGCTGCTAGCCCAGCTACTACAGTATAATCTTTGTAATTTTTATCTAATGTGCCTTCCATTAATATATTCAGATCATTTAAGGCACATCTTTCATCATCATTACTAATCAGTCCATTTTTTAATGATCTAGGTGATGTAACAGGCTTATTGTAAACTGTCCAAACCTCTGTCTGATCTGCCAAGTGAGTTTTTATCTTTTGAAGCGTACCTTCATTTGGCGCAGCATCTTTACTTGTAACATAGAAAACAGAATGTGCTTTTTTAACGGCTTTAGAAACTTCATTCTCAACTAATTTTTCATCGCCCTCAATTCCTGGCACATCAATTAATTTTACCTGTATGCCTTTAATATCAAATAAAAACTCTTTACTCTCTCGAGTAAAATCACTCCGGCCATCCCCCATAATTTGTCCATCTTCAAATGCTCTTAGCTTTTCTAAATTTTTTTCAAATTGATGTAACTTCTGTTCAAGTATTTTCTTTTCATTTTCTAATTGTAAAACAATTGAGCTTATTGTTTTTTTGGTTGCATCATATTCATCTTGTAGCGTTGCAAGATACACTTGTTTTGAAGCATATTCTTTTTCGATCTTTTGCTTCAATAATTTCAATTCAGTATCTAATTGAGCTTTCTGTTTGATTAACTCTAGTTCAATTAAACCAATTTTTTTTTCTTCTTCGAATCGTTTAAAAATATAAACAATCTTTAACCACCATGGCATATTTTTCTTTTTATATTGAATAGAGTCTTTTAAAAAAACGATCTGGCTATTAAAAGTTTCAAGTTTCTGTTCATTTAGTAAGGATTGATCAGATATCTGCTCTTCATGTTCGTGTTTAATAGCATTTAGCGTTTTCTGATAATCTTCTAATTTTTGATTATAGGTTTGCTCTATCTCTTTTAATTTTTGATTATTTTCCAAACTCTTCTGATCGATTTCATTTTTAGTTTTTTTTAACTTCTCGTGTTCATTTTCATCTAATGAAAACTCTCTTTTAATATCATTAAATTTAGCTTGAATTTCGCTTTTTGTTTTTTCAGAAAATAAAAGACGTAATACCTCTATAAGCGTTGATTTACCAGCATTTGTTTCACCAAAAAATGCAATCGTAAAATAATCCCATTCAGAATTACTTTTAAGCTCATCCATCTTTTTTTCAATTTCTTTTTGTTGTAAATTCAAGATTTCCTTAGATTCATTGAACTTCTCACCCACCAATTGAGTATCTAAAACACCTTCATTCTTTATAATTTTTTCAATCAAATCTGATATTTTATCTTTCAAATCATCATAAATATTCTCAGGACGATTTAAATTAATATGACTACTCACTGTTTAACCCCTAACCAAATAATTTTAAATATATTTTCAAATTACATCCAAATATTCTTTTAAACTTATTTCCAAATCTTCATGCAAATTCTCAGAATTGATAATTTTTATATGTGGAATCCAAAATCCTATTAACCTCGATAAATGAGAGCATGTATATTTCCTGTACTGGCAAGTTATTTATAGCGATAGAAGGTATCTCTTGATACTTCCATCACTTTACCAGCTTTGGATGTATTCTGGAGTACTTCTGCTAAATTCAGCAGACCGACTTTGTGTTTGATGATTTGATTGTTAGTATGCCACATGAGAAGTTACCTTTATTGATTGAGATTCATACCTTTAATCGATAAAGGTAACTTCTTCTTTTTCAAGCTCTGTTTCGGATTAAGTCTGAACTAATACAATTTAATCCCCCTTAAAAGGTATAATACATAATAAAAACATGCCACTAAGAACATATTGTTCCATTTAAATCTTCTATTAGTAACTTTACCATTTCACACTGATGTTTTTCTATATTCTCGGTATTCCACTCAGATCCATTCTTCTCGACAACCTGCATCATCAATTCTAACTTCAAGCTAGTTGGTACTTTTGTATATTTCCTTAACCAATTAGCTTTTTGAATCGGCATGTCATTAGTTAAAGTAGAATTTTCACTCTGATTGACCAACCCTAAATTACCAAAACTATGTAACACCGATTCCTCAGATAAAGGTTTACCTACTTTTGGATTTTGCGGATAAAAGTGCTCAATCGAATCCTTGTAGCTAAAATAAAACTTAGCATGACTACCTTTTTCCTTCTTTAACAAAAGATAATCTAAATAGTTAAAACAGAAGTAAGGGATCTTCCCATAAGTAAACTGCGTTTTTATGTCTTCTGCAGTGACCTCAGTATTACTATCAAATTCGTAGCCATACATGAAACTTTCATAGTCTTGCTTTGTACCTAAGTACCGCTTCTTGATTAAAGTACGTGCCATATTTTCCACAAATTCAAAATAGGCAGTTAAACCAATTCCTTTGTCACTATGATCCATGAGCCAATATAAAATGCTCAACAACCAATTCTTACGTGCATGTGTCGGGTAGGAAACATGAAATGCAGATAGAAGCATCACAAGGTTTCTTTGACCACCTTCTAATGCTAATTCATTTTCCCCTTCCTGTTCAGATTGTGAAAAGGTATTTACGTAGCTCACATTACCAGAACTATAGTATTTAGGCTTCTTGAGTGACCAACCTTTGTACTGGGGACTATTCTCACGTTTGAGGACATACAGATCAAATAGATATCGTATTTTCAAAAGTAGGTAGATGAAGTCTTTTGCATGACTTGCATCTACAATCGTTTGTTTAAAGCTTTCTAATAAAGTTTTGTCATCAAGTGCAATCTTGCTAGCATCGCCATCTTTCAACTGCGATTTGACATATATTTTCAAAACCTGCATCAGGAAGTTGGGATAATCAATGATACTTGTAAAACGTGCACTCGACTCTTCATTTGTCTTCTCACTAACAGGAATAAGATTAAGCTTTAGAATTCCTTCCAAAGTGAGCTTATCTCCATATATGCTTGTGTCTTCAGAACTAACATCTTTCAATGGTATTTCGATAGGTAGGCATGACTTAAGGTGTTCATAGTCTTTGACACACCATTCATGATATGACCCGCCAAATATCTGCTTTCTCTGATCTGGACTAAAAGCATAGGCAACATATTTGTACATATCCTGACATGCTGACCATACTTGATGAACAACATGACGATCTTTATTCTCAGCACTTAGCAAACTCAGAAAATGAGCCTTAATAACTTCATGCGCTTCTAACTGTTCCCCACGGTTATTGAGTGCATCAAAATAATGCGTCACATCCGCAAGTTCTGGAATCATTGTACGTAAAATCACCACGTGATCCAGTAGATAGCCTGCAAACTTTTCAAGCTCATCTTCTTCTTCGACAATCTTGAGGCATTCTTCCTGAATAATGCGATAACCTCTGAGAATAGCGTGATCCCCATATTGTGCATTTAATCTATCTATTTCTTGTTCAATAGATTGATCACTCACAAACTTCCATAATGACTTTAAAAGAATTTCTGACTTTTCACGGCTTTCAAATTTTAAGCGTATGCAATTGAATTGACCTAGTTTTGGATTTTTAAGTTTAGACTTTAAGAATAAAGCCATGAGATTTAAGGTTGTAAAGCGTTGCTGTCCATCCAACACTTCAAAGTAGTGCTCTTTTTTTGCGACCACCAAACTACCGATATAATAGTTTTCAAAACACATCTGTGACTTTAGATAATAATCATAAACATCCTGTATCAACGCTCGGATCTGTGGTCGTCCCCAAGCATAGTTTCGTTGATAAACAGGAATTTGGTAGTCAATATTTTCGCTCAATAGTTGCAAGATAGTATATGGCTTTGATTGCTCTGTAGACATTATTCCTGCTCCGCCATGCATTTCATTTCTTTGAATAGTTTTTCAACACCTATAGCTTTGCTTGTCTGGCTAACTTCAATATAGATATTCAAGGAAAAATTAAAGAAATCTTTTGGTCGTAGTGATTGATCCAAACGGCTAAAAAGATTTTGCCCTATCACATGGTTCTCAATACTAGACTCATAGATGCTGGATTGTTTAAGGCGTAAACTGTATGCCCAAATAAACCCTATTTCCAAAGCACTCGAAAACTCCGCTTCACCAAAGCGATCATAGTAAGCCAACAAAAAAGCATTGAGTACTTTACGGACATAGCCATCACCTGTTCTTGTCCTACCTGAATAAACATAATCTTTAGGATTTTCAGGCAAGGCATCGCCATTGATGACTGTCCAAATTTTTTTCGACATTGCTGTTGTTAATAATGGAGCGACCCAATCATCATGTCTTAGTGAGTCAAGCAAACCTAAAGCTTTACTTTCATAATGGCTAAACCATTCAAAAAAACGTCGCCCATTAATCATGGTTTGGGTGATTTGAAATGGATAAGCTAAATTTAGGTTATCTACTCTGCGGAAGCGATCATTGTTGTACTCATCGACCATACTGTGCAAGATGCGATATGACTGGCTCAGTGGAAACTGATCTTCCTGATGCAATGACAAACCTTTAAAACCCTCCACCTGCTCTTTACCAAAGTGGAATGCCTTTCCCCCTTTCGTCCATTGTCTGATGGGATACAGGAAATGAGAAAATATTCGATGGACTTCCTTTTCATTCCTTTGCTCCCATTGCTGAACGGCTTTTGTTTTTAACTCTGCTTCTGATGGATCAAATTCTCGCAGATGGTATGCCTTCAACAAATCATGCGGATGTAAATCTAATCCTCTTGAGTTCTGTGAATCAAAGAACTGGAATGCTTCAGACAGCTTGCTTAGCTCAACAATCACAAACTCGCATTTACTTAGAAGAATTTCAATATATTCTTCTAAGGACTTTGAGCGTGGCTTATCGATCAGCTTTTCAACCACATCATAATTTCGGCGTAAGTTTTCTTGGCTAATGCGACAAGCAGGAATTTCTAAACTAAATTCAGGCAGATCCAACTTATTGAATTGATCTTTTCTAGCTTGCAAAGCATGCCAAATTAAATAGAAAGTTAATGTCCGTTGCTGACCATCTACGATATCGCTTTTTACTTCCGCAGAGCCTTGGTGAAGAACAATTGTCCCTAGACGATACTTGTAACGATCATCGTCACGGTTCTTTGCAGTAATCCCTGCTACAAAATAATCCAGATCATCAAACAGTGTCCTGACATGCTTCTCTGTCCATTTATAAGGACGTTGATAATCAGGAATACTCAAATGCTGTTGGTACAGTTCTTTTAATGAAATTACTCTCGGAGCTAGCGTTGCGGTAGTCATTATTGTTCAGTATTCACTTCAGATGTTCATCATAGCGTGACAAGCACAGCCTTCGCCCGAGTAACTCCTCGGCTGACTTGAGCTGTCCCCGCATTCATTCTTTCGCAATTGCACCTTACAACTTCAAACTGTATCGGCTTAACAATTCAGAGGTCTTGCTATGTAGCTCTGCGAAATAACGATTACGCTTCAGCAACGGTGGTTTTTGAATGGGTAGTTCTTTAATTTCGTGAGGCAATGGAAGACGTTCAGTGAAATTAAAGTTATCCGCAACTTTATCAAACTCAGGCTTTTTCAATTGTTCATCACGACAGAAACCTTCATAGGCTTGCGCTCTTTCTGCATCCCAAAATGTTGAGAATGCCTGCTTCACCGTTTGCCCTGTGATCATCTTTGGTAATTGTTCATTGATGAATTTTTCGATCAGGTCTTTTTTGTTGTACATCTTGGCATCATTACTCAGCATATCTATCAACTCTTTTCTACGTTGATCCTTCTGCGCTTGATTAGATGCAGTCACAATCAGCCCAAGCAGTGCCATAATGTAATCTTGATTCACTCGGTCGTTATGCACCAGTTCGAGCTGGAAGTCGATATCATCTAAGACAGAAGCTTTATCTTTGCCCTCAGATGGTTGTTTGATACGATTATATAAGTCTTTATATTTCCCCTTATAATCTTCTAAATCTTGAGGACTGATTGGCGCTTTGTTTTTATCATACTCAGTAAACATATTTAGTAAGTTATTCAGGCGTAGAACTTCCCTAAAGGTTTCTACAAACTTCAACTGTTCAGCTTCAAGTTTTAAATCATCTACGTCCTGACAATTTGGAGTCAGTGTTTTCAACTGTGCTACAGCAGTTTCATACTGCTCTAAGAACACACTCATTTCAGGTATGGTTACACTACTGAATGGTTTCTTATCAGAAAACAAACGTAATGCCTTATCCGTTGCTTGCTTTAAGTTGCGATAACAAACTACGTTTCCAAATGGCTTTGAAGGTTTATAAACACGATTGGTACGTGAGAATGCCTGAATCAAACCATGATATTTTAAGTTTTTGTCTACATAGATCGTATTCAATGGTTTTGAATCAAATCCTGTCAGGAACATGTTCACAACAAGAAGTAAATCTATCTGCTCATCTTTCTCATACTTGATGTTAAAAAATTTCACTCGCTTACCAAGATTTTGATAGTACTCATAGAAGCTATCTGTTGTATTGTAACTTGAACCATAGGTTTCATTGTATTGAGCAATATACTTGTCGAGTTTTGCCTTTCTTGACTCATCTACAATATTTGGGGCATCCACTGGTTCTTCAGCAATCATACCTGCTTCTATTTCGTCTGCTGTATTTTGCTGATCCTGTTCTTCTACACCGAATGAGAAAATTGTTCGCACTGAAATTGGTTGGAAATAGGTCTTGTTTCTTTCTGCGTCCTCTACCATTTCAGCTTGGACTTTTTCAAACAGTTCGTAGTATTGAATGAGATTTTCAACTGAACTCACACAGAACATGGCACAAAACTCTCTGTTCCGAGTTTTTTTATCGTGGATACTCAATATATGACGAACAATTTTTTCCAAACGTTCAGGGTTGTCGTATAACTCTTTACTATCAATTTCCTCAACTTTTTCATTACTATCAGTTTCACCTGTGGCGCTATATTTCCCCCAATAGTCAATTTGGAAAGGTAGTACATTACGATCGGTAATGGCATCCACAATGAGATATTCATGCAAGCGTTTAGGAAATAAAAATTCAGTCGTAAATTTCTCTCCTGATTTCTTTAAACCATTTTCATCAAAAATTGGTGTACCAGTGAAACCAAACATTTGTGCATTTTTAAAGAAGCGTTTGATGTTCTGATGTGTTTCACCAAACTGACTACGGTGACATTCATCAAAAATAAAAATAACTTTTTCTTTTTGCAGATCAGCCATCTCCTTTTGATGGCGGTCTTTGGTAATCGCATTATTCAGCTTTTGAATGGTAGTTAAGACTAGACGATTATCTAAGGAGCGTAATTGCTTAATGAGGTTGGCAGTGTTGTTCGTACTATCCACCGAACCTTCTCTATACGCATTAAATTCAGTGTAGGTTTGCTCATCTAAATCTTTACGGTCAACGACAAAAATTACGCGACGAATCTCAGGATTCTTAATCAGTAACTGACTTGCCTTAAACGAGGTTAAGGTTTTCCCTGAGCCTGTGGTATGCCAAATATAAGCATTTTCCTTAGATATTTTTACATGCTCAACCATGCGTTCGATGGCATAAATTTGATACGGACGCAGGATCATTAAGAATTGATCTGAGTGATGTAACACAATGTACTGAGACAACATCTTAAATGCGTGTTTCGGATTCAAAAAGACATTAGTAAATTCAGTAAGATCGTTGATATTTTTATTATTTTCATCTGCCCACGGAAAAGCAAATTCTATGTTTTTGGTACCATTGGCATAATACAAACAGTTGACACCATTACTAATCACAAAAAACTGGATATAACCAAATAATCCATCCCCTGCTTTATAGGCTGATTTTGCATATTCAATCGTTTGCTTAAATGCTTGTTGAATTTCTACTCCACGGCGTTTTAACTCGACTTGTATGAGAGGAAATCCATTCACCAACAAAGTGACATCAAAACGACTCGTTTTACCATTCAAGGCTGAATGGTCAGATACGATTTGATTAGAAACCTGATAGATATTATCGGTTGCATTTTCACCAAGAAAAGATAGGTGCTTGACCGTACCATCATCGAATTTTAATGGGAAACGATCACGTAATAATTGTGCTTTACCAAAGACAGATGTTTCTTTGGTGAGATAATGCCAAACTTGTTTCCACTCTTGTTCTGAGAAAGCATGGTGAATTTGATTGAGCTTCTGGATTTGCAGTTTTAAGTTATCGACTAATGCCTTTTCTGTTCGTAATAACACTCTTTCATAGCCTAACCCTTCAAGCTGTTGAATGAAGTTATTTTCTAGCTCAAGTTCTACTTGTGTACTCACTCGCCCATCTCTTCTTTGGTCTTTATAATGTAATGATTTACATCATTTTAAAGTGTTAAAATAGCACTAATTCAGCGCATTTCATATACAGCGAAAGGTCTATGGCAATTTTTGATGAAAAATTTAGTGATCCATTTTATTTTCTAACTTCTGATGGAAAAAACTCTTTCCTGTCATGCAAGAAAATGAAAAAACGAAAGAGCTAAATTTTAGAATTGGAGCTAGTGGTTCAGCTCGTATTTTAAATCATCCCGACCCTAAAAAGTGTGCTTTGAAAGTCAGTGAGTTGGAGATGTTTGAGGCTGTTATAAATCAAAGTTTCTTTACGCGGATAAAACTCGTAAAAGATAAGAAAAAGCCTCAGTACAATTATCGCTATAAAAAAGTCGAGATGTAAAATAGCTAGTAATTCATCCCAACTGGATACATCTAAAAAAGTAAAGTGAAAATCATTGCATGGCTAAATTCATGCAATGATAAGCTATTTAAACCTTACTAGAAAATACAGGTATCTCTTCATCAATAATACTTAATGCATTTCCTTTGGAAATAATATAATCATATTGATCTTTCATTAGTTTACGATTAAGCAAAGGATGCTTTTCATCATCTAATTGATTAATTAACCCTTTTTCAGCTTGAGCTAAGGCTTTTGCCAAGTCTGACCGAGTTTTGACTTTTGCATAGATTAACTTCTTTTGCCCCTTCGGCGTATCTATCAGTCCATCAATTAATTTCATGCTATTAAAGTGAGCTTTCATTCTTGTGCGAATATTTTCTGACTTACCAACATAAAGAGCCTCTTGGTAATTGCTATATTCTCTATAAAAAATATAGACTCCTGAGATTTCAGGAAGTAATGAAAAATCAAAATTCTTAACATTCTCTTTTAATGTACTTGAACTACCTAGCTCCATTGGTTCATACCAATCTAATTCAATTTTCATTTTACTCCCCCCTCTTTTATATTTAACAATCAAATTTTAAACGGATAACGAACACTTAACTCATCGCAATACTTTCTAATATCTAAATCAATCTGCTCTAAGTTTTCATCAATTTGTTCTAACTTGAATGCGACATCATCTATATCAATGTCAGGCTCAGGCTCGAACAGGTCTATATAGCGTGGAATTTTAAGATCGTAGCCATGCTCTACAATTTTTGAGCGCCCCACATACTCAGAAATTTTAGGGATGATTTTTTTCGTTTTATAAATTTCTGTAATTTCAGCAATTTGAGTTTGCGAAATAATATTGAACGCTTTCTGCTTTTCGCAAAATTCTTTGGCATTGATAAAGAGTACTTTATCGTCGACTTTCCTATTTTTCTTTAGAACCAACATGGCAACTTCTGTGTCTATCACAGGAGATAGATCTTTCGCTAAGCCAATTACTGCATCAATACAATTCAAGCGTTCAAGTAAAAACTCACGAATAGCCCCTTCAGCTTTATCTCTAAATAGAACCCCATGAGGAATCAGCACGACAGCAATACCATCGTCCGCTAAGGAATAGACAATATGTTGTATAAAAGCAAAGTCAGCCCTTGTTTTCGGTGCTAGCTTTCCATAAGGTGCAAATCTTGGATCACTCTTTTTAGCATTGTCATTATTCCAAGTTTGTGAAAACTTCGGATTACACACAATGACATCAAATTTCATATCCAAATGTTTTGGCTTTTCTAAAGTATCTTCGCTTTCTAATTTTAGTTTTGAATAATGATAGCCATTAATCAAAAAATTCATTCGAGCTGTTTTTAAGTTACCATCGATTAGGTCTTGCCCATAGATTTGATCTACAAATTCTAAAGTTTGATCAGTCTGAATCAACAATGAACCAGAACCAAAGGTAGGATCATAGAGGCTACGAACTCGACTTTTTTCCGTATGAATAATACTTGCCAATAATGCAGATACATGAGCAGGCGTATAAAAGTCGCCTTTCTTTTTCCCTAAACTCATTGCCATATATTCAATGATGCTAAAGAAGGCCTTACCCAATATTTTAGAATCATCATGTAGATAGAAGTTCATCAAGTTCAAATCAACAAGCATTGATCCTAAGACCTGATTTCTTGCCTTTCCTGAACCCCCAAGCAAGGAGCTTGCGGTATCAATATCACTCAGCAATCCATCAAATACTTGAATGGATTGCTCTGTCAAACTCTGTTGAAATTGAAGAATGGCTTGATCAAAATCTTCTAAAAAATAGTACTCATCATTATTGGCATAGGCTTTTGCGAGTGAGCTGATTAGATATTTAGGCTGAATAAAGTATCCTAAAGAGATTTGTCCTTCTTCCTTTAGAGCAATAATGTATTCTGCATGTTCACATTCATCTAACTCACAGTACTCTGCTTCACCTGCTAAGTTTTTATTCGCAAACTGTTCAAATTGATCTGATAAAAATTTGTAGAAAATCAGACTCAAAGCCACGTTTTTATACTGAGCAATATCTTTAGAGCCAAAATGCTTCTGAAGCCAATCCTGCAAATTTTGGCTTAAATCTTTAGTTTTTTGTTCTATGTTCTTCATGATGAAATCTCAATAAAAAAGCAGTATTGATGTTGCTTAATACTGCTTTTACTTTATACAAACATTTGCTGTAACAAGCCTTTTTTCCACTGTTTGGTTTCTTCTATCTGCTGTGAAACCTTGTCTATTTTTTGATCAATTGTCGATAAAAAATTAGCGATTTTAGTTTGTTCACTTAAACTAGGCAGATCGATTGACATGGCCAAAAATACTTTTTGGTTGATCCGCTTAGCCTTTCTACTACCATCTGCCTCATCTCCATTTTTTTTATAAAAATCTTTCTGTAACAATCTATAAAACAAAAAAAGTGAGTTACATTGTTCTTGATTAACATCAAAAGCAGGAGCATCTATTGTTGATTCATATCCATCTAGGTAATCTGGAATAATACCAAAAGCCCCATTAAGGAAGTCTAATTTCCCATAAATCAACTGACCTTTTGAACGCTTATAATATTGTGTATTTTCACTACCTTGGAATACTTCATTTTTAGCGACAACGCCTTTCCCCCATAATTTAACAGTTATTTTTTTAGCTTTATCCCCCTTACTCCCTTTAATTAAACTTTCGGTCAATATTCTTGAAAGTTGTTTTTTATCCCATTCCCTAAACTCACTCCCATCATCCGCTTTAAAACGAATCTGCTGACTAAACAACTTTTGCATCATACCTTGTTTATATTGGCTGAGCAGTTCATGCTTCTTTGTGAGTTCACTAATTTTTTCATCGACTGCCGATAAAAAAGAAGCGATTTGGGTTTGTTCTTCTATTTCTGGTAAATCTATTTTTAATTCTGCAAAATTTGTCTGACCTAAAGTCTTGTTTCGACCAGCCCCACCAGGTGAAGCTAATTCTAAATAGCTCTGCCCTTTATCCGTAATAAACATATAACGCAGAAAATCTACATTTGATAAATTGTTCTTAGGCAAATACATTGGAAAACGATGTGAGGCAATTAAACCATTTTCATTTTGAGAGGTAACAGCGATAGCTCTTTCCCATGCAAAAACAATATTTACCACTAAAGCATTCGGTACGATCCAAAAAACTCTTTTATTCCCTAACTCCTTACCTGTTAAAGGTTTTTTATGAAAAATCCCTTTACCATGTGAGCGAATTCCTATTTGTACATATTCCTGATCATCAACAACATCAACTGGTTTAGATACTCGCTCAAGGAATGAATCTAATCTTTTTTTGCTCCATTCCGCTGTAAAACCTTTAAATCGTAGCTGTGGTAAAGCCATTATTTCACCTCCAAAAATGGTGAATCAATCCCAAGTTCTTTACAAAACTCCATAATCACCGCATCAGTATTTTGACTTTCTACTTCCAAGGCTTGAAGTTGTTTTGCAAGTGCATTCAAATCAATCTCTGCTTCCACTTCAAAGGTATCCACATAACGTGGAATATTGAGGTTGTAATCGTTCTCTCGAACCTCTTGAATTGAGGCAACCTTGGCATATTTATCAATATCCTGACGGTTTTCAAATGCGCCTAAAATATTATCTAAGTGCTCAGGCAATAGCTTGTTTTGATTCTTCTGCTTATCAAACTCATTACTTGCATCAATAAACAGAATATTGTCTTTATTCTCACGGTTTTTTTTCAGCACCAGTACACAAGTTGGAATAGTAGTACCGTAGAAGATATTGGCAGGTAAGCCAATAATCGCATCCACCACATTCATCTTTTCAATCAAATGCTGACGGATATGCCCTTCACTCGAACCACGGAACAATACACCATGAGGCAGTACAATCGCCAATGTTCCTTCTTCGTCAAGGTGGTAGAGCATGTGCTGAACAAATGCCATATCTGCTTTAGAACTCGGTGCCAGCTTACCAAAAGACTTGAAACGCTCATCACTTAAAAATAATGGATCAGCAGACCACTTTGCAGAAAACGGCGGGTTAGCCACAATCGCATCGAACTTCATGTCCATATGCTGTGGTTTTTTTAAAGTATCTTCCTGCTTAATGTCAAACTTAGAAAAATGAACATCATGCAGAATCATGTTCATTCGCGCCAAGTTATACGTGGTGCGGTTCATTTCCTGACCGTAGATGGCATCGACATTATTTCCAACTTCACGCTTAACACGCAATAACAAAGAGCCCGAACCACAAGTCGGATCATATACGCTACGCAAACGGTCTTTGCCTAGCGTCACAATACGTGCAAGCAAAGTCGATACCGTTTGTGGTGTATAGAACTCACCTGCCTTCTTACCTGCTCCTGATGCAAATTGACCAATCAAGTACTCGTACGCATCACCCAGTACATCAGCTTCAGTATTCGAGATATCAAAATCAATCGCATCTAAATGTATTAACACTTTAGAAATCAATTCATTTCGATCAGTCGCATTGTTGCCTAGCTTGGTCGAAGTTAAATCCATATCCTCAAACAAATGTGCAAAATCTTCTGATGACTCAGCATCTAGCGTGCTTTGTTCGATCGCTTTTAAAGTCTGAATCAGTTCATCCAAAATAAACTTATTATTTCTAACACGGTCTGCGAGCGTATGGAACAACTGAGTTGGCTCTAAGAAGAAACCCATGTTTTCAAGGCTTTCTTGTTTGAGTGCTTCTAAAAATTCTTGATGCTCTGCATTCTCAGCATCTAGATCACTAAACTGTAAGCCTTCTTCTTTTAGCTCTTGGTTGGCACTGTTTAGTACTTTTTCAGATAGATATTTATAGAAGATTAAACCCAAAATATAGTCACGAAATTCATCTGCACCCATCTTACCGCGAAGGTCATTAGCGATGTTCCATAGTCGTTTTTGCAGTTCTTGAAGCTGTACTTGGGTCATGTTAAAAATCAACCAAAATCATTATTTTAGGATGGCGTTACTTTGCCATATCTAGCTGATGAAATTAAGTATTTATTTGCTTAAGTGATCACATTCTCAATGTAATGAAGATACACATGTACAAATACATCATAAACGGCCACGTCACCTATCTTATAGAAAGTTTGATATATCACTGAAATGGCAGTAAGTTTCATCGCCTTTTTAACAAGTTCTTCTGAATAATTCATAGCATTAACATAATAACCTTTGTTCTTAAAAACCAAACTATCGCATTCTGTCCTACAACCTAGATCAAGAATATATGCTGATACAGTAAAAAGAACTGTTTAGACATTATTTTTCTGTAATACTTAGCAATTTGCTATAACCCAAAATTTACAGTTGCTATTTACCCAAATAGGAAACTAATTAATGATTAATTCCTTCCAATCTCAATAAAGCCTTTATTTATTAATTCTCCTCTGAATTTTGCTATACAGTTTTCTGGCACTCCCAACCACAATAGTTCCTTTGCTCTTGTAATGGCTACATAGCCTATACGCCCTATCTCAGTATCTGTTCCATTTAATAAGTTTTGTATGTGTGATTTTTCAGTAGCAAGATAAAGTACCGCATCAAGGCTTTCACCCTTTGCCTGATGTACTGTATCAATACGTATTACAGAACGTAAATTATTTACTAAATCAGATTCCGGGATCAATGGAGTATTCGGTAGGCTTTTATTTGCTAACTTAACTCCTAAATTTTTCTCAGGTATTAAACCGAAATTACATTCCAAAGTTTGTAATAGCTTCTCTACATTATTTTTCAACTTAGAATGCCAACATTTATTAGCAACTAATTCTGCCGATGGAAGTCCATCATTTGGATTGCGCACAAA
Source organism: Acinetobacter sp. 12966 (assembly GCF_031196995.1). Taxonomy (NCBI): domain Bacteria; kingdom Pseudomonadati; phylum Pseudomonadota; class Gammaproteobacteria; order Moraxellales; family Moraxellaceae; genus Acinetobacter; species Acinetobacter sp. 12966. The sequence goes on from NZ_JAVIMC010000048.1 coordinate 51,478, forward strand.
TTCCCAAATAACCCGACGGAGTTCAGACATTTCAGAATCTCCATTAGACTTACTAATCATAGCCATAAAGTTTTCAGGTGGATTATTTAAAAGGCTAATTAAACAACGGATTACTTTATTAAAGGCTTTATTATAATCATATGCCCTATCTCTTAAAATTGTGGCTTCGACAAAAATTTTAACGATACCTTGGCCTGCCTCAATATTTCTACCTGCAAGCTCGTCAACATGCGTACGACTCCGACAAAGAACTGCAGATTTATTCATACTTAATTTCACTTTCTGAAGTTCTGCACAAAAGGCTGAAATTAGCTGTTCTTTTTCATCAGCTTTATAGGAAATAAAATAGGCTCCCTGAAAAGTCACGGGAACTTTTCTATAAGCCTCATCAGTACGAGATGACAACTTATTAGCAACGTTCAAAATTGGTAATATAGATCGATAATTACAAGTCAAAGGATATGTTTTCACTCCCGACTTCCTTCCATATTGGGAAAGGAAGCTTCCATCAGCACCAGCAAACTCATATATCCCTTGATTCGGATCACCAATCAGAGTCAGTTGAACCCCAGCCTCTATTAATAGCTCTAAAATAGCTTGATGTGATGTACCAATATCTTGTGCTTCATCAATTATTATATATGGGTAGCGACATACTAAAGCACTTAAAATTGCAGGTTGTTCTTTAAGGGTTCTATAACACCAATATCTACCTAGTTCATGAGTATATGCACCTTTCTCCCCTAAGTTCCTTACCACTTTTTCAGCATTATTGATTACTAGTAAAGAATTATGTTGACGATAAAGAAAGCTTGGTATTCCATCTTGAAAATTTACAATAACATTATGCAATGCGTTAGGCTGAATAGGAAATTTTCGACCTTCTTTAGTCTCTATCCAAAAATGAAAAGCTTGGTTCTTTAAAAAAGGCTCAGTACCTGCAATTAAAAAAGGTAATTTTTTACATTGCATGGTTCTAACAGCATGAGGATTTAATATATTCTTTGAAATAAATCCATCAAGTGTATCTATTTCAACACGACTTCTACCAAAGCCTGATATACCTTGAGCTAATTCGTTATAAATTTTACTAAAAGTACTTACTGCGACATTAGAAAAAGATAATAATGCAATACGACCACGCTGTTCTCCAATACGCCTTCGCATTTCTATAAGTCTGTGAACTGCAGTCCAAGTTTTACCACTTCCGGCGCAAGCAATCACAGAAATTGGTTCAAGAGGAGCATTTATAATATCAGACTGTTCATTAGAAAAATTTATCATCATGGGTCAGCCTCACAGGAAGAAGCCACCTTAACTTCTCTTTTTTCACCTGAGCAGCTATTACTGATGTCACAAACATGTTCAATAGCATTAATGATGTATTCTGGAACAACACAAGACATAGATCCTTTAGGGTCAGTAAGTACCTCAGCTAGAGCTTGACTAAATTTTCCTTTCTGAACATTGCTGCTCATATTTTTTGAACGTTCAAACATTCCGCTAAATAAAGCTCGAGCTTTATTAGAATTATCTACGGCTTCACTAACCTCATCTTGAACTTTAATTGCAATTTTGGGATGAATCATTTTCAACGCTTCAATCATTGCAAACCGGTTATCTTCATATAGAGCAAAATCATATTCAAATGTCTTTAATCCATGAAATACTCTCACGAAATTATTTTCATATTCCTTCAAATTTATTGTATTTCTAGAAATTTCAACTTCCTCACCTAATGACGGATAAACAGGTTCCTTTAAGCCATCATCTTCACATTGTAAGGCTGAAGGATCTGCATCTGTAATAACCGATATTTTAATATTAAGTGCATTTTCCCCAAACAGAGGTAAAAAACAATCAAAATTCAAACCCTCTACACTAATTAGACTCACACCATGTTCACGAAGATTAAAACCTGCTTTATCAGCAAGAATATTGATCAACATCAACTCTGCTGCGCCCTCAACAAAAATCACTCGACGGGCAAAAAAAAGTTCCGCACGAGTGACATCTAAATAACGTTTTAGCTTCTCACGTTTACCTGTTTTAAACGGTGTTGTTATTGGTGAGTACGCCTTTATATTTGAACTAGTATCTACAAGACATATAAGACTATTAAGATCAGCAATACTTGCAAAATTAGGTGAATGACTTGTTACAAAAATTTGTACAGGTTTTTCTCCATCAACTGTTTGTACGCTTTCCAAATAACGTAAAAGTACAGCCTGTAATTGAGGATGAAGATGAGCTTCTGGTTCTTCTACTATGAGACCGCGATAACTCGCATCTGTGTTCTTACTAAGTTCACTAAGTACCACAGCCATGAAAATCAAGTTATTAAAACCTAACCCATTCTGCTCGATATCAAAATTATCAACTGAGAGTGAAAGCCTAGATGCTAATCGTTGAAAATCGCTGACACTTAATCCAATCTCTAACAGTTGTGATAATTGAGAACCGAGCATAGCGTCATGTCGTGAAATAATTGCTGTATTTGTATTAATTAAAGGTTCATGTTTTTTTAATTTATCGTCTAAAGCTGATAATTCTATATTAATATCCTCACGTCCCTTATCATCAGCTAGAAGATGAAATAAACGAGCTAAAAGGCTTGCTCTACCTGGCCTAAGACTTTGTGAGGCATCTCTGAGAGCTGGTAAATATACTCCTCGTAGATTTTCTAGCATCTCAATAGTTAAATTATTTTCCTCTTGATCTCCACACCAACGTTTAACTCGTAATCTACCTACTTTATCTGGGTCTGAATAACGAACTGAAATACGAACTTCAAATTTTCCCTCTGTATCTTGTACAAGTGCTGCTAAAAAATCTGCCTCATCTTCTAAACTTAGTTCACGAAAAATGTATTCAAAAGTAATATCTCCAAATGAAGTACCGTCTTTTGGACAATGAATGTCGTTTACATCTAACCGAGGATATGGTTCGTCATGTCCTGCCAATAATGCTCTTAAAGCATCTATAATCGCAGTCTTCCCTACGTTATTTGGCCCCACTAAAATATTTAAACCAGGTTGAAAATTAATTTTTGCATTAGATAACTTTCTAAAGTTAAAAATATTGAGTTGTGCTAAATACATTCCGCGCCCTAAAACTTTTAAATAATAATTTTCAACAAAATAATGATAATAGAGTAATTCTCGATTTTTAAATTTACGTTATTAAGTTTATACTTTCAACTTAAAATTATGAATTACAAAAGCTATTAAATTTATAAATTAACTATTCCAAACCATTTTTATTTTTTATTATCCTGAGCATTTGAAAAAATAAAATTTAGTATTGCATATCCCTAATACTCCATTTGATCCAAAGTCTTCTTATAAAACCTGCCACTTCGTTTTTTACTTCTGTATGGTCATTGGATAGAGCTTACTATTTTTATATAAAAAAATACAATTAAAAATAAGGGAGCTAAAGCTCCCCCCTAGATTTATCAACTTTTTTGATCACTTTCATCTTATTCATTTTTTTAGCTTTGGCCTTTCTAGGCTCTGTACCACGGATCAACCACTTTGGGGTAGTTGCATAGAAATCATCATCCAACAAATCACGATAAACGACCAATGATGAAATATAGTCAATAAATTGCTTTTTTAATTTCCTGTTTATATTCTCAATAATTACTTGTTCAGTAGCAAAATCATCTATTGAATTTATGAGAACTTTTTTAGCAAACTCAGCTTGGTAATTAAACCGAATATTACTCTCAGACTCATAAATCTGAGCATGCTTATTCAATGTGTTTTTCCAAGCCACCTCCATTTCCCAATAGATGTCAGGAAAATCATTTAATATAGAAGACTTAAAAATAAAATAGACATTTGCCGTAAGCTTATCGACCACATCATTTTTGGTAGACCATTCCCAAAAGCCCAGATATGCCGTAATTGCTGATAAGGGCTTACGCCGTTTACCCGCATGTATCATTTGATAAAATAAGGACGACATTGCCTTTTGCTTTAAATGCACGCCCTTCGTCTCACAACTAAACTGACATCTAACAACGACAACGTCCCCTTTCATAGCCTGATTTAAATAATTTTTAACCTTAAGCAGCCTAGTCTTATGTAGAGGAATGCGTATCAATTGCTCTATTTCAGTGGATTGCCCCCTTTTACTGTCTACCTGAAGCAATTTTTTTAGAAAGACATCATACGGGTAGATGAAGTCATGTATTAAATCATTTATTACTTTACGGTTTGCCGTCTTGGTTATATCTAAGCCCAAGACTCTCTCCAAACTTAATTGCTTTCGATCATAAACATATAAAAAATAATTTAAGAGTCTTGAGCTTAAGAGTGGACTAGATAGTCGTTTGAATTCTAAAATTTTTTCGTGTTTCATTAATAATTGAATAAATTGTAGCAAAGGTCTAGTAGTACTATCTTCAAGACTTTGATGATATCTACCACGAATTTTGATATACGCTGAATTATCAGGAGACTTTCCCTTGGGAGATTCTAGGCAGCCAACTTATAAAAGTCTTCGGCCATTTGATTTGGTGTCTTAAAACC